>JAQUSU010000097.1 GCA_028710085.1 Anaerotignum sp.
GATACTTTTGCAGCTTTGTCCAATTCTAATTTAGAACCCCCTGCATCTTCATCCACAACTACTTCGCCAATGACTTTTTTAAGCAAGAGATTTGCTTTTCCGTCTACATACAATTTATCAGCTGGCACGCCGATTGTTGTTTGATCAGAAATAGCCCCTGTGATTGTGATTGTTCCTACTTCACCAGTAAAGTTGCTTGCATTAAAGTTACATGCTTTTTTAATTTCTACTTTAGAAAGATTTGTTTTCCCCGAAACTTGAAGGCGAACATTCTTCCTATCTAAGACTGTTTTACCCTCAACGGTTGTGTCTTCTACGTAAATAGAGTCATCTCCGCCGCCTTGTATAATTAAATCACCTTTAATTTCAACGTTCTTTAAATAAACTTCGCCATCGCCAACTTTTTCAGAAATCGTTAAATTTCCTTCGATGGTTTGATTCTCAAGCTTCGTGTCATCCTTATCAATGACAACATCTTCGTCAGATACGGGTGTTTCCTTCTCGTCCGTAGCAGCTCCCATGATTCTATTTAAGGTAGAAACTGCTTCTGCTCTGGTTAAAACTGCATTCGGGTTAAAGGTTCCGTCGGGATACCCGCTCATGTAGCCCTTTTCCACAATTGCGCCTACAGAGTCCTTTGCCCATGCAGGAATCGCAGCAGAATCCGTAAAGGCTGCAACGGAACCGCCTGATGCACCAATGGCATTTGCAATAAATACAGCTGCCTGGGCTCTGGTTATTGTTTCGTTTGGCTTAAAGGTTCCGTCTGGGTAGCCCGCTGTATATGCTTCTCCCAATGCAATGGCAACATCATTATAAAACCAATCGCTGACGGAAACATCGGAAAAAGCAACGGTTCCTTTGCTGTTTAAGCCTAAGGCTTGATTCATAATACGGGCAAACTCTGCCCTTGTTGTAGGTCTATTCGGCTGAAAGGTACCATCTTGGTAACCACTAATCAAGCCTTTATCTTGCCATTCGGTAATTGTTTTTTCTGCCCAGTGTCCTTGAATATCCGTTGATGCAGCTAACACTACATTCACAGGTGCAACTAACATTGAGGCAGCTAAAGCCATAGATATTGCTCTACCTGAGTTTTTCGATTTCCGTTTCATGTCTACCTCCTTCAAATTCTTTTGATATGTCTTACACATAAAAACTATGTTTAAAATTACGCCCCCTCTTCTTAAAACCAATTGGTTAGTGTTAAATTTTTCTAATTTATATTATACCACTTCCAGGAATGATTTTCCATATAAATATTAGTTTTTGCAAACTTCTCAGAAAATTTTCAAAAACTAACAAAATTATATTTTTATGCTTTATGTGGAAACGATTAATGAAAATCTCAAAAACAAATTGTGTACATTATAAAATTTCCTGAACCCGTCCCACTTGTCCATCCGTTAACATTACCTTGATACCATGTGGGTGAAAGCTGCTGTTGGTCAGTATTTTCCCGACGATTCCCTCCGTGAGCTTCCCTGTTCTTTGGTCCGCTTTCAATACGATTTTTACTGTTGCACCAATTTTAATATCAGATCTATTTTGTCCGTTCATATTTTCTCCTTCTTTTAACGTCAATTAGGGAAACACTGCTTCATTTTGTACTTTCTTAACTTAGAATGCACCTTTTCCCTTGTCCATGCACATACCCTGTTAAGCATTTGTCCAACTTTTTAAGCATAAGGCTAACTTGTATCAACAGTTATGCTATTACTCTGCATTTTCAGTATAAAAACAATGCCACGCTTCATCGTCTAAAACCACCATAATAAATCCATCTCCATAATCAAATGTATAAGAGTTTCCTATACACCCAAAATTAGAAGAACCATTTTCGGTTGGAATAGCGTTTGACTCAACCGAAGACTTGATTTTCCCTTCAACGCACCCAGAATCTCCCATCGGGCCCACCTCATCCGTTCCATAATACAACGTATCATTCACTTTCAATATCATTTCATTTTGAACAGTTTCGGATTTGCACCCCCCTAATAATACCACAGTAATTATCAAACTAACCAACCAAAAATACTTTTTCATCATAGCCTCCTATCCAATCCATTTTCTTTTGATAAAGTAAGTAAATCATTTATACATCAATGTATTTTTGAATTAATCGATAGGCCTTTGGTTGACTGATGCCTAAAACCTTTGCTACCTTTACACTGGTTTGATATTTTTTATATGCAGCCAGCACCATTTCCCGTTCTACTTCTTCCAAAACATCATTTAATCCACGATGTATATCCAGCGTTCTCTGTTCCGAAGTAATTTGAAATAGATCTTTCGGCAAATCCGAAATATGAATTGCTTCTTCTTTTGATAAAACGACTAATTTTTCCATTACATGGGAAAGCTCTCTTACATTTCCTGGCCAAGCATAATATTCTAAAATCTTCAGTGCTTCTTCATCAAACCTGTGTCCCTGCCCATGAATATGATTAAAATGCTGCAAATAATATTGCAGTAATATTATGATATCCGATTTACGCTCTCGAAGGGGCGGAATTGTAATTTCGAAAGTGTTTAACCGAAAATATAAGTCCTCCCGAAAAGACCCAGCTTGCACCATCTGCTTTAAGCTACGGTTTGTGGCAGCAATAATTCTCACATCTACTTTTTGCTTCTTCTCCCCACCAATCGGGATAAACTCTTGACTTTGCAAAAATAACAGCAATTTACTTTGTAATTCATAAGGGATTTCAGAAATTTCATCTAAAAACAACGTACCGCCATCGGCAATTTCAACGATTCCTTTTTTCCCACTTGCACTGGCACCCGAAAAGGCGCCCCTCTTATAACCAAACAATTCCGATTCAATCAGGTTGGGGTTCATGCATGCACAATTTAATACCACAAAAGGTTTTTTACTGCGGTTACAGCAATTGTGAATATGCTGCGCCAAAAAGCTTTTTCCAGTACCCGTTTCTCCTAAAATAAGCATCGGCGCTTGAATATTTTTGAGCTTCTCTGCCATAGAAAGAATGTCCTTCATTTTTTCACTTTTATATAAGAAAGCTTCCTTTTCCGATTTGTCCTTCATAACTAAAACGGAGGCTTCTTCTGTTTTGCTGATTTGATTAATATAATAGATGTCATTTACATTTTGGGCAACATATTGAATATTGCCTTTGTCATCAAAAATCGGTACAGAAATTGTCAAAATATCCTGTCCCAAATTTGTTATCTGCCTTTTTGTTACCATTTGCTTCGTTTTATAAACCAAAGGGAGGGTTGAATTTCCCCAATAAACTTGATCTAATTCATCAAACTGTTTCCCAATTAATTTTTCCGCAGGAATGCCGTAGTGTCGCAAGCTCGCCTGATTTACATACACCAAACGATAATTATTATCATAAATCATAATTTCATCATGGAGCTGATCCATAACGCCGCGAAGCACCTCCGAAGAGATAATATTTTCTTTTTCTTCCATCAAGACACCCCTTCCTTTTTTCTGTAAACGATTCATATGACATATTTTATTTATTATACCAAAAAATTCCTCCCAAAACCATTTATTTCAACAAAACGAAAGTCTTTTGAAACAAGTTCAAAAGACCTTCATTTTGGGAAGTCTATGTATATTTTGGAAATTTTATTAATAAAGAGGTTGTCTGAGTTTAACCTGTTTTAGAATGATTCATTTATGATTTTTGATTCTTTAATAATATCATCTTTTGATTTATCTCCATAATCCCTATACATTTCCCGTAAAAACCCATGGTAAATGATTGCAAGAATTGCAAGTAACGGCAAGCCTGTGGCTAATACAATTGCTTTAATTGTATTGATGTCTGTGCCAATATACGCAATGGCAAGAGGAATTGCAACTAAAATCAGGCACCACATAAATTTCAATACTTTTTTAGGCTCTTCATTCTCCTTTAGCCCCTTGCTTACTGTGGAAGAAAGGGTGAAGGAAGTTGCATCTAATGTGGTTGCAAGGAACAATACAATAACAACTAAATATAATACCATAGCAATTTTATTAAATGGCAATGTGTTTATAGTTGCCTCTGCAATTATTTCAGATTGACCATTTGCAAGCATTGCAGGAATATCCAAAATCCCATCCATTCTTAAGTGCTGCTGATAAGCTGTTACAATACCGAAGAAGAAAAATAGTCCGGCAGTTCCTGTAATAAGCATATTAATAATAATTTCTCTAATGGTTCTTCCTTTTGAAATTTTTGCCACAAAAAGACCTGTAAAGGGCCCAAATACCAACCAATAAACTAAATAAAATACAGTCCAGTCCTGAGGATAACCCGTCTGTGCCACTGGATCAGTCCAAAGTGTCATACGAACAAATTCTTTAGACAGCAAGCCTAAGGAGTTTACCAGTGAATCCAAAATATACTGTGTAGGGCCTGCAATGAAAATAAACAAAAGCAATGCAATGCAGAAATACACGTTCCAATCACTGATTTTTCTCATGCCTTTTTCAATACCCAACAGAGATGTTATAGAGTACAGGACCGCTGTTCCAACCAAAACGCCAACCATTAATACAAAAGAGGTAGGGATGCCAAATAAGCTTGCAACCGCTGCAGCAATCGTAGAAGCAGAGGCACCGGCAGAAATACAGATAGAACCAACGGCGGCAAAGATAAAGAGGAAGTTTACAATTTTCCCAAACCAACCATTTACTCTTTTTTCGCCAACTGAATATTTACACAGAGCACTAAAACGCAATTCATTATCTTTTTTAATATAATAATGATAAGCAAACGGAAGCACAAAAACACATAAAAGTGCCCATGCAGCCGGGCCCCAGTCATAAATTGCATACGCAAGAGAAAGTTCATATGCGTATGCTTCACTGATGGGAACCCCGGCTAATTGAGGTGCTGCATTGAAGTGGTAGCCCCACTCTAAAAATGCCCAATAAACCGTTCCTGCGCCCAAGCCGGTAAAAAACATCATTGCAACCCAACTCACTGTTTTATACTGCGGCTTTTCATTCCCAAAACGAATATTGCCATATTTCGAAAAACCAAGACCAATTAAGAAAAGTAAAATGATCGCTGTAATAATCTGCATGGTTGAACCAAAAGTATGGGTTAAAACTTTCATAACCTGACCTGCCATTTGCGTTCCCTGTTCCGGAAAAAGGGTCAATCCCACCACTAAAGCAATAATAATCACAACACTTATTACCATTAAAGCAACTTCGTATCGATCCTTTAGCGAATTTGTTTTTTCTTGCTTCATTTAAAAATCCCCCCTTAAGTCTAATGAATCATAATGATAGATTTTTACTTTAATCCAAATACTCAGACAACATTACGCTCTTTCAATTGGGTTATTTCTTCTGCTTTATATCCTAAGGATGCCAGAATTTCGCCAGTATGTTCTCCCAACGTTGGGGAAGGAACATCTAAAATCGGTTCATTTTCCGACAGCTTCATTGGGTTACCAACTAGCTTTAACGGACCAATTACAGGATCATTGACTTCAATCACCATTTTTCTTGCCAATAAATGCGGATCCTCTAAAGATTTTACAATATCAATGACCGCTGATACAGGAATTTGGGTATCCGAAAAAAGCCCTTCCATTTCGTCCATGGTTTTTTGTGCAAAAGCAGGCAAAAGCATTTCTTTCAGGCGCTGTTTGTTTGCAACGCGTTTTTCATTGGATTGAAAATCTTCGTCCCCAAGCAGCTGCTGCAAGGACATTTTTTCGCAAAAAGTTTGCCACATTACGTCATTTTTCACTGTAAGGGCGATATAGCCATCTTTCACCTGAAAAATATCCGCAGGAGCACAATAATGGCTTGTGTTTCCGCTTCTTGAAAGAATTTTGCCATTATTGGTATATTCCAAAATAGGATACTCTAATAGGGTGTACAACGATCCCAGCATGGTAGCATCAACCTTTTGACCATGCCCTGTACGCAGGCGATGATAATAGGCAATGAATATGCCAAGATATAAAATTAAACCAGAATAGCTATCGCCAATGGCTGGGCCAATTTTAGTTGGCACTTTGTCTTCAAAACCATTCACATCCATAATTCCGCTGAGGGCCTGAATCACGTTATCATATGCGGCAAATTTTGAAAGAACTCCCTCCGTTCCAAAACCGGAAATGGATGCATAAATAATGTCAGGCTTGATTTTTTTCATTTCATCATATGTGATGCCATATTTCTCCAAGGTTCCCGCTTTAAAATTTGAACACACAATGTCTGCATCTTTTACCAAATTAAAAATAATCTCTTTTCCTTCGGGGCTTGCAATATTTAAGGTAATGCTTTTCTTACCACGATTAAAGGAAGCATAATATGCACTATAATCATTTTTGAAAGGTCCCCAAGTTCTTGCTTGATCTCCGCCGTCAATACGTTCCACCTTGATTACCTCAGCGCCGAAATCTGCAAGGTTTAATGAGCAGAAAGGCCCTGCATATGCGTGTGTGAAGTCAATCACTTTTACTCCGTCTAAAAAACCCATTTATTTCACTCCTTTTCGTTATTTTTTGCGGCACTTTGAAATTGTTCCAAAATTTCTTTCGTATGTTCTCCCAAAGCAGGCGCCTCTGTGAAAATTTCGGATGGAGTTTCACTTAAAGTAAAGGGCAATGTCGGATAGACTAGTTTTCCAAGTTTTTTACTCTCCACCTCTTTAATAAAGTGGTTTTCAATTGTATTTGGCATATCCGTAATCTCAGCCACATTTAAAACAGCACAGCATGGAATTCCCTGTGTACGACATTGGTTTTCCACATAGCCCTTCTCCATCTTAACCATTTTTTCTGCCAGCAGAGGCCGCAAAATAAGGAGATAGTCCGTTCTTCTGCCTTCGTTGTCTAAAAACCTTGGATCATTTTTCAAATCTGCAAAGCCCAAAACATCACAGAAACGTTCCCATTGCACTTGGGTTGCACACCCTACGGCAACATATCCATCTGAAGTTTCAAATGTGTCATAAGGAGCGCAGGATGGATCAAAATTTCCTTTTCTTGTGTGAATTTCACCTATGGTTGAATAGGCAGCTGGTGCTGCTTCGATGCATGAATAGATGGAATCCTGCAGAGAAATATCAATTTTTTGTCCAATGCCACGCACAAAATTATCAACCAATGCCATCACAATGGATGAGGCAAAAAATCCCGCCGCATAATGCTCTGCAATGGAGGGGCCGGCTTGACAGGCTTCCTCGTGAATGATCCCTGTCATATCCATAGCAACGCCCCTTGCTTGTGCAACCAAGCTGCTCCCCGCTTTTGTCCTCATAGGGCCTTCTTGCCCAAAGTAAGAGTAAGCAGCATAAATTAAATCTGGTTTTTCTTTTTTTAGGGTTTCATAATCTAAACCAAAACATTCGGGAGCAGGAATATCCTCGCCAATACAAAAAACATCACATTTTTGAATGAGCTTACGTAAAATTTTTTTTCCTTGTTCGGTAGTGTAGTCTAATGTAATACTTTTTTTGCCACCATTTAAGTAGTTAAAATAAATGCTCTCGCCATCCCTTATGGGTTCCCATTTTCTTGCCTTGTCACCCTCTGGCGTCTCTACCTTGATGACTTCTGCCCCAAAATTTTTCAAATACATCGTTGCCAAGCTTCCAGTTAATTTTTGGGTCAAATCTAAGATAACCACACCTTGCAATGCCGTTGCCAATAAAATCACTCCTTTTTCATAATTTGA
>JAQUSU010000098.1 GCA_028710085.1 Anaerotignum sp.
TAATCGCAGACAGAGATGGGGCGGCGTAAAAATAAACCGTCTATTTTTATGTTCAAAAATTGCCCTGCCTTTGTAATAGCAGAGGTATCCCCCTGAAGCACCATGCGGTACACAGTGCTTGTCAGGGGTTCGTTTTTAATGATTGTGAATAGTGATTGTTTCAAGAAAAGCCCTCCTTAGGGGGTGATTTTAAGCTGAAAGCTGTTTGGAAACCGTTCGTAAGAACTTATATTTTTTAAGGTAGAAAAATAGATATGGTAAATATTTTGGCGAACCAAATTTCAGGGTGTCGATAAAGTCAAAACATTGAGGGCTTTGCCCTCAAACACCCACAAGGGTTTCGTTCGGCACTTTGCACAGCAAAGCTGTCCTACGGACAGATGGCACTTCTTTGCCATTGCATCCTTGACCCTTTAGAAACGGCATAAATATGCGGTTTCAATAAAAATTTTTGGTCTTGCTTTTTTCAAAAAGCAAGCAGGTTTGGGCGGCGCCCAAGGTTTTACGACAGTCTGTATTTTGGCGAGAGCCAAATTTTTTGTAGCCTTTATTTCTTTTGGTAAGCAATGTTACCGCCGCAAAGGGTAAGTTGGCAGCAGCCATTGACCTCTTTTCCTGCAAACGGGGTACTTTTGCCCTTGGAGAGAAATTCCTCGGGGTTTATTTTGTACCGTTTATTTAAATCAAATACAGTCAAATCTGCGGGTTGTCCGACTTCCAAGGGCGTGCCGATGCCAAAGCGCTTTCTTGGGTTGGTATGAAGCAGTTCAACTAATTTTTCCAGGGTGAGGATGCCTGTTTGCACCAATTCGGTATATAAAACAGGGAAGGCGGTTTCTAAGCCGACGATGCCCATCATACTTCCGGCAAGACCCTTTGATTTTTCCTCGGCGGAGTGGGGCGCATGGTCGGTGGCAATCATGTCGATGGTACCGTCCTTGATGCCCTCCAATAAGGCCTGTCTGTCGCCTTCACTGCGTAGGGGAGGATTCATTTTGAAACGACCGTCCTCTTGCAGCATGCTATCATTCATCACCAAGTAGTGTGGCCCTGTTTCGCAGGTAACGTCAATTCCCTCGGCCTTTGCCTTACGGATGAGGGCAATGGATTCCTTTGTGGAAACATGGCAAACGTGATAGCTGCAGCCCGTTTCCTTTACCAAAGCCAAATCCCGCTCAATTTGCTTCCATTCGCTGGCGGAGCAAATGCCCTTATGTCCATGAAGTGCCGCATATTCGCCATCATGGATATAGCCGCCGTGAAGCAAGGTATTGTCCTCACAGTGTGCTGCAATAATTTTTCCGTATTGACTGATTTTTTTCATGGCAGAGCGCATAAATTCGTCATTTTGTACACCTCGCCCATCATCGCTGAAACCGCATACATCCGCTGCAATTTCCTCATAGGCGGCAAATGCTTCGCCCTTTTCGCCGACGGAAATCGTACCATAGGGATGAACATGAACGCAAGCACTTTTTTTAATAATTTCTAGCTGGAGAGCTAGGTTTTCCTTAGAATCAGGCGTGGGAGAAAGGTTTGGCATAGTGCAAACGGTGGTGTAGCCTCCGTGGGCTGCGGCCTTTGTGCCGGCTTCAATGGTTTCCTTATAAAAAAAGCCCGGTTCTCTTAGATGTACGTGAACATCAATAAAACCGGGAAATACAAAGCAACCTTCCAAATCAAAAAGAGTATAATTGGAAGAATAGGAAGGCTTTTCAGTGGAAATTTTAGAAATGAGGCCATCCATGATAAATATGTTGGAATTGACGAATCTGCCGTCAACAAATACATTAACATTCGGTAAAATGTAGTTCAATTCATTCAGCTCCTCTCTGTTTGTTCGTGGGTGGTATGTATTTCTTTACAAATTGTCAGTAGTATAGCATACGATTTTTAATGTGTCAAGAATATATTTTGATATTTTTGATAACGCTTGAATTGACAGAAGCAATTTTTTTGTGTTAGACTTAGGGTGTCAATTTAAGGGGCTTTTTATAACTGACGGATCAGTGGGAGACCACAGGGGAGTAAAAAGCTTGAAAGTAAGCAGTTTTAAGTGGATCGGCGATTGGTATGCCGAGACGGATTATGGAGAACCTGATTAATTAAAGAAAATATCAGGGAGCCATACTGCTTTTGTCGACCGTCTGGGCAGTCCTGTTTCTAACAAAGGAATAGGAATGCCCTTTTTTTGTTCAAAGATAAAACGATTATAACCATTAGGAGGTTATCCATGAAAAAAATAGCGATTCTTATGGGCAGTGACAGCGATTTTCCCGTTGTGGAAAAAGCTTTAACAACCTTGGACAAGTTCGGCGTTCCTTTTGAGGTTCATGTTTATTCTGCTCACAGAACACCCGAAGAAGCAAGAGGTTTTGCTATGAGTGCAAGGGAAAACGGCTTTGGCGCAATCATTGCGGCAGCGGGAAAGGCGGCACATTTAGCAGGGGCAATGGCTGCAAATACGACCTTACCTGTCATTGGTATTCCCATCAAAGCTTCAACCTTAGACGGCTTGGATGCACTCCTTTCTACAGTGCAAATGCCCGGCGGTATGCCTGTGGCAACGGTAGCCATTGACGGCGCAGAAAATGCGGCATTATTGGCAATTCAGATTTTGGCGGTAACAGAGGAAGCATTAGCTGAAAAATTAGCTGCAGCAAGGGTGGAAAATGCAAAGAAAGTATTGGAAAAAGACCGTATGTTAGCCGAAAAATATAACAAATAATAAGCAAAGTGAAGGCTTGGAATATCAAGAAAAAGCTAAGGCAACACCGCACAATTCGCGGCTGAAGCCTTGTACGCCCATCTGCTTGCATCTTTTCCGTCAGCCTGCACAAAAATGCTCGCAAATACCTCCAGTATTCACTGCGCTTTTTGTTTTGTCTGACGAAAAATCTGACTGCACAGTTGGACGCACAGAATTATGCGGTATTACCCTAAAAATGAGATTTTCTCAACAAAATATATATTACAAAACGCCGAAAGGTAAAATGATTATTCTTAGGAGGAATAAATTATCATGGAAAAAACAGTTCAGATGTATGAAGGCAAGGCAAAAAAGGTATATGCAACCAACGATGAAAACTACTGCATCGTGTCTTACAAGGATGATGCAACTGCGTTCAATGGTCTGAAAAAGGGCACAATTCTTGGCAAAGGTGCCATCAACAACCGTGTAACAAATCACCTCATGAAGCTTGTGGAAAAAAGCGGAATTCCTACCCATTTTGTGGAAGAGCTTTCCGACAGAGAAACCGTCGTAAAGAAGGTTTCTATCGTTCCTTTGGAGGTAATTGTTAGAAATATCGCGGCCGGCTCCTTGGCAAAACGCCTTGGCTTGGAGGAAGGTACAAAAATGAAAAGTACAGTTCTCGAGTTTTGTTATAAAAATGATGATTTAGGTGATCCTATGGTTAACGAATACCATATCTTGGCGATGGATTTTGCAACAAAAGAAGAAATCAACTTAATCGCAAAGTATTCCTTTAAAATAAATGACATTTTAAGCCATTATTTAAAGGATGCAAATATAGAACTCATCGATTTTAAGCTGGAATTTGGAAAAACAGCTGATGGCCAACTTGTATTGGCTGACGAAATTTCCCCTGACACCTGCCGTTTCTGGGATAGTGTAACAGGCGAAAAGCTTGATAAGGACAGATTCCGTCGTGACTTGGGTCATGTGGAAGATGCTTATCAGGAAGTATTGAAGCGTTTAATGGGAGAATAATCCAATTATAGATTAACTGAGCAAATAGACGAGGTGCTAACATGTGTATGAATGAAATTCATGAGGAATGTGGTGTATTCGGTGTTTTTGGGAAAGAAACCACCACAGTTGCAGCGACAACCTATTATGGGCTGTTTGCATTACAGCACAGAGGACAGGAGAGCTGTGGCATTGTAGTAAACGACGATGGTGTTTTTCGTTTTCATAAGGACCCGGGCTTGGTAAATGATGTTTTTACCCCACAGATAATGGCTTCCTTGGGGGAAGGCAACATGGCAATCGGTCATGTTCGCTATGGCACAACAGGTGTGAATGACCGTACCAATGCCCAGCCTATTGTTGTAAACCATATCAAGGGCAAGTTGGCCTTGGCGCATAATGGTAATCTGGTAAATTCTTTCGAATTAAGACAGGAATTGGAATTGCAAGGCTCTATTTTTCACACAACGAGCGATACGGAAGTTATTTCCTATATGATTACGAAAGAGAGATTGAACGCACCTTCTATTGAAGAAGCGGTAAACCGTGCAATGAACCGTATCAGAGGGGCATATTCCTTGGTGATTATGTCTGCCTCCAAAATGGTTGCGGCAAGAGATGAAAACGGCTTCAGACCTTTGTGCTACGGCATTACAGAGGAAGGCAGTTATATTGTTGCATCTGAAAGCTGCGCACTGGATGCTGTGAGCGCAAAATTCATTCGGGATATTCGTCCCGGTGAAATTGTCGTTTTTGATCAGGATGGGATTCGCACCATTACGGAGCATTGCGGAAAGGTAAAGCCTACTGTCTGTATTTTTGAATATATTTATTTCTCCAGACCCGATTCCCGTGTGGAGGGAAGAAGCGTACATGAAGCAAGAGTGAAAGCAGGGGCTTGTCTTGCAATGGAGCACCCTGTGCAGGCGGATGTTGTCATCGGCGTTCCTGACTCCGGCTTGGATGCAGCCATTGGCTATGCAAGGCAATCCGGCATTCCCTACGGTATCGGCTTTATCAAGAACAAATACATTGGACGTACCTTTATTTCTCCTGGGCAGAAGGTTCGTGAGGATAAGGTAAGAATAAAATTAAATGTCATCGCGGATACGGTAAGAGATAAAAGAGTTATTATGGTTGATGACTCCATTGTAAGAGGGACAACCTCGGCTCGTATCGTAAAGCTTTTGCGTGATGCTGGGGCAAAAGAAGTGCATATGCGCTCTTCCGCGCCTCCCTTCCTCTATCCTTGCTTCTACGGCACTGACGTGGATTCTCAGGAAAATTTGATTGCCTGCAATCATACCATTGAGGAAATCAGAGATATTATCGGCGTAGACAGCTTGGGGTATTTGGGTTTGGACCATTTGAGCATGCTGATTGGCACCCCCAATGGTGAGGGCTACTGTGCATCCTGTTTTGATGGGAAATATCCAACAGAAACACCAACAGAGTCTGACAAAAACAGATTTGAATACAAGCTCAGCGAGAGGAGAAAAAAACAAGATGAAAAGTCAGAGTGAGAGCTATAAAGCGGCAGGTGTAGACATTGTAGCAGGCTATCAGGCAGTTGAGCTGATGAAAAAACATATCGCAAAGACAATGACGTCAGGGGTGATGTCCGCCATTGGCGGATTCGGCGGTTTATTTGAACTGGACATGACAGGCATAACAAAGCCTGTTTTGGTAAGTGGTACGGACGGTGTGGGGACAAAGCTGAAGCTGGCGTTTTTGATGGACAAGCATGATACCGTGGGGATCGACTGTGTTGCTATGTGTGTAAACGATATTATCTGCGTTGGCGCAAAGCCTTTATTTTTCTTGGATTACATTGCAGTGGGCAAAAACTTCCCTGAAAAAATTGCAGCGATTGTTTCTGGCGTTGCGGAAGGCTGTGTGCAGTCTGGCGCGGCGTTAATCGGCGGTGAAACAGCGGAAATGCCCGGTTTTTATCCCGAGGACGAATATGATTTGGCTGGCTTTTCTGTAGGAATTGTGGATAAAGCAAAAATTCTCGATAATAACACAATCAAAGAGGGAGATGTAATCCTTGCATTGCCCTCCAGCGGTGTGCATTCCAACGGGTTCTCCTTGGTGCGCCGTGTGTTTGATGTGGAGCATACAGATATGAAAGCACCGATTGCAGAATTGGGCGGCAAGTCCTTAGGGGAAACCTTACTGACACCTACGAAAATTTATGTAAAGCCCATGCTGGCTTTGTTTGATGAGATAACAGTGAAAGCTGTTTCCCATATTACAGGCGGCGGTTTCTATGAAAATATTCCCAGAAGCATTCCCAAGGGCTTTGGGGCGAAGATTGATAAAAGCGCATTGAGGATTTTACCTATTTTTGATTTGATGGCAAAGAAGGGTAATATTCCTGAAAGAGATATGTTTAATACCTTTAACATGGGTGTTGGCATGACGGTTGTTGTTGCAAAAGAGGATGCCCAAAAAGCATTGGAAGTCTTAAAGGCTAACGGCGAGGACGCATATGTTATGGGTGAAATTGTTGTTTCCGAGGAAGGTGTCGTAATATGCTAAAAACAAAAATTGCAGTTTTTGTTTCCGGCGGCGGCACCAATTTACAGGCTTTGATTGATGCCGCAAAAAGAGGAGAAATCCCAAACGGTGAAATTGCTTTGGTTTTGGCAAGCAACGATAGCGCTTATGCTTTAACCAGAGCGGCAGAAAACGGCATCAAAAGTGTGGTTGTAAAAAGAAAAGAATTTCCCGCTCAAGAGGCTTATGAACAGAGGATGAAAGAGGTTCTAGGCGAAAACGGAATTGAAATGATTGTTTTGGCAGGCTTTATGTCTTTATTAAGCGAAGATTTTACCTCTCTTTATTCCAAAAGAATTGTGAATATCCATCCCTCCTTGATTCCCTCTTTCTGCGGAAAAGGGTTTTACGGCTTGCACGTTCATGAAGCGGCTTTGGAATACGGCGTAAAGGTAACGGGTGCAACGGTGCATTATGTCAATGAAATTCCCGACGGTGGCGAAATTATTTTACAAAAAGCGGTGGATATTTTAGCGGGGGACACCCCTGAAGTGTTGCAAAGAAGAGTCATGGAACAGGCAGAATGGGTGATTTTGCCCAAGGCTGTGGAAATGGTAGCCAAAAAGTTACAGAAAGGAAATTGATATGGATATTTATAAAATGAATTCCATGGGGGCTTTGGTAAAGGAAAACCCTTATGTTGGCAGAGGTATCGTGATTGGCAAAACAGCGGATGCAAAGAAGGCTGCGATTGCATATTTCATTATGGGGCGCAGTGAAAACAGCCGCAACCGAATTTTTATTGAAAACGGTGAGGAAGTAATCATCAAACCCTTTGATGCATCGAAGGTGGAGGATCCATCTTTGATTATTTATTCTCCCATCAAAAAACTGGAAAACAAATTGATTGTAACAAATGGGGATCAGACGGATACCATTTATGATTATATAAAAGCAGGAAAAACGTTTGAAGAAGGCTTGGAAACAAGAGCTTTTGAACCCGATGCACCTAATTTTACCCCAAGAATCAGCGGTATGCTGACTTTTGGTGAGGGGGATTTTACCTATAAAATGAGCATTTTAAAAAGTGCTGACGCACAGGGAAGTGCTTGCAATCGTTACACCTTCGCTTACCCCGCAGTAAACGGTTTGGGGCATTTTATCCATACCTATGCATGCGACGGCAATCCGTTGCCCACATTTCAAGGCGAACCCGAAAGAACGATAATTCCTGATAACATTGATGATTTGGTTCGGGATATTTGGGAAAACTTGAATGAAGAAAATAAAATTTCCATTTATGTGAGATATATTGACTTGCAAACAGGAACGATTGAAAACCGTATGATAAATAAAAACAACTAAGGAGATTGAGCTATGGATACCACAAAGGAAATTTATCTTTCCCCTTTTTC
>JAQUSU010000015.1:0-6197 GCA_028710085.1 Anaerotignum sp.
TAAATCAGGATTGCTCCGCCAGCTTTTTATAGGTCTGATATTTTTCCGCTGCATGCGCTGCGGCTTCCTTCAACAAAATCTTAGCTGTTTCGGGGAAGGTACGCACCAAAGAGGAGTAACGAACCTCGCCCATGATGAAGTCGTTGTAATCCATGGTTGGCGCCTTGGAGTCCAAAATAAACGGATTTTGTCCTTGCTTTTTCAACTGAGGATTATAACGATATAAGAACCAATAGCCTGCATCAACGGCTAATTTGCTTTCCAGCTGGGCATTTGCCATACCCTTCATAATGCCGTGGTTAATGCAAGGAGCATAAGCGATAATCAAGGAAGGGCCTTTGTATGCCTCAGCTTCCTTCATTGCTTTCACCAGCTGTGCAGGGTTTGCGCCCATGGCAACCTGTGCCACATAGATGTAACCATAGCTCATGGCCAGCATCCCCAAATCCTTCTTTACTGTAGGCTTACCGCCGGCGGCAAACTGTGCCACTGCACCAATGGGTGTTGCCTTGGAGGACTGTCCGCCAGTGTTGGAATAAACTTCCGTATCAACAATCAATACGTTTACATCCGCCCCCGACGCCAAAACATGGTCTAAACCGCCGTAGCCAATATCATACGCCCAGCCGTCACCGCCATACATCCACATGGATTTTTTGGTGAGGTGTTCTTTGTTATCCAAAATAAATGCCTTAAATGCTACACCCTCGTTGGGAACCTCTGCGTTTTCCAAAGCAGTAAGGAGTGCACGGGTATCCTCCTTGCTTCTGTGACCGTCATCGTAATGGTCAAGCCAAACCTTTGCTGTTGTAAGCAATGCTTCATCACTGCAAAGGGGTAGCAAGTCATTTAGTTGCATTTTCACCCGTTCCCGTTGCTGTTCTACGGCAAGCACCATGCCCATAGAGAACTCTGCGTTGTTTTCAAACAGGGAGTTGCTCCATGCGGGACCCCAACCGTCTTGATTGGTGGTATAGGGTACGCAAGGCGCCGCTGCGCCCCAAGCCTGGGTGCACCCTGTTGCGTTGGCAAGATACATTCTGTCGCCGTAAAGCTGGGTCATGAGCTTTGCATAGGGTGTTTCGCCACAGCCGGCACAAGCGCCAGAGAACTCCAGCAAGGGCTGCTCAAACTGACTGCCCTTTACCGTATATTTATCCAGAGGATTTTCCTTATGGGAAAGGGACAGAGAATAATCCCAGTTTGCCATTTCCCCCATTTGGGAATCCAAAGGCTTCATGGTCAATGCCTTTTCCTTGGCAGGGCAAACCTCAACGCAAGCAGCACAGCCTTGGCAATCCAGAGGGTCTACCTGAATGCGGTAGCGATAGCTTGCAATTTCTCCGGCACCATTTGCCTTCTTCGTTTCGTAGCCAAGAGGCGCATTTTGTGCTTCCTCCTCGGTCAAGAGGAAGGGGCGGATGGAAGCGTGAGGACACACATAGGAGCATTGGTTGCACTGAATGCAGTTCGCCATATTCCACTGAGGTACGTCTAGGGCAACACCCCGTTTTTCATAGGCAGAGGTACCCAAAGGTACGGTGCCGTCCTCTCTGCCAAGGAACACGGAAACAGGCAGGGTATCGCCTTTTTGTGCGTTCATGGGAATCAAAAGCTTTTCCACATATTCGGGAAGAATGCGTTTGAAATCCTCTTTGTTTACATCCTTTGCATTTTTCCAGCTCTCAGGCACATCGATTTTTACCAAACCGCTCAAGCCCGCATCCACAGCGGCATAGTTCATATTTACAATCTTCTCGCCTTTTTTCCCATAGGATTTCTCGATAGCAGCCTTCATATAGCTCAAGGCTTCCTCCGCGGGAATAATGTTTGCCAGCTTAAAGAATGCGGACTGCAAAACGCTGTTTGTTCTGTTGCCCAAACCGATCTCACGGCAGATTTCCACAGCATCAATGGTATAGAAGGAAATATTGTGATTAGCAATATATTTTTTTACCTCTGCAGGTAAATGGCTGTCCAATTCTTCCTGCTTCCAGCCGCAGTTTAAAAGGAAGGTGCCGCCGGGCTTAATTTCCGAAACAATGTCATATTTGCCGATGTAGGATTGATTATGACAAGCAACAAAGTCCGCCTTTGAAATCAAATAGCTGGAGCGGATGGGTGTATCGCCAAAACGCAGATGGCTTTTTGTGATACCTCCGGATTTTTTTGTGTCATATTCAAAGTATGCCTGCGCATATTTATCGGTATGGTCCCCAATGATTTTAATGGAGTTTTTGTTGGCACCAACAGTACCGTCAGAGCCAAGACCCCAGAATTTACAAGCAATGATGGATTCCGCTGCCACCTCAGGCTCAGCGCCCACCAAAAGGGAGGTCATGCTGACATCATCATTAATACCCACGGTGAAATGATTTTTCTGTGTCGTCTTCATGTTGTCAAACACTGCAACGATTTGCGCGGGGGTAACATCCTTGGAAGAAAGACCGTATCTTCCCGCAAGCACCCGAAGCATTCTGCCTTCTTCCATCAAGGCGGAGCAAATATCTTCATAAAGAGGTTCGCCCAAGGCGCCCGGCTCTTTGGTTCTGTCCATTACGGTAATGACTTTTGCTGTTTCTGGCAGTGTGCCCATAAAATGGTCCAAGGAAAACGGGCGATATAGGTGAACCTGCAAGAAACCAACCTTTTCGCCTTTTTGGGTAAGATGCTCCACAACCTCTTGAATTGCACCGGAAACGGAGCCCATGGCGATGATAACGTGGGTTGCATCTTCAGCACCAAAGTAGTTAAACAGCTTGTAGCTTCTGCCGGTAAGCTTGTTGATTTCATTCATATATTCTTCCACAATGGCAGGAAGTCTTTTGTAAAAAGGCGAGCATGCCTCTCTGTTTTGGAAGAAAACATCGGGGTTTTGCACGGTAGAGCGCTGAACGGGACGTTCGGGGTTTAGGGCATTTTTGCGGAATTTGCGAAGGGCAGCTTCATCCATCAGCTTGCCGATTTCTTCGTAATCCATCAATTCAATTTTTTGCAGCTCATGAGAGGTACGGAAGCCGTCAAAAAAATGGATAAAGGGAACACTGCCCTTGATTGCCGCTAAGTGGGCAACACCGCCCAAATCCATAACCTCCTGGACGGAGGCTGAGGAAAGCATGCCACAGCCAATTTGGCGGCAGCTCATAACGTCGGAATGATCGCCGAAAATAGAGAATGCGTGGGTGCCCACCGTTCTGGAGCTAACGTGGAAAACACCGGGCTTTAGCTGCCCTGCAATGCGGTACATCGGGGGAATCATCAATAAAAGCCCTTGGGAGGCGGTATATGTAGTGGTTAAAGTGCCTGCTTCCAATGCACCGTGCATTGCGCCTGCCGCACCTGCTTCGGATTCCATCTCAACCAAACGCACGGTTTGGCCAAAAAGGTTTTTCTTGCCGTTGGCAGCCCAGGTATCAACGTGCTCTGCCATGGGGGAGGAGGGGGTGATTGGGTAGATGGTGGCAACCTCCGTAAAAGCGTAAGAAATATATGCAGCGGCTTCGTTACCATCCATTGTTTTCATGATTTTCGGGTTCATGGGTAAGCTCCTTTCATATACAGTATACAGAATACTAGAAAAATACATCCTGTATCCCAACCGAAGGATACAGGGCAAATCATTCTTTGATAATTCGATGATAGTTTGAGGAATTGCAATTGTCAATATTTCACGAAAAAAATTTTTAAAAAAACGCCTGAAATCCCAGAAAAAAATAATTTTTGTGTATTTTTACTATATAGTGATTGTATAAAATTTAAAACATATATAATTATATTAAAAACTAAAAAACATTATGAATTTAAAACCAAAAAATGCCAGAGATAAAGTGAAAATAATTGTACAAAAATACAAACAATTTATTCTTTTGGGGATAGGTTGGTTGTTTTTAAGGAAATTCAGAAAAAGGGAGGACAGTAAATTTCTTAATTGTATGACAATAAGTACATATTTTTATACAGAAAAGGGGGAGATCATATGAAAATTGCAGAGGTTCGCTTTCTGGAAAAAAGGGAAGAAGTGACTTTGCCTCGCTGGACTAAAATTTTGACCAAAGAGTGGCGGCAAAGATATATTCTTTCAAAAAAACCCTTCACCATTGAGGAAAAGGACAACACACTTTTTGGAATCCTATCCTTTGAAAGGGGACAGGGCTTGCCTGCGCCTTGGCGGGAAAAGGCAGAGGCTATGGCGAAAACCCTTGCGGCAGAGGGGGCAGGCATCATTATTCCACCTTATGAGGGAGAATTTCCACAAAAAATTTTACCTATCGCCAAGGGAAGAATATTGGCGGCATTATTCGCCTTTGACGGTGCTGCGGAGGCACTCAGGAGACAGGGGAAAAATCCCGCGGAAGCCCATTTTTTAATTTCGGGAACGGACGAAGACGTATTATCCTTGGTTTTGACAGGCATGGGCGAATATGTGAATCATCTTTCGTTTTTTGCAGATAATATTGGGGAGCTTACGGAAATACAGGCGGCGCTTTTTATAGAAAAGGGCTTGCTGACAGAAGCATTTTCTTCGCCCAAAAACCCGCTGTTTCAGGAAGCGGATGCCATCATTGTTTGCGGAATGGAGCAAACCGGCTACGAGCACATATTAAAAAGGTATGCTATTTTTATTGATGCGGTGGGAAATCGCCCTGTTTTGCGCCGAATGGACCAAAGAAGGTGGGATGTGGCGGCAACGGAGGGGTTTTATTTCAACTTTGAAGAAAAGCAGCTGGAGGGCAGAAGGGCTGAGGCTGTGGCGTTTATCCGGTATATGGAGTTTCAAAATTTTTGGCTGGAGCATTTTCCAAAACAGCAGGCAGAGGACATTTATTTATTCTTAAAAGCCAACGGGTTTTCTGTCAGTGGCTTTTCCGCCTTGGGCAAACGGGTGAAAATTCAGAAAAAACAAGAGTAATTTGTATCAGTCAGAGTGCCGTTAAAGTCAAAACCTTGAGGGCTTTTCCCTCAAGCACCCACAAGGGTTTCGGTCATCACTTTTGCTCCGCAAAAGCCAGCTTCGCTGTCTGCCCTTTCTTGGGCAGTGAGTGGTCATCACTTTTGCTCCGCAAAGCTGTCCTTTGGACAGATGGCACTTCTTTGCCATTGCAACCTTGACCCAGTACAAATTGTATGAATATGCCATTTGTACATAAGTTTTTGGTCTTGCTTTTTACAAAAAGCAAGCAGGTTTGGGCGGCGCCCAAGGTTTTCCCACAGTCTGACTGATACGATTATTTCTATTTTTGGGGGATTATACATTGACAACCCTTCTTTAAGTATTATATAATTTATCAATGAATTTTGAGGGTCGCGGCCCTCTTTTTTCCTTGTTAATGTGTTTTTGATAGGGAAAGATGAAGAAGCGGAAAAAAATTCCGAACAAAAAGGGAGATGACGACGGCCATGGCTGATAAAAAGGTTGTTTTGACTTATGATGGTTTGAAAAAGATGGAAGAAGAACTGGAAAATTTGAAAATCGTCAAAAGAAAAGAAATCGCAGAAAAAATTAAAGAAGCAAGAGGACAGGGGGACTTGTCTGAAAATGCGGAATATGATTCTGCAAAAGAAGAGCAGGCTGAAATTGAAGCAAGAATTGTTGTTCTTGAAAAAATGCTGCGTAATGCAGAGGTCATTGATGACGATGATGTATCCCACGATGTAGTTAGTCTGGGTTGTACGGTGGAGCTTTACGATGTGGAGTTTGACGAGGTTATGACCTATACCATTGTTGGCTCTGCGGAGGCAGACCCTATGAATGGGCGTATTTCCAATGAGTCCCCTGTGGGAAGGGCACTTTTGGGTCATCCAACGGGCGAAAGAGTCAATATTGAAACACCGGATGGAGAAGCGGTTTTTGAAGTGAAATCCATTAGAAAATAACAAGAATGAAATTGGCAGGATACAAAAGCCAAAGGGAATGGAGGAAAGAACGTGGAAGAGCAAAATAATAACGCACCGGAGAAGGAATTAACCCAGCAGGAGCTGAGTGAGCAGATTCTCATCCGTCGGGATAAGCTGGCACAATTGCAGGCAGAGGGGAAGAATCCCTTTGAAATTGTAAAATTTGATATGACCCATCACAGCGATGAAATTAAAGATGGGTTTGAAGCGTTGGAAGGCAAGGATGTGGCGATTGCAGGGCGTTTAATGAGCAAACGTATTATGGGGAAGGCATCCTTTTGCAATCTTCAGGATCGAAACGG
>JAQUSU010000015.1:6297-34739 GCA_028710085.1 Anaerotignum sp.
ATCACAGCGATGAAATTAAAGATGGGTTTGAAGCGTTGGAAGGCAAGGATGTGGCGATTGCAGGGCGTTTAATGAGCAAACGTATTATGGGGAAGGCATCCTTTTGCAATCTTCAGGATCGAAACGGCGCTATTCAGTCTTATGTAAGCCGTAACGATATTGGGGATGAGGATTACGCCGCATTTAAAAAGTTTGACATTGGCGATATTGTCGGCATCAAAGGCTTTGTTTTCCGTACAAAGACAGGTGAAACCTCTGTTCATGCAAAAGAAGTTACGTTGCTTTCCAAAAGCTTACAGGTTCTGCCCGAAAAATTCCATGGCTTGAAGGATCAGGAATTGCGTTATCGTCAAAGATATGTAGACTTAATTGTAAACCCTGAGGTGAGAGATACCTTTATCAAGCGTTCCAAAATCATCAGCGAAATCAGAAGATTTTTGGACGGAAAAGGCTTTTTGGAGGTGGAAACCCCTGTTTTACAGACCATCCCCGGCGGTGCCTCCGCAAGACCGTTTATCACACACCATAACACACTGGATATTGATATGTATTGCCGTATAGCGCTGGAGCTGCCTTTGAAGCGGCTGATTGTGGGCGGCTTTGAAAGAGTATATGAAATTGGCCGCGTGTTCCGCAACGAAGGTGTTTCTGTAAGACATAACCCTGAATTTACTTTGATGGAGCTGTATCAGGCATACACAGACTATAACGGCATGATGGACATTACAGAAGAAATGTTCCGTGTGGCTGCACAAAATGTGCTTGGCACAACAAAGGTGAACTACGGCGGCCATGATTTGGATTTAGGTCAGCCCTTTGCGAGAAAGCCAATGGTTTCCTTGGTAAAGGAATATACTGGTGTAGACTTCGACTTGGTGAAGGATACCGAAGAAGCAAAGGCTTTGGCAAAGGAGCACCATGTTGCCTTTGAGGAACGTCACGCAAAAGGCGATATTTTGGTGCTGTTCTTTGAAGAATTTGTAGAGAAGAATTTGGTTCATCCAACGTTTGTTATTGACTATCCTGTGGAGGTTTCTCCTTTGACGAAGAGAAAGCCTGAAAACCCAGATTATACCGAACGTTTTGAGCTGTTTATCATCGGCCGTGAATATGCAAACGCATACTCCGAATTGAACGACCCCATTGACCAGCGTGGACGCTTTGAATATCAGGAAATGCTGCGTGAAGCAGGGGATGATGAAGCTAATATGATCGATGAGGACTTCTTAACCGCATTGGAATATGGCATGCCTCCTACCGGTGGTTTGGGTGTGGGTATTGACCGTTTTGTAATGCTGTTGACAGAAGCTGTTTCCATCAGGGATGTCATTTTGTTCCCCACGATGAAGCCATTGGATAAATAAACCCGTAAATCGGCATATATACAAAATTTTAAATGTAAGATAACCCCTTCCGGTGAAAACAGGAGGGGGTTATTTGTGCCATAGTGGAGGTTTGCCCGTTTTTTGAGGGACAATGGTTGACAAATTGTGACTTTATTTTGCAAATGGTTTATGCTAAAATGAATTTAAAAAGATTGGGACTGACTTCCTTAGGGTATTTGAACTGCTCAGAAGGAGAGATTTATTATGTTTATCATGGAAAAAATGAAGCGGCTTGATGAATTGAATAATTATGTGACTTTTATTCATGCAGAGGATGAGTGGAAAAATCAAGCAGGTGTTACGCTGATTACATCGGCTGCCTTTTTTATGATGAGCCTTGTGAATATATTACAGAAATCCTACATAATGCTGGCGGCGACGTTGGCAGCTTCCTTGTTTTTAATGGGTGGATATTTCATTGGGAGGAAGATGAAAAATGTCTGCGTTCTACGAGCAGTTGACTTAATTGTTTTTCTGGTCGTATTGACAATTTTTACAGTGATTGGCGGAAATGACGGCTTTGCTATTTTATGGCTTCTGTTGGCACCTTATGTTGCCATGATGGTGGTGGATATGAAAAATGGTTTTTTTATTAGCCTATACTATCTAATCCTGCTGATGATGCTGTTCTGGGGACCCTTGCAAATTATGCTTCAATATGAATATGAGGCTATGTTTCGATTGCGGTTCCCTTTTTTATACATGGTTGACTTTGCGTTTGCCACCTTTATTGCCAGCCGCATTCGAAAATATCAATATCAGCTTTTGCTCAAGCAGCAGGAGCTGGAGAGAATCAGCTTTACGGATTTGACAACCAGACTGCTGAACCGAAATAGCTTTAATCGCTACCAAGCCCATTTTCACCCGGAGGAGCAAGAAAGCCTTTCGGCGGTATTTATTGATGTAAATGGCTTGCATGAGGTCAATAATAAGCTGGGGCATGCGGCGGGAGATCATATGCTTTATGAGATTGCCAATTTGTGCAAGGAATTTTTCCCAAAGGATACGGTATATCGCATGGGTGGTGACGAAATGCTGATTGTGTGTAAAAATCGAACCCATAACGAGGTCTTGGCGAATGCGGAAAAACTCAGTGAGGCGGTGGATGCCACAGGCCATTCCGTTGCCTTTGGTGTTGAAACACAAACAAATATATTTGACCTTGACAATTTAGTAAATGCGGCGGACAGGCATATGCTGGCGTGTAAAGAGGCGTATTATCTTGCTAGGGGACGATGCGAAAGGTAACCATAGATTTACGGGCAAATTGTAAACAAAGGGAAGCGCGGAAATCTTGAAAGAATGATTTCCGTTTTTTTGAAATTCTATCGTTACAATGGCAGGATTTGGTGAATCATAGTTTTTTTGGATGTTTTTTCTAAGACTTTTTATAACAATTCATTAGTGCTTATGTTATAATAAAATAGAATAACGTGAAACGGCAGAAAAATGATTTTTTGGCATGTTTTTTGTTTCAGAGATAAATGAAAAAAATTTTAAAAACTGAAGAATTTTTCTTTATATTTTAAGAATTTATGACGGGAAGTTATGATATAATGGAAAAGATGTCACATTTCCAAGAGGTAGGGTGTGTTGTATGGAGGCATTTAAGGGTATATTTGACAATTTAGGGGTAACAGGCTTTGTACGGCCTTCCATCGGTGTTTCCGATATTTTGGATATTCTGATTGTTGCCTATATTATTTATAAAATTATTTTTTGGATTAAAGAGACAAGGGCATGGGTTTTGTTTAAAGGAATCCTTGTGATTCTTGGTTTGGCTGCGATTGCAACGGTTTTGCAGCTCAATACAATCCTATGGATATTGTCCAACACCATTTCTGTGGGTATTATTGCAGTGATTGTTGTTTTTCAGCCCGAGCTTAGAAAAGCGTTGGAGCAGCTGGGGAAAGGGCAGTTTTTCTCTTATTTTATGCGTACCGAGGAGGAGGACAGCGAAAAAACCTCCACCCGTACGGTTGACCAGATTATTAAAGCGGTGGATAAAATGGGGATGGCTCGCACCGGTGCTTTGATTTTGATTGAGCAGGAGGTACCCCTGGGGGATTTGGAAAGAACAGGAATCCCCATTGATGCTGTCATCTCCAGCCAGCTTTTAATTAATATTTTTGAACATAATACACCGCTGCATGATGGGGCGGTAATTGTGCGCAGAAACCGTGTGGCCGCAGCAACGTGCTTTTTGCCCCTGACGGATAGTAACGAGGTTAGTATGGAATTGGGAACCAGGCACCGTGCTGCCATTGGCGCAAGCGAGGTTTCGGATGCCTATGTTATTGTAGTATCTGAGGAAACAGGCTCTATTTCCGTGGCAAGAGGCGGTGTTTTGTACCGCGATTTAACCATGGAGCAATTAAGAACAATGCTTTCACAAACCAAGAAAGTTGGCAAAAGGAAACTCTCTTTTTGGAAAGGGAGGCAGGATAAATGAAAAAATTTCAAGAAATGCTGATGAAGGATTTGGGGTGGAAGCTGTTGTCTATAGGGATTGCCATTATTATGTGGTTTATGGTAATCAATATTAATCAGCCTGTGGATACCAGAACCTATACCAAATATATTACCTTGCAAAGTATGGATGTTTTAACGAATAGAGGGCTTACGGTAGAGAATGCGGAGGAATTGACGGCAACAAAGGTAAGCATTAAAATCAAAGCCCAAAGAACCGCCCTTGACCGCTTAAACCAGTCTAACGATTGGCTTCTGGCTTCTGTAGATTTATCCGGGCTGGTTTCTGCTATGGATGGGGATACGGTTTCATTGCCTGTGGAGGTAGAGATGACAGGTGGCTATACAGGCTATACCATTGTAGGCAAGGCGCCCACAACGGTGAGTGTGCATATTGAAAGAACCACGAGCAAGGAGCTTCCCATTACCGTAGCCGTAAACGGAGAGCTTCCCGCAGATGTGTTATATTCTGCGCCCGTTTTAAGTGCAGAGAATGTTTTGGTAAGAGGGCCGGTATCTCAGGTGGAAAAGGTTGCCACAGTAAGAGCCGATGTAAATGCCCAGGATGTTGGGGATAATGTTCAGCTTAGTGCAAAGCTGATTCCCTATGATTTGGAAGGGGCTCCGGTAAGAGGGGTTGACCTTGGAATAGAGGAGATCACCGTATCCTACCAAGCGTTAAATGCAAAAACAATTCCCATTAAAGTAAATATTTCCGGTGTGCCTGCTGAGGGTTATGAGCTGGGAGAAACCGCTTGTACCCCGCAAACCATAGAGGTGATTGGTGCTTCTGAGGCATTGGAGAATTTTATATATCTTCAACTGCCGGATATTGATATTACGGGACGCACTTCTGACGTTGACAGGAGCTTTGCAGTGGCGGATTATCTTCCCGAAGGTGTACAAATAAAGGACGGGTATAGTCCTACTATATTGGTGAATGTGCAAATACAAAGCGCCAATAGCCGTGAAATAACCGTTGATTCTCAACATTTGACGATACTTGAGGGGGAAAGCGGAAAAAGCTATGAAACTAGCGGCAGCGCAACTGTAATGCTTACCGGTGATGAAGAAATGCTTCAGAGCATAGATGAGAGTGATATCACAGGTACTGTTGATGTAAGTGGACTTCCGGTGGGGCAGCATAAGGCGCTCATCACCTTGGATTTGCCGGAAGGCATAACAGCGGGATATGGGTATATTGATGTGATTGTTACGGAGGATATAGCTGCATCCGATAACGAATCGTGATTTTGGAGGAAAAAGGAATATGGGAAGATTATTTGGAACTGATGGTGTAAGGGGCGTTGCCAATACCGAATTGACAGGTGAGATGGCATATCAGCTGGGTCGCGCAGGGGCGTATATTTTGACAAAAGAGAAAAAACACGCACCCCGCATTTTGGTGGCAATGGATACACGCATCAGTGGGGATATGCTGGAAGCTGCTTTGGTCGCGGGAATTTGTTCCGTTGGTGCCCATGCGGTCATTGCGGGGATTATTCCCACGCCTGCCGTGGCATACTTGGTACGACAGTATGGATTGGATGCCGGGGTTATGATTTCCGCATCCCACAATCCCGTTGAATATAACGGAATTAAATTTTTCAGCGATCAGGGCTATAAATTAAGCGATGAATTGGAACAAGAAATTGAGGACATTCTCCTTAGTCGTATGGAGGTTTTGCCTTGCCCTACGGGCAGCAGCATCGGAACAAAGGGCTATGCGGAGGAGGCACTGGATGATTATATTGCATTCCTTAGAAACACCACAAAGGATCGTTTTCAAGGAATCAAGGTTGCGCTGGACTGTGCCAATGGAGCGGCCTATAAGGCGGCACCCATAACCATGCTGGATTTAAATGCCCAGCTTTGCATTATTCATAATGAGCCTGACGGAACAAATATTAATGAAAAATGCGGTTCTACACATATGGAGGATTTGGCGGCATTTGTGAAAGAAAACAATGCAGATATCGGCTTTGCCTTTGATGGAGATGCAGACCGCTGCTTGGCTGTGGATGAAAATGGTGAGCTGATTGACGGGGATAAAATTCTGGCGATTTGCGGCTGTGATATGAAAGCAAGGGGAGAATTGAAAAAGGATACCATTGTTGGCACGGTGATGTCTAACCTTGGGTTGACCATCATGGGGCGTGAAAATGAAATTTCCGTTTTGCAAGCAAATGTTGGCGACAGATATGTTTTGGATTGTATGCTGACGGAGGATTATAATTTGGGCGGCGAGCAATCGGGACATATTATTTTCCTCGATTATAATACAACAGGCGATGGAATTTTGACGGCAATTCAGCTTTTATCCGTTATGAAGCGCAGTGGGAAAAAAGCCTCCGAATTGGCAAAAACCATGGAGGTTCTGCCTCAGGTTTTGGTGAATGCCAGGGTAAACAATGCCAGAAAAAATGACTACCTGGAGGTGCCTGAAATCAAAGCTGCCATTGAAGCTTTGCAGGAGAAATTTTCTGCGGATGGAAGGGTGCTGATACGCACCTCGGGTACGGAGCCTTTGGTTCGTGTTATGATTGAAGGAAAGGACAAGCAGGCGATGGAGCGGGAAGCGAAAAAGCTGGCTTCCTTTATCGAGGACAAGCTTCAATAAAAAAAATCCCCTGTTGCAGACGAAAATTCTTGACTGCAACGGGGGTTACGCATAAAATAGAAAAGAACTGCTTCATTTTTTTAATATACGTCTCCGTAGCTCAGTAGGATAGAGCGTTCGCCTCCTAAGCGAAAGGCCGTGGGTTCGAATCCCGTCGGGGACATGGAAAAGGACATATCTTTCCCGAAAGGAAAGGTGTGTTTTTTTATGCTAAAAGAACAAATTGGAATATAATTACAGGATAAAGAGAAACACGAATACAGGAGGGAAGAGAGATTATGTGGGAATATAAAACAGAAACCTTTGAAAGTACCTTTGCGACAAAGAAAACACTGAAAGAAAAAAGCGATAAAGTTCTTGAAGCTGCCGGAAAAGACGGTTGGGAGTTGGTCAATTTTCAATGCGTAGGCGCAAGTGGCACAATGATGGTATTTGTTTTTAAGCGAAAAATTGGGTAATCGGTAAATATTAATTTATGAATGAGGCGACGAACTGCCTGAAATACAGAAGGATTTACACTATTTTTTACCTGAAAAAAAGACAGAAGCTCTTGATTTTATGAAGGGTTTCTGTCTTTTTGTTCTTAATCCATTATTGTTTGAACAATGATTGACAGGGAAAGAATGGCAATCTATAATGAAGATAACATGGGCTTGGTGTAAAAAGATTGATTTATGGGGGTAACGAAACGAAAATGCAGCTTTTTATGAAAATAGCCGATTTTGGCTTAGGATAAAAAGCCGTTCCATAATCAATTAATTCAACGAAAAAACCATAGCCTTCAGATAGGAGAGACTTGCGCAAAGGCGCCGAGGTGCTACTTTCATCCACCAAGCAATAAAGCGAATTCCCAAAGCTCCTTCAAGAAATAAGAGAAGAAATTTTAGCAGCTGCAAAGAATACAAACCATTGCTTGAAAAACGACACGAAATACGGAGGAATGCATATGCAAAACACAAAAAGCACAAAACGAAGGCGATTTTTGTCAGTGGCGCTGACACTGGTTATGGCAATGAGTCTGTCTGTGGAGTTTCCCCTTGAGGCAAGGGCAGTTGGCGGGACAATACCCGCAGCTACAACAGGGGAGGCAACAAGCATTACAGCTACAAGTGCCATGCTAAATGGTAGTGTAAATGCCCAAGGAGACAGTACCGCAGTGGTTTTTGAATATGGAGAGGCGGTTGCTTATGGGAGTGAAGCTAGTGCTAGTGAAAGCCCTTTGGATTCGTCCACAATGCAGGCTGTTTCCAAATCTATTTCAGGGCTTGAACCCAACACAACATATCATTACAGAGTGAAAGCGACAAACGCAGCAGGAACTGTTACCAGTGATGATATAAGCTTTACGACACTAATTGCACCCCCCTCCGCTCCCACCATTGGAACTGCTACAGCGGGGAACGCTCAGGCAAGCGTAAGCTTTACACCACCTGTTTCCAATGGCGGCGGTGGGATTACAGGCTATACTGTTACGTCTAGTCCTGGTGGGCTCACCGGTACAGGGGCTGCAAGTCCCATTATTGTGACAGGGCTTGCAAATGGAACAGCCTATACCTTCGCCGTGACCGCCACAAATAGCGCAGGCCCAGGCGCGGCCTCGACGGCTTCAAACAGCGTGACACCCAAGGCATCCCAGACCATAACCTTTACGAACCCAGGGGCACAAAACTTTGGGACAAACCCAACGCTAGCAGCAACGGCAACCTCGGGTCTGGATGTGTCATTTTCAAGCACCACCACGGGGGTCTGCACGATAACCAGCGGTGGAGCGCTTACATTTGTTAGTGCCGGTACTGCTACCATAAATGCAGATCAGGCGGGGAATAGTGCTTTTCATGCAGCGCCAACGGCAACCCAGAGCTTTACTGTAAATGCCGTGGCTCCCGGCGCACCCACTGCTGTTACTGCCACAGCGGGCAATACATCCGCATCGGTAAGCTTTACGGCGCCTGCTTCCAATGGCGGTACGTCAATTACAGGCTATACCGTTACATCAAGTCCCGGTGGCCTCACCGGTACAGGGGCAGCAAGTCCCATTATGGTAACGGGGCTGACAAATGGAACAGCCTATACCTTCACCGTGACCGCCACAAATAGTGTAGGCACAGGCGCGGCCTCGACGGCTTCGAGCAGCGTGATACCCAAAACGGCTCAAACCATCACCTTTGCGAATCCTGGCACACAAAACTTTGGGACGACTCCGACGTTAAGCGCAACGTCAAGCTCGAATTTGCCTGTGTCATTTTCAAGCAGCACCACGGCGGTCTGCACCATAACCAGTGGCGGAGCGCTTACATTTATCAGTGCAGGTTCCGCTACCATAAATGCGGATCAGGCGGGGGACGGTACCTACCTGCCAGCATACCAGGTTTCCCGGACGTTCACTGTAAAACCCGTAGCACCCGGTGCACCCACGGCTGTTACTGCCACAGCGGGCGATACGCAGGCATCGGTAAGCTTTACGGCACCTACTTTCACTGGCGGTACTGCGATTACATCCTATACCGTTACAGTGAACCCCGCTGATGTAGCCCCTGTGAATGGGGGCGGAAGCCCTATTCTGGTGACGGAGCTGACAAATGGACAGGCCTATACCTTCACCGTGACCGCCACAAATAGCGCAGGCACAGGCGCGGCCTCGACGGCTTCAAACAGCGTGACACCCAGGGCAACGCAAATCATCACCTTTAATCCCCCAGTGGTACAAAACTTCGGCACAACGCCAATTCTGACAGCAACGGCAGACTCTGGTCTGACTCCGTCGTTTACCAGCAGCACCCCGTCGGTCTGCACCATAACCAGCGCTGGAGCACTTACATTTATTAGTGCAGGTACCGCTACCATAAATGCGGATCAAGCGGGCAATGGTTCCTACCTGCCGGCACCCCGCGTTACCCGGAGCTTTACCGTAAATGCCGTGGCTCCCGGCGCACCCACTATTGGTGTTGCCACGGTGGGGAATGGTCAGGCAACCGTAAGCTTTACGGCGCCTGCTTCTAATGGCGGTGCTGCAATTACAGGCTATACCGTTACCGCAAATCCCGGTGGAAAAACAGCCACAGGGCTTACAAGCCCGATTACGGTAACGGGGCTGACAAACGCAACAGCCTATACCTTCACCGTAACGGCAACAAACGGCGTAGGTACAAGTGCGGCATCTGCCCAGTCTAACAGCGTAACGCCCCGTTCAACCTCCAAAGGCGGCGGCGGATCTTCCAGTTCCACAACGACTACTACCCAGACCTACAAGGCGGAGGTAAAGGCAGACACCAATAATTCCACTTTGCCCGTTGTGGTTGATAAGAATACCAAAATTGCTTCTGTTGATGCAAGTACGCAAAGCAATTTGATGACTGAAGGCAAAAACACCGTAATCACGGTACCTTCTATTCCGAATGTGGACTCCTATACAATCGGTATCCCCGTGCCCAATCTCTCTGAAACGGATACACTAGGCAGTCTGACCATTGCTGCGGAAAAAGGAACGATAACCGTTCCCTCTAATATGCTGGCAGGAGTTAAGGGTGAAGACGGAAACAAGGCACAAATCACCATCGGCGAAGGCAACAAAGGCAGTCTGCCTGATGAGGTGAAAGCTGCGATTGGGGATAGACCCCTTATTCAGCTGACACTTTCTGTTGACGGAAAGCAGACAGAATGGAAGAATCCCGCTGCGCCTGTTATGGTAGCCATACCTTATACCCCCACTGCTCAGGAGCTGAAAAATCCCGAGGGCATCGTTGTTTGGTATATCGACGGCAAAGGTAACGTTGTCACCGTACCCAACGGACGCTATGATAGCGCAACAGGCATGGTTACCTTTGCGACCACTCATTTCAGCGACTATGCGGTGGCATATAATCCCGTAAGCTTTAACGACGTGGCGGTGGATGCATGGTATAACAAAGCCGTGACCTTCATTGCGGCAAGAGGAATCACAACAGGTACGGGCGACGGAAATTTCAGCCCCCAAGCAAAGCTGACCCGCGGTGAATTTATTGTGTTGATGATGAAGGCCTATGGAATTGCACCCGATACGAATGCAAAGGACAACTTTGCCGATGGGGGAAATACCTACTACACGGGCTATCTTGCAAAGGCAAAACAGCTGGGCATTACGTCGGGCATAGGAAACGATATGTATGCACCCAACAAGGAAATTACCCGTCAGGAGATGTTTACCTTGTTGTATAATGCATTGAAGGCAATTGACCAACTGCCCCAGGGGAACTCTGGCAAGGTACTCTCTGACTTCACCGATGCCGCACAGATCGATAACTGGGCTGTTGATGCGATGACGTTTTTTGTTAAGACCAATACCGTGGGTGGCAACGGCGGAAAGCTTTCGCCCACAGGCACAACTACCCGTGGGGAAATGGTACAGGTGTTGTATAACCTCCTTGGGAAATAATCTGAAAAGCGAATAGAAACAATAAAAAGCAGAAAATCAGTCACGATAGTGTGATTGGTTTTCTGCTTTTTTGATTATAGGAAAAACCTTGTGAGGGGGACTATTTTAGCCCATGAAAATGGCTGTGAATAAGTCCTTAAAAGCTGTTGTAAACATATATCTAAGAGGTGGTTATGCTTTCTGGTTCAAAGTTCCTTTTATTTGTTGATGTAGCGGAATAAGAATGTTAGGAGCTGCCCACGGGTGCAGAGGCCATGGGGGCTGAAGCTATCCTCCGATGTGCCATGGGTGATGTCTTGCTCCACCGCCCATAAAACTGCGTCGTAATCGTAAGCGCCTGTAGTGATGTCGCCAAAAGGATTTTGGGAACTTGCCCCAGGGCTGCCTACTGCATGCCATAAGAAGGTAGTGGCCTGGCTGCGGGTTACGGTTGTGTTGGCGCCAAAGACTGTAGGGGTAATGCCATTTGTAATGCCTGTTTCCATGCCCCACAGAACTGCCTTGTAATAGTATTCGTCCTTGTCAACATCAATGAAAGGACAAGACGTTAAAGTCGGTTCAGGGGAACCCACAGCGCGCCATAGGAAGGTAATTGCCTGTGCACGAGGGCAAACCGTATCCGGACAAAACGTATTCTCGCTGGTACCGCTGGCAATGCCCTCATCCACTGCCCATAGGACTGCATCATGGTAATATTGACCATTTGGTACATCGGTAAATGGATTTGTCACCTGTTTCTCAGGCTCCGTTTGTTCCTCCTGCTTTGTCCACTTCGCATAGATTGTGTCGTTTTCCGTCAGAGAAACGCTGGTTATTTTTTTGGTCAATGCTGCATCAAAATACCAGCCTGCAAATTCGCAAGAATTACGGGTAGGCGTATATTTAGATTGGTCAATGGTTGTACCTGTGGCTTCGTAAAGCTGTGACATTGCGCTGCCGCCGTTTAGATTGACGCTCAGGAGATGCTTTGGTGCAATTTTCAGGTATTTGTATGCAGGCAGTGCAGAGATGCTGTCCTATTCGCTGGCGCTGCTGCCACTGAACACGCCGTAGCTGTTGCTTGTTGCCATGCCGCCTATGGCTGTAACGGTGCCAGAGATATTGATTTCATGGCCCATTATGGCGTAGCTGTTCGTTGCCGAGCCGCCTATGGCGTTGTCTGAGGTTACTTGTATGCCGCTGATCCAGACATCGTAGCTGTTTGCCCCAAATGCCACTGTGGGCATCAGGCTTAGTGCCATGCAAAGGGTCAGTAAAATACTGAAAATTCGTTTTCTCATGCTGTGTATTTCCCTTCTAATTTATATTCAGTTGCTGCAAGTAGATTTACATGGCAGATGCGCTGTTACAAAAAACAGTTGTTGGAGATAAGTATGTTAAAAATTTACAGTCTATACTTTAGTATAGCAAATGAATTTTCTTTACAAGCAATGAAGGTAGGATAGGGAAAAAATCGCACCATTTTATTCAATTTTTTTGGGGTACTTTTGAAATAAGAACAAATGTATACGCCTAGTGTACAGCAACTCCGTGCATTGCAAGGACCATCTTAGTAGTTTTTTTCTTGCGTAAATGCATGCTGTTTTTTCAGTTTGAGCAGTGTTTATGAATACTAAGAAAAATATAAGGCTTGTCTTTGCTTTTTATGATATTATTTAGGAAAACGCTGATTTATTCCGTGGGCACAGCTAACTGCTTGGTAAATTTTCCGTTTGGACATCGTCAAAAAGCCTCTTGGTAGCGTTGCTATTCCTGCGTTTTTTTCCTTGCCAATCAAAAAATTTCCTCGACCATCTGCGTTCCCTTGCCCTCAAACACCCACAAGGGTTTGCACCTCAGCACTTTGCTACGCAAAGCTATCCTTTGGACAGATGGCACTTCTTTGCCATTGCACCTTGACCCATCTGAAACCGCATAGATATACTGTTTAAATAAAAGTTTTTGGTCTTGCTTTTTTCAAAAAGCAAGTGGGTTTGGGTGAAACCCAAGGTCTTATCGTTTTGACCTTCTCTTTCGTCCTGAAACCCTTACCTGAAGGAGGTATTGAAATGAATCAATATGAAATCCTAAAAAAATACTTCGGCTATGATTTTCTAAGGGAAGGGCAGGCCGAGCTCATTGATGCGTTACTTCGGGGGCAGAATGTGTTAGGAATCATGCCTACGGGTGCAGGAAAATCCATCTGCTATCAAATTCCTGCATTGATGTTTCCTTCGGTTTCCCTTGTGATTTCACCGCTGGTTTCACTGATGATTGATCAGGTGAAGGCATTGAAGCAAGCAGGAATTCCGGCGGCATATATCAATAGTGCCTTAACGGATGCACAGATTGCAAAGGCATTGGATTTTGCAAAGCAAGGAAAGTATAAAATTATTTATGTGGCACCGGAGCGATTGGAAACGATAAGGTTTATGGAGTTTGCCATGGAGATGGAAATATCCTTCGTCGCCGTGGATGAGGCGCACTGCGTTTCCCAATGGGGGCAGGACTTTCGCCCGAGCTATGTGAAAATCGCAGAATTTCTAAGCTATCTTCCGAAAATGCCCGTGGTTGGTGCATTTACCGCCACAGCAACTGAGCGGGTTAGGGAGGATATTCAGTGTATCTTGCAGTTAAAGGATCCCAAGCTTGTGGTGACAGGCTTTGACCGAAAGAACCTTTTTTTCAAGGTAGTGCAGGCGCAAAGAAAAAGAACAAAGAATCCGGAAATTCTTGCCTATGTGAAGAACCATGGAGAGGAATGCGGCATTATTTATTGTGCAACCAGAAAAAACGTAGAAGCTGTCTGGGAAATGCTGCAGCAGGCGGGCGTTTTGGTTGGAAAGTATCATGCAGGAATGGGGATGGAGGAACGGAAGCGAAATCAGGAGGATTTTATTTATGACAATATAACGGTCATGGTAGCGACCAATGCTTTTGGTATGGGCATTGATAAGTCTAATGTCCGCTATGTTTTGCATTACAATATGCCCCAGAGCTTGGAAAATTACTATCAGGAGGCAGGGCGCGCCGGCCGTGACGGTGAAAATGCAGAGTGCATTCTGTTCTATTCCCCACAGGATATGGTCATTAACCGCTTTTTATTAGATAGCAAGACAGGCAGCCAAGAAATTTTGCCCGAGGAGGCAAAAGTGCTGCGAGAAAATGACGAGCTCAGGCTGAATCAAATGCATCAGTATTGCTTGACGAGAGGCTGTCTGCGGCAATATATATTGCAATATTTTGGGGAAGCTGCTGCTGAGGATTGCGGAAATTGTGGGAACTGTCTGGCGGAATTTGAGGAAAAGGACGTTACCGACATATGTAAAAAAATTATCTTATGTATGGAAGAAACAAAGCAGCGTTTTGGTGCGAATGTCATTGCGGACGTGCTTCTGGGGAAAAATACCGCCAAGGTTCGAAGCTTTGGCTTGCAGGAATTGGAAAGCTTTGGCCTTTGCAAGGAGCAGTCTCAGGCTTTTTTAAAGACAGTGCTTTTTGAATTAGAGGAACAGTGCTTAATAGAGAGCACCAAGGATAAATATCATATACTGAAATTATCCCCAAATTGCAAGGAAATGCTGGAGGAAAAGCAGCAAATCATGATTAAGCTCTCCAAGGATGAGCCTCAGGAGGAGACAAAGCCGGTTTCACCGAAGAGTAGGCGTGCAGACATCTTAAACGCCAAGGGCAAGGAGCTGTTTGATTGCTTGCGGGAATTGCGGTTGACGTTTGCAAGAGAGGCGTCCCTCCCGCCCTATATCATTTTTTCAGATAAAACATTGGTTGATTTGTGCGGCAAGGTTCCTATGACTAAGGAAGAAATGCTGAAGGTAAACGGCATCGGCGAGTATAAATTTGAAAAGTATGGCGAAGCGTTTTTGGCAGAGATTCGCAAATTTATTGGGGCGGAAGGGGTGCCACCCACATACGAGGAAAATGGTGATTCTCTTAAAAAGGAGCGGGACGAGAAGGACGCTTCAAAGAAAAGGAAGGGGAAGGAGCCGTTTACCATAACGGAAGAAATCTATTCAAAAATAGTCTATGAGGAGAGCATGACAATAACGGATTTTGTGAAAATGATAAATGATTGTCGAAACGAAAGCACAATGAAGGCTTTGTCCACCAAGATGATTTCAGCAAAATTGAAGGAAGAAGGATATTATAAAGAAGAGTATATAGACGGTATCTGGAAGAAAGGCGTATTACCTGAGGGGTTGGAGCTGGGCATTTTTCCAGAGGAGCGGACAGCAAAATCAGGCTTGACGTATTTTGTTTTAAAGTATGACAGGAACGCCCAGGTATTTATGGTGGAAAGCTTGCAAGGCAGATGGCTGGAGGGAGAGGATTGATTGTCAAAAAGCATGGGCTGCTTTTATGGTTAAGGCAGACGTTAAAAGCTAGCATATTTGGGAAAGCATAGCGTTTTTTTGCTTTTTTTGATACCATTTCTAGCCCCATAAGTCGCAATTGCGACTTATGGGGCTTCTTTCTTGGAAGTTTTTGATTGTATTGCTAAAATTTACAATCATTTTACATGATATGAAAAGCAGATTTAACATACATAAGCTAAGCTTAACCGTGTAAATAAATGTAAAGCGTGGTGCCAATATGGAAATTAGATTAAAAAATATTACAAAGCGATATGGGGATTCTTTTGGGATTGAGCATTTCAATCTTGTAATTCCAAACGGAAGCTTTACTTCTTTTTTGGGGCCTTCGGGCTGCGGAAAAACCACAGTTTTGCGAATGATTTCGGGGTTAGAGGTTCCTGATAGCGGGGAGATTTTTTTCGGAGATAAATGCGTGTTTTCGTCGGAGAAGAAGATAAATATTCCTGCGGAAAAGAGAAATCTTGGGTTTGTGTTTCAGGATTTTGCCCTTTGGCCTCATCTGAGTGTTTTTGAAAACGTTGCCTTTGGCCTGCGGGCGAAAAAACAGACAAATAATCTCAAGGAACAGGTAGGGAAAGCCCTTGCCTCCGTCAGACTTGAAAATTACGGCGAACGCTATCCCTCTCAGCTTTCCGGCGGGCAGCAGCAAAGGGTGGCTTTTGCAAGGGCCGTTGCTGGAAACCCCCAATGCCTTTTGTTTGACGAACCCCTTTCCGCATTGGACGCGGTATTAAGGGAAGAAATGCGTAGCGAAATCAAAATTCTTACAAAATCAATGGGAATTACCTCGGTTTTTGTTACCCATGATCAGCTGGAAGCAATGAGTATGAGCGATGCCGTTGTAATTATGAATCAGGGGAAAATTGAGCAAATTGGCACACCTGAGGAAATCTATCACACCCCTGCTACAAAATTTACTGCCGATTTTATCGGAAAATTCAATTATATCAGCGAAAATGAAATGTTTCGTCCTGAAGCGGCAAGCTTCTTGCCCCAAGAGGAAAGCATTGCCTGTAAGACAAAAGTAATTTCCGTGCAGTTTCTTGGAAATTCCTATGAATTGGGGCTGGATGCAGGCGGCAGAAGGTGGACGGTTTTATCCCAAACCAGATATTCCGCCAATGATGAAGTAGCTGTTTACATAAATAGAGATAAAATTTTATCTTTAAATTAATTAAAAATAAAAGGAGAGTATTTATTATGTTAAAAAAAATGACAGTAGCTTTGGCAGGCATCATGCTTTTCGTACCCTTCACTGGCTGTGCGCAAAAAGATGAACCCGCAAGCAGCAATGAGGTTGCCGAAAGCGAAGCAACCCAAGCAGAGGCAAAGCCTGAACTGAGCGGTAAGGTAGTTGTTTATATGCCTAGTCCCTCAGGGCTGAACGAAAAATATGTTGCTGATTTTGAGGAAAAAACAGGCGTTGACGTGGAATTATTTGAGGGTACAACAGGCGAAATTCTTGCCAGATTGGAAACCGAAAAGGATAACCCTGTTGCAGACGTTGTTGTTCTTGCATCCTGGTCTGACGGCCTTTCCATGAAGAACAGCGGACAGCTGATGAGCTATACACCTGAAAATGCTGACAAGCTTTATGATGGCTGGATGGATGCTGACAATACCCTCTTTGGCACAAGCGCTTCCGCTCTTGGCGTAATTTATAACACCACCATGGTGCCCACCCTATCTGCTGATTGGAATGAGCTTGCAGATGCACAGTATAAAGATATGATCGCCATTCCTGACCCACAAAAATCCGGTTCTTGCAAGGATTTTCTTGCCGGCTATATGTATGCCAACGGCGAAGAGGGCTGGAAAACATGGGAAAATCTTGCGAATATGGGCATGACGATTCCCGGTGCAAATAAGGCTGCCTTGGAAGCTGTTACAACTGGAGAAAAGGGCATTCTTGTTGCAGGCGTTGACTATAATGCATATTCTGCCATCAATAAAGGCGAACCCCTTCAGGTTTACTATCCTGCAAGCGGCACTGTAATCAATCCTCGCCCTGCGATGATTTTAAAAACAAGCGCAAATGTGGATAATGCAAAGGCTTTTGTGGATTATTTGCTCAGCGACAGCGCACAGAAGCTGGTTTCCGGCGCATATTTGCTCCCCGGAAGAAGCGACATTACTTGCGATAACAGAAGCAACGTAAGCGATATTCCTACACTGGATATTAATTGGGAAGAAATGAGCAAAACCTCTGATGATGTTGCAGCAAAGCTGATTTCCCTGTGCAAGTAATGGAGTGAATTATGAATATCAATGCAAATAAAAAGAAAAATGCCGCTTGCTTAAGCTTAGCGGCAATCCTGTTTATTTTCATTGTAGTACCTGTGATTACCGTATTTATTCGGGCAGTTGTCAATGAGGACGGCTGCCTTAATTTTTCCAGTGCGGTCAATACAATCGCAAACAGTGAAAATATGCAGACAATTATAAATTCCCTGCTCCTTGGTACAGTGGTTGTGATCATTTCAAGCATCATCGCCTTTCCTCTGGCGTTTTTCCTTGCGAAAACAAGGCTTGCCCGTCATAAATGGCTGGATATTGTGCTAATGATACCGTTTATGACACCTCCCTATATTTCCTCTATGGGTTGGATTTTGTTTATGCAAAAAAAAGGGCTGTTTCAGCAGCTATTTCCCAGTACAGGGGATTTCTCCCAAGGCTTCTTTTCCTTTTTCGGCTTGGCGCTGATTATGAGCTTGCACGTTTTTCCTTTTATGACAACAATTTTGAAAAACGCACTTTTGAATATTGACAACAGTTTAAATGAAAGTGCGGCGGTATGCGGCGGCGGCTTTTTTTATAGGCTGCGCAGAGTAACGCTGGCGTTGTTAAAGGGGAATTATGCCATAGGGGTGTTACTGGTATTTGTGAAAACTCTTTCGGAATATGGCACGCCTGCAACCTTTGGCCGAAAAATCGGGTTTTATGTATTTACCACGGATATTCACCGTTATGCAACCACGGCACCCATTGATTTTGGAAAATCCGCTGGGCTTTCCAGTGTGCTTGTAACCATTTGTATGGCAATGTGGCTGGTGCAAAGCTATATTACAAATAAGAATACCTATAACCTTGTAGGCGGAAAGGGCCGAAAAAATTTTTCCGTGAGCAATGGTTTTCGGGTGGAGCTGTTGGGCGGCGTGTATATTGGGCTGATTCTATTTTTGGCAATCGGCATTCCCTATTTTGCAGTCATCGTTACATCCTTGATTAAGCTCAGAGGCTATGGTATGACCGCGGGGAATTATACCCTTGCCCATTACAGCTTGTTATTTACAGAAAACCCAAAAGCCGTAAACGCAATGGGCACAAGCTTTTTTCTTGCCGTAATTTCTGCAACCCTTGCCAGTGTTTTGGGAACGCTTACGGTGGCAGTAACCCATAAAATGAAACGCTTCAAAAAAATCATCATGGCACAAACACTGCTTCCCGAAATGCTGCCGAATATTGTATTGGTCATTGGGTTCATGATTTTTTGGAATAAGCTTTATAAAATCCTTCCCATTTACAATACCATATGGTTTATGGTGCTGGTTTTTACCATGATGTTTTTGCCGTATTCCGTTCAATATGTGTCATCTGCAATCATGCAGATGAACGACAACTTGATTCAGGCGGCAAGGGTAAGCGGAGGGGACAGCCTTTATATATTCCGCAGAATTACCTTTCCGTTAATTTTGAAAGGAATGGTCAGCGGCTGGATGATGATTTTTATTATTGTTTTCAGAGAGCTGGTTGCCTCCAGCTTAATTGCGCCGCCTGATACCTTAACCGTATCCACCTTTATTGTCAGAGAATTTGAGCAGGGAAGCGTTTCTACGGGTATGGCAATGGCAGTCATTTGCGTATTGCTTACGACAACGGCACTGATTGCTTTGAATCAGCTTACATCAAGGAAAAAAGGGGCAACACACTGAGCTTATTTATCCCAGAGGGCAAGGAGTGCATGACAGAAATTGTTTTTTAATTGAAGGCGATATCTTTAAGGAGGCTAATATGAAAAAATTTATGCACATTTTGGTTTCAATGGCTGTTATGGCAAGTGCGTTTCAGTTTTCTGTACTAAGTGTCTGCGCAGAAGAAAATATCGTACCCGATTATGAGGTGAAGTTACTTCTCGATTCGGATTTCGTGCTAAACAGTGATGATTTGCTGAAAAAAACCTACCGTAACTTATTTGAAACAGGAACAAATTATGATGAAATCGGCGTATTATACATTGATACTGAGGACTTGGCTTTCAATGAGGAAGGATGGATTAATCGCGTCAGAATTAAGGAAGACGGCGATGATTTCGATTTAACCTATAAAAAAAGATATGCCATTCAAAATGAGGATATTGAGTCAGCCTTAGATTTGGCCAATACAGAAGGCTTTGATATTACAGATACCAATTATGAAGCCCAAATTGATTGGGGCTATGAAAAAATGACATTAAGCCTTTCATGTAATAAAACCGCATCAAACAGTGGATATGATGACATGGAGCTTCCTGGAAAAAATGCGGCAATCGAGATGCTAAAGGATAAAATGCCTGGGAAGCTGGAGGACTGGAGCGACAATAATTGGGGGAAGGATACCATTGAGGATGGGAAAAAATTCGGGCCGATTTATTATTTAAAGTATCGCGGGGAATATAATAATACGGACATAGATATTGAAATATGGCCAATTTATAATGAGGAAACCGAGGAAACGGAATACATTACGGAATTATCCTTTAAAGCCGATACCTATGGAGCCGCTGAAGCTACAAGAGCCGCATTGATTTCATATTTGGACGGACTTGATATTTTGCTTCATTCCGATTCCTTGAAAACACAAAAAATATTGAGTTCTTATTAATTTCAATTTACCATGAAGCACCCCAATCCCCATTGGCGCAGGCGCATTCTTGTGAGGGGCATGGAAGGATAAAAAATAGCAGTGTTGGCGCTTGCATTGTTCAATGCTACCCACACTGCTATTATTTTTGTATCAAGGTTGTTTTGCCATGTATTAAATTATAGTTCAAACGTATCCCCCGCATAAAGAATTTGACAGCGCTCACCAAAAAAACGCTTCATTTCGTTGATGGCATAGATGCCAGTGCAGTGAACGGGCAGGAGGTTTTCGATATCGAAGGCTTGCAGTGCTTGAATGGTTTGCTCTATCCGCTGGGGGGAAGCCAAATCAAGATGCATTCCTGCTACTAGGGTATGAATTTTCTTGCCTGGGAATTCTTTTTTCGCATAATTCAAACAGTTGATAACGCCTCGATGGCTGCATCCCAAAAATATGACAAGACCCTTTGCCGTATCCAAGACAAGCATTTGCTCATCCTCCATGCCATCGGCGGATAGTTCGTTTCCCTCTTTGATATAGAAGCCTTTTGGGGCGCTTTCAAAGGGAGAGGTAAGGGGGATACTATCATAAAGGGATATGTCAGAAGCAATTTTCGTCATCCCCTCCAATAAAACCAGTTGGTCGGAGAAACGGGCGTAATCCTCTAAGGACCAAGGGATACCAATTTCTCGCTGGGTTTTCCCATCAGGATTTGTCACATATTTGTGTTTTAATGCGGATTTCTGTAAATATATGTTTGGCTTCTTTTTTAAATCGGGTAAATAAGAGAGTCCGCCACAATGATCGTAATGGCCGTGGCTCAATAGAATAAAATCGGTTTTGTTCAAATCAAGCTGTAAAGCGGAAGCATTGCGCAGATATACATCACTTTGTCCCGTATCAAATAAGATGTGCTTATCTTGATATTCAATCAAAAGGGATAAACCATGCTCGGCGAGAATGCCTCTTTTTCTCACCTTGTCTTCTGCTAAAACCGTAAATTTCATTTTTATCAGCTCCTTTTATTTGTTTAAATCATAAGCCTATGTTCAAAATTATATATGATTTCTGCCGTGGCGGTGTCGGCAATTTTTATGCTGGTGCATTCCTCTGCAGCTTTGTTCCCGAAGGACATTCGGGGAGCCGCAATCGGGGCAGGTGTATTCGCCGTTTTTCATTGCCATAAGATTTTCGTGGGTTTCCATCCATTCTTTACCGCAATCCATGCATTTTACGGAGCACATATGAAACGTATAATTGCCGCCATCGATATGAATCACTTTACCGTTCACAAGGCTATCCGCAACTTTTGCCCGTGCTGAGAGCAGAATTCTTTGAAAGGTAGCCCGTGAAACCTCCATTTTTTCCGCACATTCCTCCTGCTCAAGGCCTTCCAAATCCTTTAAGCGTAAGGCCTCTAGCTCTTCAACCAATAAAATATTTTTAGGCACTTTGAGCATACCCTCTTCGGAGGGAACAAAGAAGGGGACAGCGGGCGCATTTTCAATCATTCGCCATTTTGTTGGTCTTGCCATTCAATTCAACCCCGTTTCAATGAAATTTCCTATTTTTATATAGCTTAAAAATTATAGTTTATTATAGTCCGATTATAAGCATATGTCAATTATTCTGATGGGCAATGCCCGAGAACAGCCTTGTCCACATGAAAAAAACAGGGGGCTTCAACAGCTTTTGATCGTTGAAACTCCCTGTTTTTTCTGTTTCCTTAAAAAAAGCCTGAGGAAGTTAGCATTTTTCAAGGGTTATTCTTCGGTGTTTTCTTCAAAGCCTGCAAGACAATTCTTTATTTCGTCAAGGCGGCGCTCCAACAGATTTGCCTGTTTTTCCAGAAGCTCCTTTTCCTCAGCCTCTGATGCAAATGCTTGGGTCATATTTTGACCTTCAAAACGTGCCCATCTGGGCAAACCTGTTGCATGAAACATCCGTCTGCTGCCATTCCCTTTCCCAAAGCCACAGCCAAAGCCACAGCCAAAACCGCCTAAATTTTCCTTCGTTGCAAGTCCTGTGCAAAAGCCTGCACCTCTTCCTGTTTTTGCGCCCATTCCCATTGGGCCTGTTCCATCTCTTCTTGGCATAATAAACCCTCCTTTAAATTTTTTGACACTGAATATAATTTTTGTTTTACATTAACAGCCTTTGCTGCCAGGAACACAAAAGCTTACGCCGTTTGCCAGAAGTGTTCCGTTCATAAAGGCTTCAAGGGCTTGGTTCACATCCCCAGTGACCCCTGTAATTACCTGTATTCCATAAGTGTGAAAGAATGCCGTTGCTGTTGTTCCAATGCCGCCGCAGAGTATTCTTTGGATTTTTTTGGAATGCAGCAGCTCAGGAGCGGAACCCGGGGAATGCGTTGGGATTAGAAGTTTTTCCGTTTCAATTAATTTTCCGCCCTGTATAGTAGCAATTAAAAATTCAGGACATTTTCCAAAATGTGCCGATACTGTTTTTCCTTCAACTGCAATTGCTATTTTCAATAGAGATTCCTCCTTTACATGATAAATGGTTCAATTTGTGAAGCTGTTTTTCTATGATTTTTTTTGCATAGGATTGATTGAGTTATTGTCATATGCTCATTACCATCATAATACCATTATGAGCATATGTCAATAACATATTCTTTATTTTTAAAAATTTTTTAAAATAAGCAATGATGCAACCACGAAAATCTTTTAAAAATGAATAGAAGCTGGGGATTTGCCTTTCTTCAGCAATTTTCATAACAGGAATTCTTTATTCCTACGGCATACCTAGGATAATAACATATGTCAATAATTCTGTTGACAAATTGAGGAATACGGATTAAACTGTATATGAGTTAGCGATAGATAACAATTCGTACATCGAAATGTTAGTTTAAACTAACCTATAATAACTATACTTTAGGGGGATATTTTATGAAAAAATTAAGTGCTTTATTCGTGCTTGTTTGCGCGTTTGCCATGGCCGGCTGCGGTACAAGCGTTGAAAGTGAACCGGCTGCAAACGTGGAAAACAACGCGGCGGCAGAGGAAACACAAGCGTCTGCGGGCGATTCAGACGGAAAAATTTTAGTTTATCTTTCCGGTCCCGAAGCAATGCTGACAACGTTGGAAGAAAAATTCGAAGCCGAAAGAGGCGATGTTGCGGATTTCCAGATTATGAGCTGCGGCGAGGTGAGAAGCAAGGTTTGGACAGAAAAGGAAGCGGGAAAAATTCAAGCGGACGTTGTATTTGGTTCAGACCCGCTGATTTTCAATAAGCTGGATGAGGAAGGGCTGTTATGCGACCTTTCTGCAATCGAAAATGTAGCAGCCATTGGGGAAGAATTTAGCACAGGCGAGCATCATTATTTGTTTGTAAACGAAAGATACATAGCTATTTTATACAATAAAGAGGCCATTACTCAGGCAGATGCGCCAAAAGGCTTTGATGCTCTGTTAGATGAGCAGTATGCGGGCAAGGTGATTATGGCAGATGCCACACAGTCCTCCACAGCACTGGGCATTGCTTCCTCCTTGTATCAGTTGAAGGAGAAAAGCTATTTTGAGGGCCTTAAGGCAAACAGTGTATTCCTTTCAAAATCAAACGATCAGGTGCAGTCTTCAATCCTTGAAGGACAGTATGATTTGGGAATTGCGCCCCATGATTCTGTAATCAGAATTCAAAATAAAGCGAAAAAAGAGGGCTACGAAACACCCCTTGCCATGCTTTGGCCTGAGGATGGCGCAATCACAATCAGACGACCCATTGGGGTGATTAAGAATGATGGCCGCAGTGAAGAAGAACAGAAGATTTCTGAGGAATTGGTAAATTTCCTGTTGTCAAAGGAAGCACAGACCATTACCTCTAATTTCGGCTTTGTAAGTGTTAGAAATGATATGGAAAACAAATATCTGCCTGAGGGCGTTAAAAAAGTAAATATTGATTGGGAAGCTGCTTCAAAGGGTGAGGATGAATTTAAGGAAATTTATGAGCAGATTTTCCAGAGCTAAAAATACCGTCTCGAAATACTGCACAAAGACAAAGGTGAATTTTGCGAAACAAAATTTGCCTTTGTTTCTTTCTTTATTCATCATTCTATTTTTTATAGGCTTCCCGTTAATAAAGATTATCATTTGCAGTTTTCAAAGCGACGGTCATTTTAGTTTGGAGGCTTATGTAAAGGTATTCTCCAATGGCTCGACCTATAAGGCGTTAGGCAACACGCTGATTGTTTCCGTGGGTGCTTTGCTTTTGGCGTGGTTGGTGGGAGGGGGGCTTGCCTTTCTTACGGAAAAGACGGATATCGGGTTGAAAAAATTCATACGATTTTTTATATTCCTTGAATTTTGTATTCCTCCCTATATTTTTTCCGTTTCGTGGGTTCAAATTACCTCCCGAGGGGGCTATCTGAATAGGCTGATCAAATTATTTTCTGGGGATTTTCAATACACCTTCAGCCCGTATTCTCTTGGTGCGGTAATGATTGTTTTGGCGTTACACCTTTCACCCCTTGTATTTTTTGGAATCAGCAACGTGTTAAGAAAAAACAACGAAATTTTAGAAAATGCGGGAAGGATGTCGGGGGCTTCGTCCTTTCATATATTGAAAACCATAACCCTACCCCTTGTGTTTCCGGCGTTTTTGTCCACAGGACTGTTGATTTTCAGTCGAGCCATTGCAAATTTTGAAATTGCGGCGCTGTTGGCAATGCCCGTTGGTAAGGAGGTGCTCACCACAAAGGTTTATAAGGCAATATCCGCTCTGGATCTTCAAACCCTGAGTGTGCTATCCCTGCTGTTAATTGCAGTATCCTATGTTTTTTACAGCTTATCGGAGGGCTGGTTAAAAAAACATACCTTTTCTGTCAACCGTACGCAGAAAACAGGAAAGAAACATCTGGTGGCTCTGGGAAAATTAAAATACATCCTCTATCCTGTATTATTTTTATACTTTACGACAATTTTGATTTTTCCGCTGATCACCTTAATTCTTTCGTCCTTTATGAAACGATGGGGGCTGCAGCTTTCGTTGCACAATATGACCTTCAATAATTATTTTGTTGTTCTTTTTGGCAATGCTTTAATTCGAAGGGGTTTTTTCAACAGCCTCTTTTATGGCGTGGTTTCCGCAAGTCTTGCCACCGTGTTTGCCCTCATCACCGTGTTTTTTTATAAGCATATAAAATCACGGCCCTCCCGTTTGTTGATGGGAATTTCGGGGCTTCCTCTTTCCATACCAAACATTGCCCTTGCCATTTGTGCAATTTTTGCGTGGATTAATCCCCCCTTCAAGCTTTATGGGACAAAATGGATTTTCATTGTTACATACACTGCTTTATTTATCCCTATTATGATAGAGCAGATGAAGGGCATTGCCGAGAACATCTCTCCTGCCTTTGATACCTCCGCAAGAACCCTTGGCATTCCCATCACAGGGAGAATCATTAAGCTATTTTTGCCCCAGCTTTCCAGAGGGCTTATGACAGGCTGGATGCTTTCCTTTTTGATTGCACTTAGGGAAATTCCCATTTCACTGTTATTGACCTCCAAGGGCAACGAAACCATCGGTGTGGTGCTTTTTACCATTCAATCCAATTCCTATGGAATGGAGATGACCTCCACCGTTGCCATATTTGTAATTCTCATCAGCGTGGTTGGAAACCTTGTCATCAATAAATTTATAAACAAAAAGAGTGTTGCATATGAAAATATTACAGATGAATGATTTATCCATAAATTATGGAGAAAATACGATAATAGAGCATTTGAACCTTACCCTGAATCAAGATGAGCTGCTGGTGATTCTGGGGCCGAGTGGCTGCGGAAAAAGCACCTTGCTTTATTCCCTTTCGGGACTTTTACAGCCTGATCACGGCGAAATTATTTTTGACGATGCCGTTTTATTTTCGGCAGTTCAAAAAATAAACGTACCGCCTGAGCAGCGTAGGATGGGCTTTGTGTTTCAGGACTATTCCCTGTGGCCGCATATGAGCGTGTTTGAAAACGTTGCCTACCCCCTAAGGGTGCAAAAGCACAAAAAGGAGGTCATAGAAAAGCGTGTTACCAAGTTGTTGGAAAGCGTTAGCCTTCTCCACAAAAGAAATTCCTTCCCTGCGGAGCTTTCAGGGGGCGAAAAGCAGCGTGTTGCAATCGCCCGTGCCATTGCCGTGGAGCCCATGCTTATGCTGTTGGATGAACCACTTGCAAATGTGGATGCCGTATTGAAAACACAGCTTCTTTCCCTGATTTCGCAGCTGAAAACAAAATTGGGAATTCCAATGATTTATGTGACTCATGACCAAAAAGAAGCCTTTGAAATCGCAGACCGAATGATTATTATGAAGGACGGCAAAATTGTGCAAGAGGGCACGCCCCAAAGTATATACAGATTCCCTGTCAATGAATTTGTTGCCGGCTTTGTTGGGGACAATAATCTCATTGACAGCGTTTGCTTAAACAAGCGTATGGATTGCTGTAGGCAAAAGGCTTTGTGTACCATTCGCCCTGAGGATATTTGCATTTGTGAGGAAGGGGAATATTCCGGGCAGATTCAAAAAATTACATATAAGGGAAATGGATACAATCTCCATGTAAAGACAGAAAACAGCTGCTTTGTCATTTGCGAAAGGTCTGAAAGCTATCAGGTTGGGGATGTTGTGCGGTTTGATTTAATGAGAATGCATATGTTAAATAAAAAATAGTGTTTTGCGTACTTTTTATAGGAAGTGAAAAAACCACCAAAAAACGACGACTGGAAGAACGCTTCTAGCCGCCGTTTTTTTGGTTCAAGGGTGAAGCCCCTGTGTATGTTTGTGAGCAAAGTCTTGCTCTGCTTTATTACGATTCAAGTCTCCACCAAAGGGTTTCACCCTCCTTATAAAGGGTAAAGCCACAGCGCTTCAAAATATTATGGGAGGCGAGGGAATCTATTTCGGTTTCTGCTGTCACATAGGCAACGCCCGCTTGCTGCATCGCCCAACGGCATAGCCCATCCACGGCTTCCGTCATATAGCCATTATGCTCATGGGCTTTTCCCAAGCCATAGCCCAGCTCCACCTCGCCTTTTACATCTGGCACATTCTTAAAAACAGCGGAGCCTACCACAACGCCGTCAAGATTTCTGATTAGAAACCAGAAGCTGTGCCAAACATAGTTTTCAGGGTCTTTTTCCGTGGCTTCCGCCTGCGCCTTTACAATTTCCAAAAAAAAGCCCTCCAATGGCTCTGCTTGATAGGAGCAAGCTAGCGTTTGTTCCAGCTGATTCTCCATCCATAAGCGTAGCTGCTTTGCCGTCAAGGGAACAAGGTTCAGCCGTTCGGTTTCAATCTGCATCGTTTCAAGTCCCTTCTGAATTTGATATATGATTTTACATTTTTACTTTCATTTATGTGGAAGAACAAGGTATACTTGATAACAAATTCATAGTAAGCTTTTTTCTTTCGTGTGTCAATTATTCACAGATTGCACGATGGCAATATGAATCGGCTTTGTATTGCAATAGCATTGTTTTAGGGAGTAAGAAGTGAAAAATTTCCCAAAGATCCATTTTTTGCCTTGACATTGAAAAAAGGTATAGATATAATACTGTATAGAAACTAAACAAGGGGGGCGGAGCCATGCATGATTATCGAGAGGTGTCACGCTTAAGCGAGCGAGTAATGCATAAATATATGCAGTTTGAGAAAAGGGCGCGAAATTACGGCACAGAAACTACGCTTACGCAAGCGGAGATTCATACCATTGCCATTGTGGGAGAAAAGCCTGATATTAACGTGACTGAGCTTGCAAAGCTTCGGGGGGTTACCAAGGGTGCGGCATCGCAGATGGTTTATAAATTGGTGGAAAAAGGGTTTCTATCAAAACAAGCTTCGCCCAATTCGGATACGGAGGTTTGCTTGACCCTGACGAACAACGGGAAGATTGCGTTTCTTGCCCATCAAAAATATCATGAGGAGTCCGGCTCTGAATTTACCAGGATTTTGAGCCAAATGCCTCAGGAATATCAAGACTACACCATTGAGTTTCTTACTGCGTTCGAGAAAATTATGGATGAAAAGCTTAAGACCAAGGAAAAGAACGGCTGAGAAGAGAAAGGTCAAGGGAAAGACCTTGAGGGCTTTGCCCTCAAACTCCTACAAGGGTTTCACCCTTGACCGTCATGAACCCGCATAGATATGCGGGTTGGGTAAAAGTTTTTGAGCTTACTTTTTTCAGAAAGCAAGTGGGTTTGAGGAACGCCAAGGTTTGTCTATGATCTGAGCCTGACGAAATCGCTTTTTTTTTTGTCCTAAAGGTATAGTTTCTATACAGTATTCATGCTAAACAATTGGAGGTTTTACAATGGAAAAAAATAAAAATATAAAA
>JAQUSU010000015.1:34839-35987 GCA_028710085.1 Anaerotignum sp.
CCAAGGTTTGTCTATGATCTGAGCCTGACGAAATCGCTTTTTTTTTTGTCCTAAAGGTATAGTTTCTATACAGTATTCATGCTAAACAATTGGAGGTTTTACAATGGAAAAAAATAAAAATATAAAAATGCTTTCGGAAGGCCCTGTATCAAAGGCGTTGCTAAAGCTGGGGATTCCCACCATGGTGGGGATGATGGTTTCCTCCTTGTATAACTTGGTGGATGCCTATTTCGTTGGGACGCTAGGCACCTCACAACAGGCGGCGGTGGCGGCGGTGTTCCCCGTGGGGCTTGTTTTGCTGGGCATTGGGTTACTCTTTGGCAGCGGCGCAGGCAGCTACCTCAGCAGGCTTTTGGGCAACGGGGAAAAGGATAAAGCGGATGAATGCGCATCAACGGCCCTTGCCATTTCTGTAGTAACGGCCCTTGCCCTGGTGGGAATTATGCTTGCGGCCATAAACCCATTGCTGCGGTTATTGGGTTGCACGGATACCATGCTGCCTTATGCAAAGGAATATGCAATCCCGTTTATTTTGGGTCTTGTGGTCAATGTGTTTAACGTAACCATGAGCAATCTTGCTACGGCGGAGGGCGCACCCATGTATTCCATGCGCTCGATGCTTCTGGGCGGCGTGGTGAATATCATCCTTGATCCCCTATTGATTACCACCTTCCATATGGGGGTTTTCGGCGCAGCCATTGCCACATTGATTTCAAGACTGATTTCCCTTGCCAGCTATTTACTCTATCTTTTTCAGAAAAAAAGCAGTATTCATTTTTCGGTTAAAAATATCCGTATGGAAAAGAAGCTGTTTTTGGAAATTGCAAAAATCGGCGTTCCCACCTGCATTTATCAGATTTTGTGCAGCGTTGCCCTGTCCACAATGAATAACCTTGCTACGCCCTACGGTGATGCAGCCATTGCCGCCGTAGGAATTGTAAGCCGTATTACGACCCTTGGCATTATGACAATCATGGGATTTTTGAAGGGCTATCAAACCTTTGTCGGCTTTAACTATGGCGCAAAAAATTATGCCCGCCTGCGTCGTGCCACGCAAACGGCGGTGCTATGGACAACAATTTTTTGCATCCTCTGCTGCGGTGGAATGCTGTTGTTCCGTGACCCTTTGATACAGGCGTTTAATAAAA
>JAQUSU010000016.1:0-12372 GCA_028710085.1 Anaerotignum sp.
GGGGCGTTTACTGCTGTTTATCATTTCCAAGGCCTGATCCAAAAGTGCTGTGTCAGGCTTAGCATCGGGTATCTTTTCCGCAATACCCTTTGAGGAGTATTCGGTTTTATCTATCTGTATATTTTTCGGGATGTCTACCAGCACGGGGCCGGGACGCCCGCTTTTTGCAAGACGAAAAGCCTCTCGAACCGTTTCAGCAAGCCTATCCACGTTTGTCACGCGAAAGCTATGCTTTGTTACAGGAATGGAAAGCCCGAAGGTGTCCACCTCTTGGAAGCTGTCAGAACCGATTAGCTCCATAGGAACATTTCCTGTAATGGCAACCATGGGAATGGAATCAGCATTTGCTGTGGCAAGCCCTGTAATCAGGTTTGTTGCACCTGGGCCTGAGGTGGCAAGACAAACGCCAACCTTTCCACTAGAGCGGCTGTAACCGTCCGCTGCATGGGCTGCGCCTTGTTCATGGGCTGTCAGGACATGGTTGATTCGATGTTTGTTTTTATAAAGCTCATCATAAATACTGAGTACTGTCCCTCCCGGATATCCGAAAATCGTCGTAACACCTTGTTCAATGAGAGTTTCAATTAGTATTTGGCAGCCGCTTTGCTCCATTCTTAGTCCTCCTAACTTTTTAATATACAAATTTAGGTAAACAAAAAGGCTGTACAGTGATTTACTGTACAGCCTTTCGATTAAGGATTACGTTCATGCAATCTCAACCAATTTGACTTTGTCAGCAGCTAACCACTTTTTACCATTACAAAGAACCCCACCGAGAATGACAAGGACGAGGTTAATGAGGCAAATGAGGTTAATAATAATGTAGTTAACTGCTTGGTTAAAGTTATGCATGATTTGTTCTCCCCTTCGTTTAAATTTGTTATTTGGAAGTGTAAATCTAAATTGTATTTTTGTCAATACAAAAGCTTTAAAAAATTTGCATTAGAGAGCAATTTAAGTAGATTTGCTGCATGTTTTTATATAAATACAAAATTCTTTGTGCACAAATTTCAATACAATTAGAAGAAAAAATCCATAAACGCAAGAATAAAAATATTATATTATAATAAAAAAATCTTTATTTTTCCTAATAATTGAACTTATCAAGAGAAAAAATAATGAAAAAAATTTAAATTTATAGGGAAAAATGTAGAATAAAGACGAATTTTGTAATAAGATTTTTTAAGAAAATATAGACGTATTCAGCCATACAGAAATGGAAACCCTAGATAAAGGAAAAAATAAAATATTGGCTTACCGCAAGGTTCAACATCGTTATTACTTGTTCTTTATCCCTCAAAGACTGACAGGAAACAAAGAAGTTTACTGGCAAGGGATATAATGAATGCCTTTCAAAAAATATCAATAGGTTATTTGGGGCCCTCGGTAAAACAGCTTGTTCTTTTTTTGTTCCAACAGCATAGACTTGTACAAAGCTAATGGGAGTGTGATACCAATGAAACGGTTATTGATATGGATAGTTGCTTTAGGTTTTATTCTTAGTGGGTGTGCCAGTACGCCCCAGATGGAGTTGGTAACGCATGCACCTCAGGGGGCAATCGGTGATGATATCCCCATCACCAGAAGTCAAGCTGCCAAAATGCTGGCATTAGCCTTTTATACACAGGAGGAAATTGGAAATTTGCCACAAGATACAGCGTTTCCCGATGTTTCAAAGGAAGATTGGTCTTATCCATATATCAATGCGGCAGTGGAGTTGAATTTTTTTTCGGGTGACGGAGAGGGTTTTCGACCGGAGGATGATTTATTGTTATGGGAAGCCCAAATTTTAATGGATCGTGTTGCGCCGGATTATGAAAAACGCATGGTTATAACGGATGACAACAGAAATATGCCTGTCGCCTATAGCCTTTGGATACAGCTTTTTGAAAAGGCTTTGCTGGCAAGACGTGGGGAGGATAGTATTTATTCCTATGGAATCCAAAAGGAAACGCAGGTTTTGTTTACTGCGGGGGCGGATAATACTTTCGATAGGGGCATTTTTGGAGCCGACGGGTATGATTTATCTATTTATACTGATGAAAAAATTTCGTTTTGGGAAAAGGATGATGAAGTGATTGGGTTGCTTTCCGTAGAAGAAGAAACACCCACGGTGGAAAACATATTTTGCCAAAAGAAGGGCAATCAAATGATGTTAATCGGCACAGGACAAAAAGCGTATGCCTTTGAAGGCACAGAATTTGAAGATGGCCTTTGCAATGTGACCATTGAAAACGGCAAAGCCACTGTGAAGGAGGGTGCAAAGCTTAGCGGAGAGATTGTGAAACGGGTAGATGAAAAGGGAATTAATTTAAGCAGTCAAGGCGAAATGCCATGGGCAGAGGGCTTCCGTGTTTATGGGCAGGATTTATCAAGCAAAAATCAAAATGCCTTAATTTGCGGCACTGATTTAGCGGATTATTATGTTTTGGATGGCAAAATAATGGGGGCTGTCATTCAAAAGGATGTGGTTCCGGAAAAAATCCGTGTTCTTTTGGGGGGCGGCTTGCAAGAGTCCGTGTCTATTAAGGGTGCCGAGGGTTTTTCTTTGTCCAACGGCGCGGGAGAAAAAGATTTTACTTCGAGTGAAGCAACGCTTACAAGTGATTTGGCTTGGTTTGACCATGGAATTGTAACTGTTTCGGGTAAGGTTACGCTCACTTTTGATACTGGCGATGTGTGCACCTATACCGGCTTGATTGAAATGGAGCGGATAGAGGATAAAATAGCAATTATCAATGAATTGGATATGGAGGAATATCTCCTTGGGGTGGTGCCAAATGAGATGCCTGTAAGCTTTGGGCAGGCAGCATTAGAAGCACAGGCAATTTGCGCAAGAAGCTATGCGTATAATCAATTTTATGCCAACGCTTACGGAAAATATGGCGCGCATGTAACAGATACCGTTGCCAGCCAGGTATTTATGGGGGCGGAAACAGCCTTAGAGGCTGAAAATGCAGTGACGGCAACAGAAGGGATGTGCGTTGTAGCTGGAGATCGGATTGCCCAAACCTATTTTTATTCCACCTCCTGTGGTTTTGGAACAAGGGATATCGACGTTTGGTCGGCAGACGGCACTTTTAGCGGCAGCGGGAAGCCCTATTTGGAAGGACAGTCCTATGGTGTGACACAAGAAATGCCCAAAACGGAGGAAGAATGGCTTGCTTTCTGGCAGGATTGGCAGCTTGATGGTTATGACAAGGAGTCCGCATGGTACCGCTGGAAGGTTTATTATAGCGCGGGGCAGTTGGCTGAAATTACACAAAAAACTTTTGCGGAAATTTCGGCTTCAAACCAAGCATTGATTAAAGTGAAGCAAGGTGACGACAGCTGGAAGGCGGCTATACCTAAGGAATTAGGCAGCTTAACTGGAATGAAGGCAATAGAGAGAGGAGAAGGTGGCGTTATAAAAATTTTAGAAATGGATTTTGAAAAAGGTGCTGTACAAATTTATACTGAAAATGCAATCAGAAAAGTGCTTTCTCCAACGAAGCAGACGATTGGCGAAACCATTAATTTGCAAAGAATCAGCGGCGGAACGCTGACAGGGCAAAAAATGCTGCCAAGTGCCTTCTTTGCGGTAAAGGAAATGAAAAACAATGAAGGAACGCTGACAGGAATTGCCCTTTATGGCGGCGGTTTTGGCCATGGTGTTGGGTTAAGCCAATACGGTGCCAAGGAGTTGGCTGCACAAGGGCTTAGCGGAGCGGAAATTGTAGAAAAATATTACCCCAACACAACGGTGGAAAAGGTAATGTAACAGGGAAAGTACACGTCATCCATAAAGTCTAAAAGAGGGCATCTATATTTCAGATGCCCTTTCATTTTTATACTAGAGATACATATTTTTCAATGACTTCAACAATTTTTTCCAAATCCATTTTTGAGGTATTGAGAATCAAATCGTAGTTTTCAGGATTTCCCCATTTGAGTCCTGTAAAATAGTTGTAGTAGTTGGCGCGCCTTTTGTCAGTTTTGATTACAGTTGCCTCCACATTCTTTTCCGGCAAATTATATTGTGCAACTGCTCGTTTCACACGGTCCTTTAGGTTAGCCTGCAAAAACACATGAATACAATTTTCCATATCGGAAAGGACATAGTCGGCGGAACGCCCCACAATGACACAGCTGCCTTTTTCGGCAACTTCTTTAATGACTTGGGATTGCACAAGAAAAATTTTTTCGTGAAGGGGCAATCCGTAGGAGTCTACGTTAGGGGTTAGGGTTGTCAGGGAAAGAAGTAGACTTTTTGCGGAGGCATTCTCGGCATTGACAAAGTAATCCTCAGAAAATCCTGTTTTTTCTGCGGCTAGAGTGATTAACTCATTATCATAAAAGGGGATGCCCAAACGCTTTGCCAGTAATTCTCCCACGAAATGCCCGCCGCTGCCATATTGACGGCTAATTGTAATAATTAAATGCTTATCCATGTATATCACTCCTGTCTTTCAGTCGGATAAAAGTTGTAAAAATGAATAATATTATTATATCATACCTTCCTAAAAAAGGAAACCACGAAGAAAGCGCAAAAAAATCTTTTCAAATGGATGCTAGAGAGGAAAAAGAACATGAAACTTTACGGAAAACTTAAGGCAACACCGCACAATTCGCGGCTGACGCCTTGTACGCCCATCTACTTGCATCTTTTCCGTCAGTCTGCACAAAAATGCTCGTAAATACCTCTAGTATTCACTGCGCTTTTTGTTTTGTCTGACGAAAAATCTGACTGCGCATCTGGACGCACAGAATTATGCGGTATTACCTTTACTTTTTTTTGAAAAATGGTATGATAAAAGAAGAAAATTTTGTATTTGAAGGAGAAATTAAAAATGGGTGAAGCATTAACAGGCTTAAAAAGAAGCTGTATGTGTTGTGATGTAAATGAAACGATGGTTGGCAAGGAAGTTACGGTTATGGGCTGGGTTCAGCGCCGCCGCGATCTGGGTCAGCTCATCTTTATTGCACTGAGAGATAAAACAGGTTTGGTGCAAATTGCAATTGACGGAAATGTGGCGGAGAAGGGACTGTTTTCTAAGGCAGAGAGCGTTAGAAGTGAATTTGTTTTGGCGGTTCGTGGACAAGTTACCCCAAGAACAGAGGGGAATATCAACCCTAATATGAAAACAGGGACAATTGAAATTATTGCCTCGGAAATTCGTATTCTTTCCGAGTCTGAAACAACGCCGTTCCAAATTGAAGATAATATTACTGTAAAGGACGACTTGAGATTAAAATATCGTTATTTGGATTTGCGCCGTCCCAGCCAGTTGAATAATTTAATATTAAGACACAAGGTTGTTCAGGTGATGAGAAACTTCTTGGATCAAGAAAGCTTTTTGGAAATTGAAACACCTATTTTGGGCATCAGCACCCCTGAGGGCGCAAGAGATTATTTGGTGCCCAGCCGTGTGCATCCTGGTAGCTTTTATGGGCTGCCCCAATCCCCTCAGCAGTACAAGCAGCTGCTCATGGTTTCGGGTATGGATCGCTATTATCAGGTTGCAAAATGCTTCCGTGATGAGGATTTAAGAGCCGACCGTCAGCCTGAATTTACCCAGGTGGATATGGAGCTTTCCTTCATTGATGTTGAGGATATTTTGGATATTAACGAAAGAATGATGCAGAAGGTATTTAAGGATATTTTAAACGTTGACATTCCTTTGCCGTTAAAGAGAATGACCTATGAAGAGGCCATGAATCGCTTTGGCTCTGATAAGCCGGATATTCGTTTTGGAATGGAGCTTGTGAATATTTCGGAGGTTGTTTCGGGAACGGATTTTGTCGTGTTCAAATCCGCATTGGAAGCGGGCGGCAGCGTTCGTGCCATTAATGCAAAGGGCTGCGGCGATTTCCCTAGAAAGAAAATTGATAAATTGGTTGAGTTCGTAAAAACCTACCGTGCGAAGGGCTTGGCTTGGATTTCCGTTAACGAAGACGGCAGTCTGAAAACCCAGATTGCAAAGTTTCTTACCGAAGAAAAATTACAGGAAATTGCGGAAAAAATGGACGGCAAGCCCGGCGATTTGATTTTGATTTGTGCGGATCAGGATAAGGTTGTATTTGATTCCTTGGGCGCACTGCGTTTGGAGCTTTCTAAGACGCTGGAATTGACCAAGGCGGATGACTATAGCTTCCTTTGGATTACCGAATTCCCAATGCTCGAATGGGATGAGGAAGCAGGCAGATTTGCAGCGGTACATCATCCTTTCACAGCGCCAATGGATGAGGATTTGGATTTGCTGGAAACAGATCCCGGGAAGGTTCGTGCCAAGGCATATGATATTGTGCTAAATGGTTATGAATTGGGCGGCGGCTCTATCAGAATTCACCGTAGAGAAGTTCAGCAGAAGATGTTTGGATTGTTGGGCTTTACGCCAGAGGCTGCGCAGGAACGCTTTGGCTACTTCTTAGATGCGTTCAAATACGGTGCACCTCCTCACGGTGGGCTTGCCTTTGGCTTAGATAGAATCATCATGCTTATGTGTGGCGCAAGCAGCATTCGTGATGTAATTGCGTTCCCCAAGGTGAAGGATGCATCCTGCCCCATGACGAATGCCCCCACTGTTGTGGATCAAAAGCAGCTGGATGAGCTTGGAATTTGTATCAATGAAGAAATTGTAGAAGCAGCGGAAGCTGAAGAAGTAGAATAATCTTTTAAAATAGACGGCCTTAAGGGCAGGGGGAAGCCTCTGCCCATTTTTTTGTGCCCTCGTTTTTGTTGTGAAAATGAGATATCCATCTTGACAATTAAGGCAAAAAAGTGCAAAATAAGATTGTTGCAAATACCGATGCGTGGCTCAGTTTGGTAGAGCGCGGCGTTCGGGACGCCGAGGTCGCAGGTTCGAATCCTGTCGCATCGATTGATTTTCAGGAATATTCGCAGTTCGAATGCTGTTTTTTGATTTCGCTGTGTTTTTTACAATTGGCTGGCCGTTGATAATTTCGACGGCTATATTTATGTCAATTGTTGCGTTTTTAAAATTGATGTCGGACCATGTGAGGGAAAGTAGCTCGCCTGGTGCTGCTTTGTGGCACACGGGGGATTTTTTTATTTAATATTTTTTAATGACCCTCATTAATCACCCTTGTATATGGATATCTTCCGATTCTTTGCCTATGAAAATCTTTGTTTCATATGCAGGATTTTCTGGTTGCAAAATAATAAGCTTTATCTTTTTTAATTACACGTTTCAGTGTTTCTTCATCTCCATTGATATTGATTATTGCAATGTCGCTGCTATTTACATCCGACTGCGCCCTTATCAACAACAAATCCCCTTCGCTTATTCCCGCGTTAATCATGCTGTCCCCTTTGGATCTAAGAAAAAAGAAATCGCCGCGCCCTCTTAGTCTTTCTATACAAGTGTACTCATAATCTTCAATGTTGCTTTCTGCAAACATCGGCTCACCACAACGAACAGAACCAAGGATAGGTATTTTTAAAAACATAGACTTATCAACAGGAATTGCTCCTTCGGGAAGTTTTTCAAATGGCTCTTTTCCGTTTATGAGGTAGTCAACAGTAACATCGAAGTAGTCAGCAATTTTTTGTAGCTTATCTTGTTTGGGTGTGTAGCTACCCTTTTTCCATTCAGAAAGCATTAACTGTGAAACCCCAGCTTCTTTTGACACCTTATAGGCTGTTACGCCGAATTTTTATAAGAGCTGTTCGAAAATTTCATACATATTTATTGTCCTTTCGTAAAAAATGACATACTTTAAAAAACTAATAAAAATCAATTATTATTGTCAGAAAACTAAAGCATAGTATGAGTATACAACAGAAAGACAAAGTAAAAAACGAAGCATACTTAAGAAAAATATATTGCGTTTTGTCGTGATTTGAAAATATCATATTTCTGAAGTACATGCAATAGTTTTTAAGAGCTTTGATTGGGGAGGTGTAAAAATGTATCAAAAATTTGAGGAGCTGCTTAGAAAAAGAAAAACCACAGCTTATGAAGTATCAAAATCGACAGGAGTTTTGCAGTCAACGTTAAGCAATTGAAAAAATGGAAAGTATACTCCAAAGCTGGACAAGCTCAAAAAGATAGCCGGCTACTTCGGCGTACCAATGACATATTTTTTAGATGAATTAGAAGGGGATTCTTTGAAAACAACTAAAAGGTGGGAGGATGTCCCGGTAATATTTGACCTTGCTTTTACAGCGACTTTAACAGGTTTCAGCTCCGAACGCTTGCGGCAGTTAAGCCCAGCAAGTGAGCTCCCACTAAGAAAGATTGGCTCGGGCAACCGTTACGTTTGCTGTAGCCGGTGCGGTGTTCGGTGGTAATTAGATAAAGAATGTGATACCAGGTATGGGTATTTTTGCCTCGACTGCAGCCGTTATCGGGACAAGCAGGATGCAGTAATAAACAACAGAGACTATTCCACATACATGTTTTATGGAATATGGCACGGAGTAAATGGATGAAAAAGGAGGAATAGCCGTGCAACATGTTTTGCTAAAAATGCCAAACGGTGAAATCAAGATTGAGGACAACAGCACTCATATTGGCAAGAAAAGAGTTGCAAAATTATGCAATGAAGGGGCAGTTTCTGCAGGAACGATTGAAAGTGATTTGCGCCCAAACCAATTAAAGTGTGGCATCAGTCATGGGGTAATAGAACTATATGAAGCCGAGTATGCAAAACTATGGAGTCTAAGAAGATTATTGACGAATTGTAAGAGGGGGGGGCGGAATACCAATGCAAAGTCTACACAAGGATACAATATACTATAACGCTGACAGGCGGAAAAGTGAAAGCCGTAGAAAACGTGAATCCAATCGCCGGAAGCAAGGCAGAACAGCTTTGCTTTGAAGATATTTGGGCAAGACACAACAAAATGGAGCTTGAGGTTTTTAGCTATGGCAATGGCTATGTTTATACAAAAGAAGAGTTTGGCAGATGCCTAAATTTGCTGGAGGATGTGGTGGACTTGGGGATTCATGTGGTTTTGGCAGCTCATGCCCAGATTCGTAAATTTGAACAGCCTGACGAAATGGGAGCCTATGACAGATATGAGCTGAAGCTTGGGAAAAAGTCGATTATGTTCGAGAATTTCTCTAAGTGGGAAAAATACGATAAAAACGGAAATTTTCCTTTCGCTGACGGTCAACTCCTCACCCTGTTCATTGACAAAAAATTGCAAAGATGAATGATAAAAAATGGTAAAATATTTAAATTTAAAAAAAGAAAATATGGAGCAACCTAAATGCTATCGACCAAATAAAAGTGTATATCCCTTATCTCTCGAAGCAGAACATCCAGTATATTTTGCGGAAAATGATTGTATACATTGTTGTTTGTTCGAAAATATGGAAGATGAAGGCGGTTATAGTTGCTATGACAACTGAGTTCTTCATGGCAATGCTTCTGTCTACCTGCACACACCAGGAAAAGAAAGTGCATGTAGTAAATGGTATGCCAGTATTTTATGTACCACCGGAGCTAAAAGAGGCTAGGGCGAAATTAGCGGCTCACCTGAGTAAGCATGTTCCTGCTGAGCCTGATACTGGTGCAGTGCAGTTAATCACAAAATGGTGCTTTCCCAATGATGGTAAGCATAAAAATGGTGAGTATAAAATAACAAAACTGCATTCAGATAATTTGCAAAAGCTGCTGAAGGAGGTAATGACGGATATTCACTACTGGAAGGATGATACCTTGGTGGTTTCGGAGATAATCGAAAAGTTTTGGAACGATCCACCTGGGATATACATACGCATTGAAGAATTGTGAGGCGATAGGCGTGAGAAGTTTTGACAAGATAGAAAGCATTGCTTTTGGGGATATACCGAAGCCGGATAACCTATCAGTGTTGGAAAAAGAGGTTTTGATTGATTTTTGTGAATTGATATTTTGTTTCCGCAAAGGCAGCATATCTCAGGGGCAAGCTTCAGCACAAAAACAGCTCATGCGTGAAAGTTATCAAGAGGCCTGTCAGCATCGAGGGGCACTTGAAAAAAATCGGGGCGGTAATGGCTAGTACGGGATTTAAGCTTGGGCAGATGCAAACAAAAAAGTCTTGTGACTGCTTGATAAAAGGCATGGGTCAGGTAACACCAAATGACGAGTATAAGGACATCATAGTTTGTGTTGTAGATTATTTCGATAAGCGCATAAAGGGAGTTGAATAGGGTGTTAAGAAATAAAAAAAACCACCCCGAAGGGTGGCAATGAAACAGGTTTAGTTCGCACAAACATTGATAGCGCGTGTTTTGCGGCTATCCTTGGGATCAGCTTCTGTATCGAAAGTCACTTTCTGACCTTCATTCAAAGATTTGAAACCATTTGTCTGGATGGAAGAGAAATGTACAAATACATCTTCTCCACCATTGTCGGGGGTGATAAATCCAAAACCCTTATCTGCGTTAAACCATTTTACTGTACCGTTATTCATAATCAGTACCTCCTGAAAAAATATTATCTCGGGCATATAAATAAAAAAGCTCTCAAATTGTAGTCAGATAATAATTATCGACTAAAACTTAAGAACGAATAATCATACATACGAAATTAATATTATTATACACCACTGGAAATGTAATGTCAAGAAAAACTTGAAAGGAATAGATTTGCTAATGGAAGAACAGGTAAATGAAACAATAAAGGTAGGTCTGACGGTGTGAAATTGTATAAGCGTCAGAGGTTGAACAGGATTAAGAGGTGAAGCCGTTGGGAAAGGAAAGAGATCTAAAGCTACAATATTTCCGATAATCACTATCGGGAATCAAAATATTTTTGCAGACAGTACAGGGAAAAGGAATCCCAGCTGCGGTTTATCACGGAGATTTCTTCTCTTAGCTTTAGCGTGAGACACATAAAGGGGTGATTAGATGACGTGGGGAATTGTGTTAGGCATTATTGCTTTATTTGATTTTGTGGTTGCGATTGTAAAGCCGATTTATCTTTAACAAATGCAATTATATTGTTAAACGCCAATTGTGAAGCATTGGCAAAACAGTTTAGTAAATTTGATAAGGATAACCATAATGAACATAGGGAGATATAGGAGCATAACCTTGAGCAAGATAGCTATTGCAGGAGCATGGCCAAAGGTTACACGATTTAGACGGGTAGTGAGGGAATGAAGGAAAAACACAGATGTTTTCGTATTAACGACGATACCATGACAACCATTGTGGTATCGTCGTTGCTTTTCTGCTTTGGGGTGGATGTTTCCACGATCGTTGATAATGCTCCCTAGTCCGATAAGCCAGCGCAAACGAATGCCGATTACAATTTGTTCAAAAGTCAGATGAAATATTATTGGGTGGAAAAGGTACCTGATGAATTTAAGGAGGATGAGGATATGAACAGATACAACACATTAAACCAAGCACCTAACTGGGCAAAACCTATGGTCAAGGTTATGCAGGGCACAGGGTGTTTTTAGACAAAATCAAGATGGATATAACCGATGATATGCTTGGTACCATGGCTTTGGTCACACGGTATTTTGAAAAGATATAATAAAAAGATGATTTATAGTTTTAGTAAGTCCGGTCGCTCTTTTTGAGGGGCGTTTTTTGTTTCGATATTGGAAGAAAGAATAGGAATGTAAGATATGAAAATATTGGCGAAATCTTCGTATTGGTGTATAATCATATTATGAAATTTAAGTTGTAGGCGCACATCTAACACCTGAAGATTCAATAGCTTAGAGCACGAAGTTTTTTATTTTAGTCACCAGGCAACAGTTTGAAGGGGGAGCAGCATGAAGAAAAATCCAACACACTCTGCGTTAATCGTCATAGATATGGAAAACGGTTTTATTGATTCGAGAAGCGCTCACTGCATAAGAGGAGCTGCTGAAACTGTACCTGCCTGTAGAAACGCAATTTGTACAGCCCGTTCTATTGGAATACCAGTATTCTTTGTAAAACGAATCTATCGTGCAGATGGCAGTGACGTGGAACTGACACGTTACGAAAATTGGAAAGCAGGCGGACGTGCCATGACACCTAGTTCAACAGGAGTTAATAGCGCGGAGGCTCCAGATGGGCTAAAGCCTATTTCTGGGGACTATACGATTATCAAGCCGCGGTGGAGTGCTTTTTTTCATACAGAGCTGGATTTAATTCTGCGACGTCTGGATATAAAAACGGTGATTCTCCTTGGTACCACAACGCCGAACTGCATCCGGACCACCGCTTATGATGCAAATTCACTGGAATATAACGTGGTTATTTTAGAAGATTGTTGTTCTTCACAGACACCAGAGATTCAAAAAGCTAATATAGATGATCTTCAGCGAATGGGTGCTATAATTATGAACAGCACAGAATTTGAATATTATCAGAACCAAAATGTTCCTGATTTGCATGACCAAATTCACAGAGAAATGTTGCGAGACAATCACGAACC
>JAQUSU010000016.1:12472-35948 GCA_028710085.1 Anaerotignum sp.
AAATTTTTCTTCAAAATTGCTTGCCATCTATATTTCCACTTTTTTATGTATTGTTCAGCTCAGAAACCGCAACATCTCATAGTTTAAACCTGGTTTTTCGTTGATCGCCACAACACGCCATCATAATTTTCGCTTCGACGATAGGAGGATTTAAAAACACATTCCACAAAACAAAGCGTAACTATATATAACTTGTTGACTACAACTACGCTCACATTCTCCATTCTATATTACAATTACAAAATATCGATATATTCATTATTTAAGGCTTTATTCATACTTCTAACAGCACAAAACTTACCACACATAGAACAAGTATCATCAAATTCAGGTGTTCTTTCATCACGGATAGATTTTGCATATTCTGGATCAAGTGCACATTCCCATTGTCCTTCCCAGTCTAATCTTCTTCTTGCATCTGCCATTTTGTCATCAATGTCTCTTGCATTCGGTATTTTCTTTGCAATATCTGCTGCGTGTGCTGCAATTTTACTTGCTATAATGCCTTGTTTAACATCATCAACATTTGGTAAAGCAAGATGTTCTGCTGGAGTTACATAGCATAAGAACGCAGCTCCTGCCATAGCTGCAACAGCACCGCCGATTGCCGCAGTAATATGGTCGTATCCTGGGGCAATATCTGTTACAATAGGGCCAAGTACATAGAAAGGTGCTCCCATACAAATAGTTTGTTGTATTTTCATATTTGCTTCAACTTGGTCGAGTGGAATATGTCCAGGACCTTCTACAATAACTTGAACATCTTTTGCCCATGCCCTTTTTGTTAATTCACCTAAACGAACCAGCTCATCTATTTGGCAAACATCGCCTGCATCAGCAAGACAGCCGGGACGACAAGCATCCCCTAAAGAAATAGTAACATCATATTCTCTGCAAATCTCAAGAATTTCATCATAGTACTCATAAAATGGATTTTCATTTCCTGTCATACACATCCAAGCAAACACAAGAGAACCACCTCTTGAAACAATATTCATTTTTCTTTTGTGTGATTTTATTTGCTCAATTGTTTTGCGTGTTATTCCACAGTGTAAGGTTACAAAGTCAACACCGTCTTGCGCATGTATTCGTACTACTTCAATAAAATCTTTCGCTGTTAAATCCGCCAAATCTCTTTTGTAATGTATGACAGAGTCATAGACAGGCACTGTGCCTATCATAGCAGGGCATTCAGAAGTCAGCTTTCTTCTAAACCCTGTTGTATCTCCATGAGAAGACAAATCCATGATAGCTTCTGCCCCCATATTGACAGCTTCCATAACCTTTTTCATTTCAACATCATAATCCTTGCAATCTCTAGAAACACCAAGATTTACATTGACTTTTGTTCTGAGCATAGATCCAATACCGTTTACATCTATACATTTATGATTTTTATTTGCACAAATCGCAATTTTTCCTTCCGCCACAAACTGTCTGATAAACTCCGGCTCCCTGCCTTCCTTTTTCGCCACCAGTTTCATTTGTGACGTTATAATTCCTTTTTTCGCTGCTTCCATTTGAGTAGTATAATTCATAATTTATCTCCTTTTCTGGATAGTTAAAAAAAAAGAACAGAAAATACCTTTATTGGGTACTTTCTGCTTCATAATCGCACTTATGCTTCCTACGTTGGCATTATCCAAATCAGGTTAAGGGTCGAAGTTTAACTTCCTCTCAGCCTGTGTACAAGCTCCCCTGTTTCTATTCATTTTTAACCATATTAGCACAATGAAAAGATATAGTCAATACCGATTAATATACAAATAATTTGTAAAATCCAATTCTACTGTACGCGTTCAATAACAGAGTGCTTTATATCTATATAAAATCCTTGAAATAATTGTCTTGCAAAAACTGTAGCGTTTTTATAGTGATAGTTTTTGTAGTAACCATACAATGGAGAATAAATCATGGATCAAGTTTCGCAAGTTAAAACACAGTTCTGTATGGAACAGTGGAAGAATCGAATTACACAATGATTACCAACTATCCAGAAACGGTGGTCATGCGGTAAGCTTCTTAAAGGACTTTAAGGGCTATGTCCATTCGGATGGATACTCAGGCTACAATAAACTTATTAATATCACAAGATGCGGTTGTTGGGCACATCTGAGAAGAAAATTTTTGAAGCTGTTCTTACAAAGAAAACCTCCGGTACTCCTACCAATGCAGAGATTGGAAGAAGGAATTGGCTTTTCGCAGACACACCAAAGGGCGCAACTGCAGCTGTTGCAATATACAGTATCATTGAGACAGCGAAAGCAAATAAGCTCAATGCTTATACCTAATCTAGAATATCTGCTTTTATATATGCCAGATGTTGATTGGCAAAATAAACCAGAACTTATAATTGATTTGATGCCATGGTCAGAGGCAGTACAAGCAGAATGTAAGTAAAGCTTAGTCGAGGAGGGTATGTGCCATCCTCTTATTTTATAATAGGCACTTTGTTATTGAGCGCTTACCGATAAAAGGTCGTGTATGAGCTTAACTTGTACATGACTTTTTACTTTAGGCATGGTAATATAAGGAAAAGATTGTTTATTTTTGGAGGTGGTTCATGAATTTCATTTTTTCATTGTCGACATACAACTCAAGTCTATTTCAATCACAAATAAGCACGGTGCTTGAGAAAAGAAACGAGCTGTTATCAAGAAAAAAGTTACCCAGATCATGGAAATTTATCGATAAAATGAGAGCTGGCAGAATGCCCGAGAAAGTGCTGAAACGACGACGACACAGATATAAAATATACGGTGTAATATTATTGCTAATGGGAATTTATCTTTTTATCCCCGGCTTAATGGACCCAAAAGAGCTTATGGTTCCACTGGTTGGAGGTGCCTTGGAAATTATTTTAGGCATTGGATATATACGCTTTGGAAGAAACATGAAAAAAGAAAAACCTATTCTAAAAGAAAAACCCACTAAAAAAGAAAAGCCTACTCCATTTGATAAAGCTGCAAAAAAGCTGTACGAAAGTTATGGGAACCTAGTTCCCCAAAAAATTGTATTTGATGATGATATGATTCACCTTAACGAAGAAGCTGTAATTAAGTATGAAGAGATAGTACAAGTTTTTGTCACAACAGACTTTTTTGCTTTCATTTGGAAAGAAAACATCGCTGTTTTACAAAAGAAGGATTTGACAGCAAGCAGTGAAAAGGAATTTTTGGACTTCTTGGCTTCTAAGTCGCAAAAATTATATGAAATCATAAATATAGATTAGTTGAAGCATAGGAGGATAACGCTATGAGACTCATTGATTTAACACGCACAATTTCAAATACAACCCCTGTTTATCCCGGAACGGAGGCCCCAAGCTTATCCGTTGCCAGTACATATGAAGAGAGTGGCTACAAAGAAACCCTTTTGCGTTTTTATTCCCACACGGGAACCCATATGGATGCCCCTAATCACATTTACCCGGATGGGATTTCCTTGGACAAAAAGGAGGTTTCGGGATTTGTGGGCAAGGCTTGTATCATTGACGCAAGAGATGTTCCGGCAGGAGGGAGCATTGATATTTCTTACATTGAGCGCAACAAAGAACGTGTGGAACGGGCAGAATTCATTGTGTTTCAAACGGGCTGGGAAAAATATTGGGGGCAAGATGAATATTTTGGGGAATACCCTGTGATTTCCATGGAGGTTGCCAAGTATCTTGTGGAAAACAGCAAAAAAGGAATCGGTCTGGATAATATCGGGCTGGATTCCATTTCTGATACAGAGCTTCCGTTGCATCATCTTATATTGGAAAATGGAACCATGGTGATTCTTGAGAACCTTTGCAATCTGGATTTGATTGGAGAAGTGGATTTTTTGTTGGTTGCACTTCCTTTGAAATTTGAAAATTCAGATGGTGCACCCGTTAGAGCAGTTGCAATTTTGTAATGTTTTCGAATAAAACACCCCATTTGAAACAGTAAAATAAGTACTGTAAAAAATGGGGTGTTTGTCATTTTTATTCTGCTTCAACCATGGCGAAAATTTCCTCTGCCATTTTTTGATAATATCCTGTGCTATCCTCCGATACCATTTCCGCCGTGTGGGATTCATAGTACATGGCACAAGCTTCCACAGCATCCAAATGGTGTTTTTTCTCAAGCATAGAAGCAACCTGGGAAACCAAAGAAATCCGTTCTTTATAATGTAGATATTCGTTTTCCTCGGCATCACTTTCTATGGAGATTACTCCGTCAATCATGCCGGCATAAAAGTCCAAATCCATTTCGGGAAAGTTGGTGTTGCTTTCCAAAAGCATGGTTAAAATGGAAGCCTGCCGGAATGAGAGAAATACCTTATTTGCAGGAATATTTTTCAAAAAGCTGTAATATTCAACGCAAGATACGATCAATGTTTTCTGTTCCATTTTTTTCTCTCCTTTTCTTTTCATCAAGGACTATGATACCTTTTTTTAGGCCAAATTTCAAGGGGCTTGGAGGATAAGACCCTGCTATCGGTTTTTCAGATAACCGAGTATAAAAAACCGCTAATAACCAGTCGGAATTTTTTTGTGTTATAATGATAATACCAATAACTGGAAAATACGACAACTTATGAAAAGGGAGTGTTTTACATGTCACATGCAAGCGGCGGCTTTGGTACAAAGGCAATTCACGCAGGAAATATTAGAGACAAACAGTACGGTGCATTAACAATGCCCATCTATCAAACATCTACATTCTTTTTTGAAAACTGCGAGCAAGGCGGACGCCGGTTTGCGGGAGAGGAAGAGGGCTTTATTTATACCCGTTTAGGCAATCCAACCACCTCCGTTTTGGAAAGCAAGGTAGCTGCTTTAGATAATGGCGAGGCTTGCGTTGCAACAGGAAGTGGAATCGGCGCAATTTCTTCTTGTTTGTGGACGATTGCAGGGGCTGGCAAACATATTTTGGCGGATGAAACCTTATATGGCTGTACTTTTGCATTTTTGCAGCATGGAATGACACGTTATGGCGTTGAGGTCACGTTTATTAATACCTCTGATTTAGAGGCAGTAAAAGCAAATTTAAAAGAGAATACCGTATGTATTTATTTGGAAACACCCGCAAATCCAAATCTAAAGATTGCTGATATTTCTGAAATTTCAAGGTTAGCACATAGCTATAATCCTGCAATTAAGGTTGTTTGTGATAATACCTTTGCTTCTCCTTATTTACAAAGACCCTTGGACTTGGGTGCAGATGTGGTTGTTTATTCCGCAACAAAGTACCTGAATGGCCATGGAGATGTTATTGCTGGGTTTGTGGTAGGCAAAGCTGATTTTATTCAAGAAGTTAGATTTTTTGGTCTTAAGGATATGACAGGCGCGGTTATTGGGCCTTTCGAATCCTTCTTGATTTTACGGGGCTTAAAAACCTTAGAAATCCGTATGCAAAGACATTGTGCCAATGCAAAGGCTGTGGCAGAATTCTTGGCAAACCATGAAAAAGTTGAAAAGGTGTATTTCCCCGGCTTGGAAAGCCACCCCGGTCACGAAATTGCCAAAAAACAAATGGACGATTTTGGCGCGATGATTTCCTTTGAGGTAAAGGGCGGCAAGGAAGCTGGTATGAAATTTGTAAACAGCCTGACCTTGGCAACGATTGCCGTTTCCTTAGGAGATGCAGAAACCTTGATTGAGCATCCGGCATCAATGACACATTCCACCTATACAGAGGAGGAACTGAAGGGAGCAGGTATTTCCGCCGGTTTAATTCGTATCTCTATTGGCTTGGAAAATGTGGAAGATATTATTGAAGATTTAAAGATGGGATTAGAGAAAATTTAATTACTGTCTGCCTACATAAAGAAGGTCGCCGTTTTCGGCGGCCTCAGACAGTCGAAAAACCTTGGGCGCCGCCCAAACCTGCTTGCTTTTTGAAAAAAGCAAGACCAAAAACTTTTATTTAAACCGCATATTTATGCGGTTTCTAAAGGGTCAAGGTGCAATGGCAAAGAAGTGCCATCTGTCCAAAGGACAGCTTTGCGCAGCAAAGTGCTGAGGTGAAACCCTTGTGGGTGTTTGAGGGCAAAGCCCTCAAGGTTTTGACTTTATCGACAGTCTGAGGTCGCCGTATTCGGCGGCCTTCTTCATTTTTTACGAAAATCAATATTTTTTTATCTGTTCCTCTAAAATTTGGACAAACTCCATTGCCTTCATGGAAAGGCTGTCGCCCTTCTTTGAAATCCACCCGATACACATGTCGCCAACAGGGGAGGCGATGGGGATGGCCAAAATCCGAGGGTCACAATAGCCATCAGGCAAAACGCCGCTGCCGGTGGAGATTGCGGTGGTATGGCCAAGGATATTATAGGCCGTTGCCCTATCATTGACATAAATGATTTGATTGTATTCGTTGCTGTGGTTTAAAACTGCTTCTTCCGAAAAATTAAAGGAGCTCTCCTCTTTCTTGGAAAAAATGACAAAGGGATATTCTTTCAGTTCATCAAAAGAGATTTCTTTTTTTTGTGCCAAGGGATGCTCGTGATTCATAAAAACATGAGGGCGTAAGCGCTTCATCTCATGAAAAATGAGATTTTTCGAATGAAGCAGTCTGCTTAAAAACACCTCTGTTATATCTGAGAGGAAAATAATCCCTAAATCGCTTTTACCCGTATGTACTTCTTCAATTACCTTACCCATGGGGCATTCCTTAAAGCCGTAATGAAAAATTGGATCGCTTTGATTTTTCAGAAATTCAACAAATGCTTTGGCGCAGAAGGGGTAGCGTTGGGTTGAAATATAAAGATGAGAGTCATTGTAGCCATTTTTGGCGGAATAAAACAGCTCCACATCCTTTGCTTGTTGCAACAGAGGGTGGATTTTCGAGATAAACTCCTGCCCCTCCTCGGTTAAAGAAATTCCCCGATTACTTCGAATAAATATGGTGATACCCAGTTCCTCTTCCAATTCTTTTATGGCAGTGGAAATTGCAGATTGGGAAACAAATAGATTTTGTGCAGCTTTATTCATAGAACCGCAATGATAAATTTGCATGATATATTCCAACTGCATAAGAGTCATGATTGGGTTCACTCCTTTTTTCTTTCTATCATAGCATAAATTTCCGTAAAAAGGGAATGGACGGAAAAACAAAATTGCAGAAAACAAATCCCTTTTCCCTTGACAAGAATTTTTTTTGTCGTAAGCTGATAGTATGAAAAATAATCAGAGAAAAGGAGAACACATATGAGAAAAATTACCATAGATTCCAGTATAAAAGAACGTTGCCCTCAGGCGGTTTTGGGTGTATTGCAGTGCAAGGTTGGCGTAAAAGGGGACGAAGCCGCTTTTTTGGAATTATTAAACGAAAAAATTGCTCAGCTGGCAGAGGTGGAGCTTTCCCAGGCCAATAAACGGGAAAAAATTCAGGCAACAAGAAAGGCTTATAAGGCCTTGGGAAAGGACCCAAACCGATATCGTACCTCCGCTGAGGCAATGTGCCGCAGAATTTCCAAGGAACGAGGGCTGTATTATATCAATAATGTTGTGGATATTAACAATTATCTTTCCATAAAATCGGGTTATTCCATGGGCACCTACGATTTGGAGCAGGTGCAGGGGGATATTTTATGGGCGCGCGCCCCGGAAGGTACTGCATATCAAGGGATTGGCAAGGATGTGCTAAATATTGAGTTTTTGCCCGCTTTATTTGATGAATTAGGGCCTTTTGGCAACCCTACCAGCGACAATACAAGGGCGATGATTACGGAAAATACAAAGGAAATTCTTTTGGTATATTACGCTTTTGATGGCGGGGAGACGCTTTTGGAGCTGCTGCAGGAAGCCCAGGGGCTGTTGCAAGGGTTTGCGGAGGGCCATGATTTTCAGTTGGAAATCGTCCAGTAAAAGTAGAAAAATCGCTGTGGAAGGAAACGAATATTGTAAAAAACAGGGAATCATCATTCATCACATCATTAAGTGTGGATTTTTTAAGGGTGCTATGGTATTATGTCACTAGATTTAATTGAGAGAAGGTGATGGATTGAAATCCTTCGAAGCCCTTTATGCACAGTATTATAATAAGGTGTATTGTTTTTTATATCGGCTTTGTAATGATGGGGATTTGGCAGAGGACCTGACGCAGGAAACATTTTTACAAGCCTATACATCCTTTCACAGATTCCGTGGAGAGTGCGAACTGTTTACATGGCTTGCTTCCATTGGGAAGCATGTGTATTTTAAATATTTAAAGAAAAATAAATTGGATTTGGATTCAGCAAACCTGGAATTGGTTGTGAATACATATTGTGAAGGCTGTGTTGATCCGGAAGAGCATATGAGGAGAAAAGATGTTGAGAAAGCTGCCAGAGCAATTGTTGATGGTATTCCGAAAAAATATCGGGATGTAATATTGCTGCGAATTTATGCAGAGCTGCCGTTTTCTCAAATTGCTTTGGTTTTAGAAATCAGCGAAAACTCTGCAAAGGTTATTTATTTTAGGGCGAAAAAAATGCTGATGGAGGTGTTAAAGCATGAGCTTGAATTGTGATATTGTAAAGGATCTTGTGGCGCTGTATCATGATGGCTTGGCAAGTGAAGCCAGTGAGACGGCGGTAAAAGCCCACTTAAAAGAATGTAAAAGCTGTCGGGATTATTATAAGCAGTATAGACTTTCTGCGCCTTCATTGGAGAAGTTGAATTTTTCTTCTTTGGGGAACTATGGTGAGCTGGCAAAGCATATGAGAGTCCGCCGATTATGGATGTTGGTAGCTGCATTATCGTATGTAAGTGCTTCTTTATGTGCCTTTGTTATGCTGCTTATGCGGATGAGACGCAAATAAAGGATTTTGACGAGAAAAACAGAGAGATGAGCAGATGAAAAAATCTTTTTTTGGGGAAGCTGTGGGTTTTTCAGGCTGTTTCTTTGGTGAGTATAGCTTATTTTCATCATTCTTTGTTCAAAAATTTGCAAAATTAGAAATTTTTAATAAAATGAAAAAAACTTGGAAAGATAGGCTTTGTAGCTTATCTTTTCTTTTTTCGCAAAATAAATTATTTTAATTTGTAACCTTTTTAGAATTTTTGGGCACTAAGATTGCATAACACAAATGAATGTAGCTCGGAGGATTAAATATGACTTTTAACGTACTTGGAACGGGGATGTATGTTCCCCCGAAAATTGTAACCAATGAAGATATTTCAAAATTTGTTGATACCAACGACGAATGGATCATGCAGAGAGTCGGCGTAAAACAAAGACATATCAGTGAGGATGAAACGGCGGCGGATATGGGGTGCAAGGCGGCCTTGGCAGCTTTGGAAAATAGCGGTGTAAAGAAAGAAGAAATTGATTTGATTTTGGCTGCCAGTGTAAGTGGTGAGTCAATTTCTCCTTCGGTTTCTTGCATGATTCAGAATCTATTAGGCGTTTCTTGCATGACGATGGACATTAGTGCGGCTTGTTCAGCCTTTGTTTTTATGTTGGAAACAGCCGCAGGCTTCTTTGCAAGAGGACGGGCAAAAAAGGTTTTGGTGATTGGCGCGGAGCGCTTAAGCCGTATTGTTGATTGGGAAGATAGAGGAACCTGTGTTATTTTTGCTGATGGCGCCGGAGCAGTGGTGCTTGGCGAAGGGGATTCTTATATTGATTCCGTTTTTGAAGTAAAAGGCGGTTCTGACGTAATGGATATTCCTCAGCCAATTGGTACATCTCCATTTTATAAAGGAACGCAGAAAAAGCCCTATATTCATATGGCAGGTCAGGAAACCTTTAAATTTGCCGTAAATGCAATTTGTAACGATTGCACTACCCTTTTGGAAAGACAGGGGCTAACGATGGAGGATATAAAATACATTGTTCCTCATCAGGCAAACAAGCGAATCATAGATTTTGCCAGTGTGAAGCTGAAGGTGCCAAAAGATAAATTTTATGTAAATATTGAACGTTTTGGCAATACTTCCTCTGCAAGCATTCCCATTGCATTGGATGAAATGAACCGACAGGGAATGTTGGAAAAAGGGGATTTGCTTTTGCTGCCTGCTTTTGGCGGCGGTTTGGCAAGTGCGACTTGTCTTTTAAGATGGTAATGAATGCCTAAGGGCTTCATATATAAATTATTTATTATTAAACATATAAAAGGAGAATAAAATTATGGTATTCGAAAAGGTTGCAGCAATGTTAGCAGAAAAATTGGAATGTGAAGTAAGTAAAATTACAATGGACACAAAATTTGAAGCTTTGGGTATTGACTCTTTGGACGTTATGGAACTGCTCATGAACGTAGAAGAAGAATTTGGCACAGAAATCGAATTGGGCGATAACAAGGTAAATGCAGTCGGCGATTTGGTTACACTCATCGAGAGCAAACTGCAGTAAGAGAGGAGGGGGACAGAATGATCCTTTCACCCATCTGTTCTTTGTTAGGAATTGAATATCCCATTTTTCAGGGCGGTATGGCTTGGATTGCCGATGGCAAGCTGGCGGCTGCGGTTTCAAACGGCGGCGGCTTAGGCATTATTTCTGCAATGAATGCCGGAGGCGATTATCTTCGTGAGCAAATTAAAATTGCACGAAGCTTGACGGATAAGCCCTTTGGCGTAAATATTATGCTGATGAGCCCCCATGTGGAGGAGGTCGCAAAAATTGTTGTAGAGGAAAAGGTTTCTGTGGTAACAACAGGCGCCGGTATCCCTACAAGGTTTATCCCTATGTGGAAGGAAGCGGGAATCAAAGTAATTCCCGTAGCGGCATCCGTAGCGGCGGCAAAAATGATGGAAAGAGCAGGGGCAACGGCGGTCATTGCCGAAGGCGGTGAATCCGGCGGTCATATCGGAGATATGAGCACTATGCCCTTAATCCCTCAGGTTTGCGACGCTGTCAAAATTCCTGTATTGGCGGCAGGTGGCATTGGTGATGGCAGAGGAATTGCGGCGGCATTTATGTTGGGTGCCGTTGGGGTACAAATGGGTACCAGATTCCTTTTGGCTGAGGAGTGTTCTGTACATTCCAATTATAAAGAATTGATTTTAAAGGCAAGCGATATTTCCACCACAGCAACAGGAAGAAGATTTGGCGGAAACACTTGCCGTTGCTTGAAAAATAGCTTTAGCCGTGAGTTTTTGAAAAAAGAATATGCACCCGAAACTACACCAGAAATGGTTGGGGAGTTGGGTGTTGGAGCTTTAAGAAAGGCTGCTGTGGAGGGCAATACCCAAGAGGGATGCTTCATGGCAGGGCAGATTGCTGGTATGGTGAAAAAAGAACAGCCGGCGGCAGAAATTTTAAAGGAAATTGCATTAGAAGCAGAGCTTTTGTTAAAAGGAGGGGCAAAATGGGTAAAATAGCATTTGTTTTTTCCGGTCAGGGCGCGCAAAAAGCGGGCATGGGCAAAAGCTTTTATGATGCAAAAGAGAGCATCCGAAATTTGTTTGATGGGGCGGAGAAAATTCGTCCCAATACATTAAATCAGTGCTTTTTTGGAACAGACCAAGAACTAAAAAATACAGAAAATACGCAGCCTTGTTTGTATCTGACAGACTTGGCTGCGGCTTTGGCATTAAAAGAGGAAGGCATTCTTCCCGACGGTGTGGCGGGTTTTTCCTTGGGAGAAATTCCTGCACTGGCATTCGCCAGAGCGTATGATACTTTAGACGGTTTTCGCTTGGCTTCTTTCAGAGGTCAGGTTATGGCAAGAGAAGCAGAAAAAAACCCAGGCTCTATGCTTGCGGTAATGAAGCTGGAAAACAGCAAGGTTGAGGAAATTTGTAAAAGCTTTGCGCAGGTTTATCCTGTAAACTACAACGGCCCCGGGCAGTTGGTGGTTGCAGGGCAAAAAGAGGAAATGGAGGCCTTCTCAAAAGCAGTCAGAGAGACCGGCGGCAGAGGGTTGCCTATTAAAGTTGGCGGCGGTTTTCACTCTCCGTTTATGAAGGAAGCAGCAAAGGATTTTGCCCAGGTTTTAAAGGAGTATCAGATTCAAAAGCCTGAAATTCCCGTATATTCCAATTATATGGCAAAGCCCTACCAAGAAGATGTGCGCGCTTGGATGTCCCCCCAAATTGACCATGCTCTGCGTTGGCAAGAAAGTGTGGAACAAATGGCGGCAGATGGTTTTGATACCTTTATTGAAGTCGGAGTGGGTGATACGTTAAAGAAATTAATTTCCCGTATCTTGCCTGAAAGCAAGGTCTATTCCGTTTCTTCCATGGAGGAGGTACAAAAGCTCAAAGAGGAGGATTTGATATGCTCAAAGGAAAAGTAGCAGTCGTGACCGGCGGTTCCAGAGGAATTGGCGCGGCTATCTGCAAATTATTCGCGAAAAATGGAGCAGAGATTGCTTTTTTATATGCAGGAAACACGCAAAAGGCGGAGGAAACCCAAAAGGAATTGGAAGCTATGGGTGTAAAGGCCAAAGGCTATCAGTGTAACGTTGCCGATGCCACACAGGTTGCGGCAACGGTTAAGGAAATTGTGGCTGACTTTGGCGGAATTCATATTTTGGTTAACAATGCTGGAATTACAAAGGATAAGCTGATTCCTATGATGAAAGCAGAAGAGTTTGATGCAGTGGTGGATACCAACTTAAAGGGTTCTTTTTATATGATTAAGCAGGTATATCCCCTGTTTTTAAAGCAAAAAAGTGGGAAAATTATTAATATCAGCTCGGTTTCCGGGTTAATTGGAAATGCAGGTCAGGCAAATTATTCTGCTTCCAAAGCAGGCGTAGTAGGCTTGACAAAATCAGTGGCAAAGGAATTGGCGTCTCGCGGTGTATGCTGTAATGCCATCGCACCCGGCTTTATTGCCACGGATATGACGGAAACCTTTACGGCAAATGAGGAGATTAAAAACGCAATTCCAATGAAACGCTTCGGGCAGGCAGAGGATGTGGCAAAATTGGCATTATTCCTTGCTTCGGAGGCGTCAGATTATATTACCGGCGAAGTAATCCGCATCGACGGCGGTATGGCAATGTAGGAGGTTACTATGAGAAGAGTTGTTGTGACAGGATTAGGGGCGGTTACGCCTATCGGAAATACAGTAGAAAGCTTTTGGCAAGGCTTGGTGGAAGGAAAAAACGGGGTTTCATTTATTACCCGTTATAATGCTTCTGAAAATAAATATACCTTGGCAGCAGAATTAAAGGATTTTGATTCTTCCTTGTATATGGAAAAATTGGCAGCAAAAAAATTAGACCGTTTTAGTGTGTATGCTATGTCAGCTACTGCACAAGCCATGGAGGACAGTGGTTTGGAGGGTAAGGTTCAGCAAGAAGAGCTTGCAGTATACTATGGTTCGGGCGTCGGCGGCTTTGAAACCTTTTGTGAAAGTGCCGCGACCTTGGCAGAAAAAGGAGCAAGAAAGATTTCTCCTTTGTTTATCCCTAAAATGATTAGTAACATTGCCGCAGGAAACATTGCCATTCGCTATGGTGCAGAGGGTGCCTGCGTTTCGGTAACAACTGCTTGCGCTACGGGAACTACAGCAATTGGCGAAGGGTATCGTGCCATTTTACATGGCTATGCCACAGCGGCAATTTGTGGCGGCAGTGAGGGTGCAATCGTACCCTTAACCGTTGCAGGCTTTGGTAGCTGTATGGCGTTAAGCCCTTCCAATGATCCTGATGCGGCTTCCCTTCCCTTTGATAGCAGAAGAGGCGGCTTTATTATGGGTGAAGGCGCAGGGACCTTGATTTTAGAAGAATATGAACACGCAAAGGCAAGAGGTGCAAAAATTTATGCTGAGGTGGTAGGCTATGGCTCCACCTGTGATGCACACCATGTGACAGCACCGTCCCCCGAGGCAAGGGCAAGCTCCAAGGCAATTCGGGAAGCGGCGAAGGGCTTAGAGGGCATTGCACCGGAGCAGATTTATTATAATGCCCATGGGACAGGGACACCCATGAACGATACTGTGGAAACCATTGCCATCCACAAGGCTTTTGGTGAGGATGCAAAAAGGATTCATATCAGCTCCACTAAGTCCATGACTGGGCATATGTTGGGTGCGGCAGGTGCTGTGGAAGCCATTGCCGCTATTTTGGCAATCAATAACGGCGTTGTTCCTCCGACCATTAACTTAAAAGAGCAGGACCCTCAGTGCGATTTGAATTATACACCTAATGTTGCTGTGGAAGCAGCGTTAGAAGGTGCCCTTTCCACCTCCTTGGGCTTTGGTGGGCATAACGCCTGTGTGGCATTTAGAAAATTAAAGGATTGATGATGATGGAAATCAAAAAAATAGCTGAACTAGCAAAAATATTGAAACAAAATCAGCTGACAAAGCTGGATTTAACAGAGGGCGACGTTCGTTTGGTTTTAGAATCTGCCGGCGGTAAGGTTGTTTTACAGGAAATGCCAAGGGAAATTGAGATTTTCGAGGAAGAAACAACCATTACTATGGAAGAAAAGAACCCTGTAGAGGAAACAGCGTTTGAGCAGAAATCTCCCTTGGTTGGTACGGTTTATCTGGCACCTCAGGCAGGGTCTGCGCCTTATGTCAAGGTTGGCGATAAGGTGAAAAAAGGCGATGCTGTATGCATTGTGGAATCCATGAAAATGTTCAATACCATTGAAGCACAAAAAGACGGCGAAATTGTTGCAATTCCTGTGGATAACGGGCAGGTTGTGGAGTTCGGCCAGGTATTGGTATGCATTCGTGAGGAGGCTTGACATGAATCAAGAGGAAATCAAAAAAATTTTACCCCATAGAGATGCCATGCTTTTAATTGACGAGGCAGAGCTAAAGGATGGGGTTGCATATGGCAAAAAAACCATTACAGGAAACGAATGGTTTTTACAGGGGCATTTTCCCGATCACCCTGTGGTGCCAGGTGTCATTCTTTGCGAAATTTTAGGGCAATCCGCTTGCGTATTGCTTGCTGAGGGGAATAAAGGGACGACACCTTTTTTTACAGGGCTTGATAAGGTTCGCTTTAAAAACAGCGTACGTCCCGGAGATATTTTGGAAACACAATGCAAACTGATTAAAAATAAAGGTGTATTTTACTGGGCCGAAGGAAAAGGCTTCGTAAATGGGAAGCTGTGCGTAAGTGCAGAATTTTCGTTTGCATTAATAAAGGAGACTTGAGGATATGTTTACAAAAATTCTCGTGGCAAATCGTGGGGAAATTGCAGTGCGAATCATTCGTGCCTGCAAAGAAATGGGAATTGAAACAGTAGCTGTTTATTCCGAAGCAGACCGCAATTCACTGCCCGTGGCTTTGGCGGATGAGAGAATCTGCATCGGTGGGAAAAGTGCGGCAGAAAGCTACTTAAACCAAAAAAACATCATCAGTGCAGCTTTGGCCTGCAATGCTGGTGCCATTCATCCTGGATACGGATTTCTTTCGGAAAACTCTGAGTTTGCGGCGCTTTGCGAAGCAAATGACATTGTTTTTATCGGGCCGAAAAGCCAAGTTATGGAAAGCATGGGGGATAAAGACAATGCCCGCAGGCTGATGAAGGAAATCGGTGTGCCTGTGGTTCCTGGAACGGAGCTTTTAAAGGACGTTCAGGAGGCCAAGGCTTTGGCGGAGGAAATTGGTTTTCCTCTATTGGTAAAGGCAACAGCCGGCGGCGGCGGCAAGGGAATCCGCGTTGTAAATGAAAGTGAAGAGCTGGAAAATGCCTTTCTCACCGCATCCGCAGAAGCAAAGAGCGCCTTTGGCAACGGAGAAGTTTTTTTGGAAAAATATTTGACCCATGTTCGTCATGTGGAAATGCAGATTTTGGCCGATAACTTTGGCAATATGGTGTGCTTGGGCGAAAGAGATTGCTCCTTGCAGCTGAATAAGCAAAAGGTATTGGAGGAAACCCCTAGCCCCGTTATGACTGAGGAAATTCGTTCCAAAATGATGGAAGCGGCAATCAAAGCGGCAAAAGCTGCAGATTATACCAATGCCGGAACTGTGGAGTTTTTGCTTGCCCCCAATGGAGAATTTTATTTTATTGAGATGAATACCCGTTTACAGGTGGAGCATCCTATTACCGAAGAAATCAGCGGCGTTGACATTGTAAAATGGCAGATTCGGATTGCCTGTGAGATTCCTTTGGATTTTACGCAGGAGGATGTTTTCTTGAAGGGACATTCCATGGAATGCCGCATTAACGCAAGGTCTACGGGAAAGATTAACTTCTTGCATATTCCAGGCGGCGCAAGGGTGCATTTTGATACTGCTTTGATTCAGGAATGTGAGGTTGTGCCTTTTTATGATTCCATGCTGGGTAAACTCATTATTTTTGCAAATACCAGAGAGGATGCCATCCGTAAAATGGAGTCAGCATTATGCGAAATGATCATTGAGGGCGTTGATACAAATATTGAGGATCAATTAAAATTGATTCGAAGCAAAACCTTTTGGCAGGGAGCGTACGATACGCTGATTTTGTCTGAAATTTTAGCGGAAGGGAAGTGATTCGCTTGCATAATATCGTAGGTTTATTCCGCAAATCAAAAAATGATTTGGAGGAAGGGGGCATTACCCCGATTGTTGAGGAAAAAATGCGATGTCCCGTTTGTAAGTCCATTGAGACAAAGCGGAATGTTGCAAAAAATAAAATGGTTTGCCCTTCTTGCGGACATCACTTTCGTATTGGGTCAAAAACCAGAATCAAAGCACTTTGCGACAAAGGCAGCTTTCGGGAGTTTTTAACGGAGCTTTCCACCAATGATCCCCTCAATTTTCCCGGCTATGATGTGAAGCTGGAAAGCGGGAAAATGGGCTCGGGAGAGGATGAGGCGGTACTATGTGGCCGTGCTTCCTTTAAGGGGCAGGAATGTGCAATCTTTGTGATGGAGCCCCAGTTTATGATGGGCAGTATGGGCTCCGTTGTGGGCGAAAAGCTGGCAAGGCTGTTTGAATATGCCGCGGAGGAAAAGCTGCCCGTGGTTGGCTTCACCTGTTCAGGTGGTGCAAGAATGCAGGAGGGGATTCTTTCCTTGATGCAAATGGCAAAGGTGAGCGGCGCTGTGGATTATCACAGTAAGCGTGGCGGTTTATATCTTACCATTTTGACCGACCCCACCACGGGTGGTGTTTCCGCCAGCTTTGCTATGCTTGGGGATATCATTCTTTCGGAACCCAATGCTACCATTGGCTTTGCTGGGCGCAGAGTCATCGAGCAAACCACCAAGAAAAAGCTGCCTGACGATTTTCAGAAAGCAGAATTTTTGTTGGAGCATGGGTTTGTGGATGCCATTGTGCCCAGAACTGAGCTAAGAAAAACCATAGCAAAACTTCTTCGCCAGCATGAAATGAAGGACCATGGTGCCGCCTTGGAAAATGCTCTTTTTAAACCGGAGGTCGAACGATTTACAATCAATGACCTGTTACCTTACGAAAGAGTGTTGGCTGCAAGAGCGCAAGACCGTCCAACGGCAAGGGCATATATTGAGAAAATGCTTACCGATAGAACGGTGTTGCACGGGGACAGAAAATTTGCTGATGACAAGGCGATTATCGGCGGCATCGGGATGCTTGGAGAAATGCCCGTTACCTTTATCGGCATTGAACGAGGCAGAAACCTTGATGAGCGCATTCAATGTAATTTTGGCAGTCCTATGCCCGAGGGTTATCGCAAGGCGTTACGCTTGATGAAGCAGGCAGAAAAATTTCACCGGCCCATTCTTTGCTTGGTGGATACGGCAGGTGCGTTTTGTGGCGAGGAAGCCGAGGAACGTGGGCAGGGGCAGGCGATTGCTGATAATTTAATGGAGATGATGGCAATAAAGGTGCCCATCATTACCGTTGTCATTGGCGAAGGCGGCAGTGGCGGAGCCTTGGGGCTATCCGTTGCAAATAGGTTGTATATGCTGGAAAATGCCGTGTTTTCCGTGATTTCTCCCGAAGGCTGTGCCAGTATATTATGGGGAGAGGCTTCTTTGGAGGCATCAGCAGAGGCAGCAAAATGCTTGTGTATTACTGCTGAGGATATGAAGCGTTTTGGCGTTGCAGAGCGCATTATCCCTGAAAATTTTTCGCGCTTTGAGGAAATGTGCGGGGAGTTAAAAGAAATTATTATGGGTGATTTCAAGGAAATTTACAAGGACGCACCCCAAATCAGTGAAAAGAGATATGAAAGATTTCGCAGGCTTGGCAGTTGGAACGAAAATAAATAAAATTTGAACCGCTTTTCATTTTTGAGGAGCGGTTTTTTGATGGATTTTTGCATTTTGTTGGTCTGGGTTTAGACTTTGTGTTTAGTTTGAAACAATAAATAATTGTAAAAATTTTCTGGAGGGAATTTTCAATTTTAAGGAAACCCCAGAGAGCTTTGGTTATATATTGTAGAAAGGCTGTTTTTTATCGTTGAAAAAGGGAGGGGTACAAAAATGAAAATAAATTGGAAGGTTCGTCTAAAAAACCCATATTTTTGGATTGGGTTATTTGGCGTTATCATGGCTTCTTTAGGTGCAAAGCCAGAGGATTTTACCAGCTGGGCCTTGGTGTGGGAAGAGCTTAAGAATGTGGCAGGCAATCCGTTTTTATTAATCAGCGTGATTATGGCTGTCATAGGGGTAGTTACGGATCCTACAACAAAAGGAATTTGTGATAGCAAGCAGGCTTTATGCTATACAAAACCGAGGGAGGATGGAGAAGCTCACGATTCGAATTTTGGGCAATAAAAGTTGAGTATTTTGTAATAAAAGCCTCCTATGAGATTCTTAGAATTTTTCTCATACATAGGAGGTTTTTATCTGCGCTTATTATTTTTATTCTTATAAAAAATAAAGTTTTTAGCTGTATTTGCTGATGTCCTCCATGGTGATTCCGGGGTGCAATGCAATGTTAATGCCGTTAGCGATGATATTAGAAAGCCTGTCTATGACGGCATCCACTTCCTTTGGAGTGACAAACATATTTTCCGTATAGGGATCCAAAATTTCCGTAATCATGGTGTATTTTTCTTCCTGCTCCAAATCCTGCAGCATTTGATAAAAGCTTGAGCCTTCTTTTGTTTGGCTGATCATACTAGCCAAAATTCGATCCATGGTATCGTTTACTAACGTAGCCGCATCCACCACCGTAGGCACGCCAATGGCAATAACGGGAATTCCTAAGGTTTCTTGGTTTAGCTCCATTCTTTTATTGCCCACGCCGGCACCGGGGGCAACGCCTGTATCGGACATCTGAATGGTTGCGTTAATACGGCTGGAACGCCTTGCAGCAAGGGCATCAATGGCGATTAATAAAGAAGGCTTTATTTTATCCACCAAACCTTTAATAATTTCCCCCGTTTCAACGCCGGTAAGCCCCATAACACCAGGGCTGATTGCGGCAACAGAGCGAAGGGTTCCTTCAATTTCCTCGGGTAAGGTTCCTTGCAAATGGCGTGTCACCAAAATGCGGGAAACAACCTTTGGTCCTAAGGCATCAGGGGTAATGTTCCAATTCCCCAGCCCTGCCACAAGAATGCAGTCCTCCTTTTTGGTTTGCGCCAGCTTGCGCAGTTGGTCGGCCAGAAGCTTAATCAGCACTTCATGGCAGTCTACGGCGTTTTCTTTTAATTTTTGAGATTCAATGGTAATATATTCTCCCATTGGCTTTCCCATAGCCTCACTGCCCGCTTCATTCACAATGCTTACCCTTGTTAATGTGTAGAATTCTCCTTCTTCCGTTTCGACTTGAACACCGTTTGGCTCGGTTCCCACGGTTTCTTGCTTTTCTTCAATCATTTCTCTGGCTTCAATGGCTAAGTCGGTTCTTATTTGAAATGTATTTTTCTCGTCCTTTTCTTTCATTTTTCACACCGTCTCTCACGTTTTTACCTTATTTTTTCCGCCCTTTTGAAATATATTCATTGACTTATTTTCGTTCATCAGGTAAAATATATGGTGTTGAATTAACCAAGGGGTATTTGCATAAAAATTGCCCCAAGCCGTGTCGTAGGAGAGGAAACTCCTGAGGGTGGTTAACGTAGTAGTAATAAAAAGCGATATTCCCCAATATCGGAAACCACAGAAAATGAATGATTTTACTAGGAGGAAAACACAGTGGCAAATATTAAATCCGCTAAGAAAAGAATTAAAGTAATCAACAAAAAAACACTGAGAAATAAGATGGTTAAATCTCAGGTTAAAACAGCTATGAAAAAGGTTATCGTAGCAGTGAACGCAGGTGATAAGGAAGTAGCTTCTGTAGCTTTGAAAAATGCTGTATCTGCGATTGATAGCGCATATATCAAAGGCATCTATCACAAAAATGCAGTTGCAAGAAAAAAATCTTCTTTAACAAAATTGGTTAACAGCCTGTAATTTTTTTATGTTCCGAAAGGATACCTCGTTTACGACTGGGTATCCTTTATTTATTTGCCAAACATTGTTTTTTTATGAAGCATTTTATGAACAATAGAAAAAATATTTGAAAGCGTATTTTTGAATTGACGGAAAGCTTTCACTGATTTTGATAAGCATTCATGGGCAGAGGGTGTTTTATTTTGGATTCAGTCTGCACATAATATAGCTACAAGGTATTTATCACCGAAGAGGCTGGGTTTCTCGATTTTTATGTATAATCTTTTTTATTTGGAGGTAGCTTATGGATAGCAGAGTTGAAAAAGTAATGGAAAATCATCATAAGGGTTACAATTGTTCTCAAGCTGTAGCGTGTGCCTATTGCGATTTGTTTGGCGTTGAAGAAAAAGAGGCGTTTCGTGCCGTTGAATGCTTCGGTCGTGGCATGGCTATTATGGGGCCTTGCGGCGCAGTTTCTGCCATGGCATATTTGGTAGGTTTAAAAGTTTCCGACGTAAATTTGGATAAACCACATAGTAAGGTCAACTGCTATAATACCTTAAAACCAATGACGCAAGCCTTTGTTGATAAAAATAAAAGCTTGGATTGCAGAACCTTGAAAGGGCTGGATACGGGCGTTGTTTTGCGCAGCTGTGCTGGCTGCATTCAAGATGCGGCTGAAATCGTTGAATCCTACTTATTAAAAGAAAAAAGCGAATGAATCAGTGAAAACCGCTTATGGTCTGCAAAAAAAGCAAACCCTAGAGCGGTTTTTTCATGATGATTTTTTAAATAACATGTGATATAATATATTTACTAAAAATGTAAAAAATGGTTTATCAAAGCTTTGGGAGCAATGGGGAGGTTAGTTCTTTATATACTCCCTCATTCATTATTTTGACAAGAATTTAAAATTTACTTCTCTTCCGAAATAAGAATTTGATCCAGAGGAGGGCTTTTATATGAATATTGTGGACATCATTATCAAAAAAAGAGAGGGTAATCAATTATCCAATGAAGAAATTGCGTATTTTGTAAAGGGTGTGGCGGATGGAAGCTTGCCGGACTATCAAATATCCGCTTTTTTGATGGCGGCATTTTTAAAACAGATGGATGCCGAAGAAACGGCTTGTCTGACGATGGAAATGGCGCAATCCGGCAGTATGTTTGATTTTTCCCAGGTGGAAGGCTTTAAAGCCGACAAACATAGCACCGGCGGTGTTGCAGATACCACCACGTTAATTTTGGCGCCTCTGGTTGCCTCAACGGGTGTTCCTGTGATAAAAATGAGTGGTCGTGGCCTTGGCTTTTCCGGCGGCACCATAGACAAGCTGGAATCAATCCCTGGTTTTGATGTAAATGTCAGCGAGAAAGAGGCAATTGAATTTGCGCAAAACAGCAATATCGTTTTAATGAGCCAAACGGACAACCTGACCCCCGCAGATAAAAAGCTCTATGCCCTTCGGGATGTCACAGGCACCGTGGATAGCATTCCGTTGATTGCCGCAAGCATTATGTCAAAAAAAATAGCGGCGGGCGCTGACGGTATCGTTTTGGACGTAAAATGCGGCAGTGGTGCCTTCATGCAGGATTTGGCGTCTGCTAAAACCTTGGCGTCCATTATGGTTGAAATGGGGCGGCATATCGGCAGAAAGGTGACTGCTGTCATTAGTGGGATGGATCAGCCCTTGGGCATGAATATCGGCAACAGCTTAGAGGTTATTGAAGCCATTGAGGTTTTAAAGGGCAACGTAGAGGGCGATCTTTTGGAGATATCCCTTACCTTAGGTGCCCATATGCTTCTGATGGCCCAGCGGGTAGAAAGCATTGAGCAGGGAAAATATTTGTTGCAGCACCATATTAAAAATGGCATGGGTCTTGAAAAGTTTCGTGAGCTTTTGGTGCAGCAGGGCGGAAATCCTGCAATTATTGACGACTATTCTCTTTTGCCCCTATCAACAAGCAAGAAAACTGTTTTTGCTCAAAGAGAGGGCTATTTGAATAAAATGAATACGGCTTTAATCGGTCGAGCTTCCTTGGAAACCGGCGCAGGCCGTGCTTATAAGGAACAGCCCTTGGATTTTGGCGCAGGTATTATTATGAAAAAGCGCTTAGGTGATTTCGTTAAAGAGGGAGAGCCTTTGGCAGAAATCTTTGCTTCTTCAGATGAAAAATGCACCAATGCGGCAAGCTATTTACAACAGGCGATTACAATTGGCGAGGAAAAAGAACCATTGCCTCCGTTGATTCTAAAAATTATTTAATTTAGAAAGGACGATGCTTATGAAAAGAGCAATTATTATTGTTTTGGACAGTGTGGGAATCGGAGAACTGCCCGATGCAAAGGACTTTGGGGATGTTGGTAGCAACACCTTGGTGAATATCAAAAAAGCTCGCCCCCAAACTGATTTAAAAAATATGTGTGCTCTAGGCCTTGGCAATATTCAAGGGGAGGAGATTCACCTTTTAGGTAAAATCGATTCTCCCCAGGGGGCATTTGCGAAAATGGCTGAAAAATCTATTGGCAAGGATACCACCACAGGCCACTGGGAAATGGCAGGCATCATTACGGCAAAGCCCTTTCCTACCTTTACAAAAACAGGCTTTCCCAAGGAGGTTATCGACGCTTTTGAGCAGGCAATCGGCACAAAAATACTGGGAAACATTGCGGCATCAGGTACCCAAATCATTCAGGATTTAGGACCCGAGCATGTGAAAACAGGCTATCCCATTGTGTATACCTCCGCGGACAGTGTGTTCCAAATTGCCGCCCATGAGGAAGTTATTTCCATTGAAAAATTATATGAAATGTGCCAAAAAGCAAGAGAAATTCTCTCAGGCGATTATGCAGTTGCCCGTGTCATTGCCCGTCCATTTTTGGGCGAGGAGGGCGATTACACAAGAACCAAAAATAGAAGGGATTTTTCCTTACCGCCAACCGGCCCAACCATTTTGGATTTGGCGAAGGCAAAAGGCTTGAATGTAACTGCCATTGGGAAAATTGAGGATATTTTTGAGCATCAAGGTATTACCCGTGCCGACCATACCACAAATAACAATGATGGCATTGAAAAAACTATTTTTTATGCCAAGGAGGAATTTGAGGGCATTCTATTTACCAATTTGGTAGACACGGATATGATTTATGGCCATCGTAACGACGTTGAGGGTTACGCTGGTGCGTTGGAATATTTTGATAATAAGCTTCCTGAAATAATGGCACAGTTGAAGGAGGAGGATATTCTCTTTATCACTGCCGATCATGGCTGTGACCCTACAACCCCCGGCACGGATCATTCCAGAGAATATGT
>JAQUSU010000099.1 GCA_028710085.1 Anaerotignum sp.
GGCGCTGCAGCAGGCTCATTTTTAGCCGTTTCTATGGATGCAGATTTACTGCGCAAAATATTTGGTGGCTTTCTGTTTTTCATGGGCATGAGTGAGGTTTTCAAAAAGAAAAAACAAGAGAGGATAGAATAATATGAACACAGACGAATTTTCCAAATTAAAACTAAAATTTATACAGGCGGATTTAAACGAAAAAATTGCACTCTACACACAAACTCCGGGATTAACAAATCCACAATACAAAGAATTGCTGAAAAACTATCCCTATGATCAGCTGTCAAAACTGGAGGCAGCACTTCAGTAATTATAACAGCACCCTTCAATCGAGGTGCTGTCAGATTGTGGAAAAACCTTGGGCGCCGCCCAAACCTGCTTGCTTTTTGTAAAAAGCAAGACCAAAAACTTTTATACAAACCTCATATTCATGCGGTTTGTAACGGGTCAAGGGTGAAACCCTTGTGAGAGTTTGAGGGCAAAGCCCTCAAGGTTTTGACTTTTTCGACAGTCATAACAGCACCCTTCTGTGGGGGTGCTGTTTATTGCTTATTTTCTTTTTTGGTATGTTCTGGTATAATAATGCTAAGAAATGGTAAGAAAGGGGGCGAAGCGGATGAAATTGGCACAAGAATTATTTGTAGCAGAAAATGTAAGCGATTTGGAAACGGTAGTCTATGCCTTAAAACGAAATATTCCTATGCCTCGCCTCTATTGTATCATTTTTATTTATGAGAAAAATCGGTATGAATTGATTTCTTCATGGCAATTATGTAGGGGACGGTTCCACCCAAGGGAGGGTGTTGTCGTAGGAGTCGCAAACGGCAGACGAATGGCCTACGACCTTATGGCTTTTATTTTAGAAGAAGCTGTAAAAGAACAAAAGGATTTATCAAATCCAAGTACATGGATAGAAGGGATACTGGATGACATCAGTGTATAAAGGACTCGGCGTTCTTTTGGGGCTTGCACTTATGGTTATTTTATTATTTAGTTCCGTTGAGTTTGTTGCATACCACATGGACGGATACTTTGAGAAAGAGTATAATAAATACGAAGTGACAAAGGCAATCAATATAAAAATGGATGATTTGCTGTTGGTCACCGACGAAATGATGGATTATTTAAAGGGTGAACGGGAAGATTTAGTGATCTACACCAAAATCGGAGATAGTGTGCGAGAATTTTTTAACGCCAAAGAAAAAAGACATATGGCAGATGTGCAAAAATTATTTATTGCCGCCCAAGCACTGCGCTTGAAGACACTGTTGTTTGCCATCCTTATCATGGGAATACTCCTGTTTTTCAAAAAAGGCTACCCTCTTTTTTGGGGAATCCAATGGGGAATCGGTATCTTTTTTGCAGGAATGGGGCTTTTGGTGGCGCTGATGCTTTTTCGTTTCAATTATTATTTCACCCTGTTTCACGAAATTTTTTTCACCAATGATGATTGGATTTTAAACGCCAAAACGGATTTATTAATCAACATCGTTCCGGAGGGATTTTTTCGGGATACCGCCTTTTGGATTGCAGGTGTTTTTGGGGCAAGTGCTTTTATTGTTTGGAGCATAGCGTGGCTTTTGGCAAAGCGAATAAAGACAGGGGAATGATATGTTAGGCATACTATTGGCTGTATTAAAGTTCATAGGGATTTTGCTTTTGGGCATTCTTTTGCTGTTCATTTTTATCATTGCGGTGGTTCTCATTAGCCCTATAAAATACCGCCTTCAGGGGGAGAAAAAAGAGGCACTTCAAGGTAATTTTGCCGCGCATTGGCTATTTGGTTTCATCCGAATGCAGGGGAAATATCTCCAGGGAAGCGAGCCTGAAATCACGCTAAAAATACTGTGGTTCACCCTTTTAGGCAAAAAAAAGAAAAAACGGGGCAAAAAAAAGAAGGCAAGGCCAAGTCAGCAGCCAATGAAAACAGGAAACCCTGTGGTCGCCAGAGAAAAGCCAGCCACCGATCCGTCTCAAGGCATTTATATGGCTGAACCGCAAGGCCCAAAAAAGGAAGAAGAAATGCAGCCTGAGCTGATACAAGAAGAATTTACACCTATTGACGAAACAATAAAAGAAGAACCTTCGCCAAAGCCAAGGGTGCGGCGTGTGAAGCTTTCTGAAATTCAAGAAAAATCTATGGCTCCCCAAGAGGAACCGGAACTTGAGGATTTCTTTACAGGTGAAGGAGAAACAGCTTCCGAAAGCACCTCAAAAATGGACAAGCTCCGTGATTACTTGCATAAATTCCAAGAAATAGAGGGGAAACGGGAGATATTCCAAGCCGCCAAAAAGCTGTTAAAACGGCTCCTCAAAGGCATTTTACCCAATCAGCTCATGCTAAAGGCCACCTTAGGGCTAGGCGAACCCGATTTCACGGGCTACCTTATGGGGCTGGTAGGTGTTTTGACGGCGAAATTTGGAAGGCATGTTCAAGTAAAAGCAGATTTTACCCGCCTTGTGGCGGAGGATATAGAAGTAAGCATAAAGGGAAAGCTAGTGCCGGGTTATTTTTTATATAGCCTTTTGTCCTTTGCTTGGACAAGGCCTGTGCGTAAAATTTTAATCAAACTTTGGAAAGGAAGAAAGCAGAATGGGTAAAGATTTCAAAGAATCGGTAGATGTACTTTTCAATAAGGTTGAAGACTTGGTTTCCACAAAAACCGTCGTTGGCGAGGCAATTGTGATTGGAGATTTAACCCTATTGCCGCTCATTGAAGTGGCTGTTGGCGCTGGTGCCGGGGCAAAGGAAAATGTAAATGCAGCAGGCGGTGTCGGCGCAAAAATCACGCCCTCTGCCGTACTGGTAATCCATAACGGAAGCGTTCAAACCCTGAATATTAAAAATCAGGATGCTGTCAGCAAATTAATTGATATGGCACCGGGTGTTGTAAACAAGCTAAATTTTGGCGCAATTTTTGGAAACAGGGATAAAAAAGAGCCCCAAGAAGAGGATGCCGCCGTTAAATTTGAAGAAGAAGTAATCGTTGAAGAATTTAAAAAATAATCTTATATAGTAATTTGATTTGAAGGGAGATGATTCCTTTGGAACTTCTCATTGAGTTTTATGATAAAGATGTTTTGAAAAACATTGTTGCTCCATTGACCCTGCAGCCGAAAAAGGTCATCTATTTTTATGACAGCAGTATGCAGGATATGTTGGTTTTTGCTTCATTAAAAAAGTGTCTGGAGCGAAATATTCCGGGAATAAAGCTGGAGCATTACCCCATTGGCATTTCCTCCGTTGATAAAATATCCCGCCAAATCACCAGAGTCGTTGACCGCCATGGGACTAGCGAATGTGCGCTGGATTTAACGGGGGGCAGCGAATTAATGCTGCTTGCAGGGTTTAAAGCCGGGAGCAAATTAAATCTCCCCCTTTTGCACACCGACCTTGTAAATAAACGCATCACAGACTTAACGGACGACAGTTTAATTGCAAAAATCGTGCCCTTGACCCTAGAAGACTTTGTTGATGCAAAGGGTGCCTGCTTCGTGGGTGAATCCCATCGTCCGCCCTCTAAGGAGCGTTTTGCGGCCATTCAAGAAATGGCACGTTTTTTGTTTGAGCGCCTTTTTCAGTGGAAATACACTTGCAGCTTCATACAAACCGTTGCGGCAAAGACCTTGCCCCATGAGCTTTTTATGGAAAGCAAATGGAATATACATATGAAAAACGGCAAGGCTATTTATCCGGACAGTGAAATTTTGGAAAAATTCCAAGAACTGGGATTTATGCAAGGCTTGCAAATTCAAGAAGGAAAGCAAGTTCAATTTGCCTTTTCCTCCATTGAAGACAGGCAATACTGCATCAGCTTCGGTGTTTGGCTTGAGCTTTATGTGTATATTGCAGCCGCCCAATGTGGTGTGTTTAACGACGTAAAGCTAGGTACCATGATCGATTGGAATGCCTTTGATAACATCACCGTGGCAGGGAATGAAATTGACGTCATCCTAATGGATGAATCCTTGCCAGTGTTTATCTCCTGTAAATTACGAGAAGCGGATACCGCGGCGTTAAATGAGCTTTTAATTGCAAAAAAACGTCTGGGCGGATGGTTTTCAAAGGGAATTATTGTAACCTATAGTAAGGAAAAGAAAATTCAAACAGGCACCTATAAGCGGGCACAGGAGCTTGGATTAGAGCTCTTAGATGCAACAGACATCATGGCGGAGGATTTTGGGCAGCGCTTGGTAAAAACAATCCGGGAACATGATTTGGTAAGCTTGAAATGGAAAAAGATTTAAGGAAGCTCTGATTTAATGGAAGGACGCATGCATCAGTGCTTCCCTAAATAGCAAGGAGGAACAAGATGGCAAAAAAGAACAGCCGCAATACAAAAAGCAAAATTATTGCCGCAGCATGGAGACTTTTTTATGAACAAGGCTATGATGCGACGACGATTGAAGAAATCGTGGAACAATCCGGCACCTCGAAAGGCTCTTTTTACCATTATTTTGGCGGAAAGGATGCCCTTTTCGGGACTCTTTCGGAGTTGTTTGATGAAAAATATGAGGAGCTGATTCCACTGCTTGATGGGGAAATGGATAGCTTTGATAAGCTCATGTTTTTAAATCAGGAGCTGTTTCGTATGATTGATAACAGCATTTCCATGGACTTATTGGCAAGATTGTATTCCTCACAGCTTGTGACAAGCGGACAAAAGCATCTTTTGGATCATAATCGGGTTTACTATAAATTATTGCGCCAAATTACAGCCGAAGGGCAGCAAAAGGGCGAGCTGCGTTATGACGTTTCCGTGAATGAATTTGTAAAAGCCTATGCCTTGTGCGAACGGGCGTTAATTTATGACTGGTGTATTTGTAACGGTGAATACTCCCTTTGCCAATATGCCAAGCAAATGATGCCCCTTTTTTTAGCAGGCTTTCGCCCAAAAGCAAGCCGTTGACATTAATTTTAATTTAGGAATAATAAAAATACGTTTTTTATTCTAGTTAAAAATCTTTTAAAAATCAAAGGTTTTTGACTTATTTTTAATTAATAGTTCAATATAAGTTCTATACTTTATTCTGTATTTCAGTCTTATAGTTATTGTGTTATAATCCTTTACATTCATTAGAGTGTTTCTGAAAACTTATTTCAGATTCTTATGCCAACCTTTTGCTTTGAAACCTAATAAGCAGAGCCTAATGGCAATGCATCAAAAAATCTGAAGTTTTCAGAAAAACTCTGTAATCTAAAAAGAAGGGATTTGAAAATATGACACCATCACAAGTATGTATTATGCTTGCCATCGCAGTATATCTGGCAGTTATGGTAGCAATTGGAATTTACTGGTCTAAAAAGAATGAAAACGTAGGGGATTTTTATCTGGGAGGCAGAAAGCTGGGCCCCTTTGTAACGGCAATGAGTGCAGAGGCTTCCGATATGAGCAGCTGGCTTCTCATGGGCTTGCCAGGTGTTGCCTACCTTTCAGGTATTGCCGATCCGGCATGGACTGCAATCGGCTTGGGCATCGGCACTTATATTAACTGGCTCATCGTGGCAAAGCGCATCCGTATTTACACCCACGAGGCACAAAACTCCATCACCCTTCCCGATTTCTTTTCCAGAAGATACAACGATAATAAAAATATCCTGATGGGTATTGCAGCGGTGGTTATTATCATTTTCTTTATCCCCTATACAGCGTCAGGCTTTGCTGCTTGCGGCAAGCTCTTTAGCAGCTTATTCGGCGTAGATTACCAAACAGCAATGATTATCAGTGCCATTGTAATTGTTGGTTATACAGCAACAGGTGGATTCTCTGCTGCTAGCACCACCGACTTAATTCAGAGCATTGTTATGACAATTGCTTTATTTGTTGTGGTAATTTTCGGTATCCAAGTAGCAGGGGGCTTAAATGTAGTCATGGAAAATGCAAAGGCATTGCCTGGCTACTTAAGCTTATCCACTATGTATAGCGTTTCCGAAAATTCTTCATCGCCCTATGGCTTTTTGACCATCTGCTCCACAATGGCTTGGGGGCTAGGCTACTTCGGTATGCCCCACATTTTATTGCGCTTTATGGCCATTGAAGATACCCAAAAGCTAACTCTTTCCCGCCGTATTGCAACAGTTTGGGTAGTAATTTCCATGACTGTGGCTATCTTTATCGGTGTTGTTGGCTACAGTATGTCCAAGGTTGGCGCGGTTCCCGTTTTAGAAGGCTCTGCTTCCGAAACCATTATTGTTCAAATTGCAAACTTATTAAGTCAAGGCGGCATTGGGTCAGCTCTGCTTGCAGGTGTAATTTTGGCTGGTATTTTGGCAGCAACCATGTCCACAGCCGATTCTCAGCTTTTGGCAGCCTCCTCCAGTGCTTCCCATAACCTGCTGCAAACCTTCTTCGGTATAAAAATGTCTGAGAAAAAAGCCATGACTGTAGCAAGATGCTCCGTTATTGTCATCTCCATCATTGCAGCCTTTATTGCAAGAGATCCATCAAGCTCCGTCTTTGGCATTGTATCCTTCGCATGGGCTGGTTTTGGTGCTGCCTTTGGCCCTGTTGTACTGACTGCGTTGTTCTGGAGACGTTGCAATAAGGAAGGTGCTTTGGCAGGTATGATTGCCGGTGGTGCCATGGTATTCATTTGGAAGTATATGGTAAGACCAATGGGTGGCGCTTGGAATATCTATGAATTGCTGCCCGCATTTTTGGTTTCCTTCGCTGCAATAATCATTGTAAGCCTTATGACAAAAGCACCCGAAAAAGAAATTACCGACGTGTTTGATCGCGTAAAAGCAATGTGCTCCTCTGTCAAATAATTTCTAGGAAAACACTACATAAAAAAAGCCGCGATATTTTATCGCGGCTTCAGACTGTCGAAAAAGTCCAGCTTTTGCTGGGCTTTTTCATTTATCTATGGGATAATATAACAGGGTGATAAAAATGATTGAAAGAGCAGAAAACAGAAGAAAAAATATACAAATAGTTGATTAAGAAGGGCTTGTACCACAAGACCACCTTCTCCGAAAAATAGATGCCGTGGTGGATTATACACACATATATGACCTTGTTGAAGATTTATATTGTCACGACAACGGCAGACCGGCTGTTGATCCTGTTGTACTTGTAAAAATGGTTTTAATTCAACACCTTTATGGAATAAAATCACTTAGACAAACCACAAAAGAAATAGAAATGAATATTGCTTACAGATGGTTTCTCGGATATGATTTTGGAACTAAAATTCCGCATTTTTCAACAATAAGCTACAACTTTGT
>JAQUSU010000100.1 GCA_028710085.1 Anaerotignum sp.
TGCTGAAGGGGAAAATTACTGGTTCTATTCTTATCCCCATTGCGGTGTATATTGGCAAAACCAGATTGATTGATAATATTTTTTATGAAATATAAGTTGTTTTAAAAAATAAAAAAGATGGCCTTCCTAAGGAATTCATTTTCTGAGTTCTTTGGGAGGCGTTTTTTTGTGTATCAATATTCCTAAATTTTGAATTTCATCCATATATTGTTTGAGGTTGTATTTTTCATATGCTATAATAGATTACAAACAGAAGGTTGCTTGTGAGCAAAAGGGGGTACCTATGAAGAAGATGTTACTTTTACTAGCTTTAATCATAGCAATTTTGTTATCGGCCTGTGGCAATAGTGGTGTTAATGATAGTGGAATGACAATAAGACCCAGCAAATTTTCAGAAGAAACCCAAGGGGTACTAAAAATATTTGAAGATGAAATGGTATTCTTAGATTATACGGTAGATGAAACAGTAAAATATTTTTCTGTAAATATTTGGTGGTATAAAAATGGGGAATGGGTAGCGGATGGAAAGCTCTCGGATAGTATAGATTATCTAAGTAATCGGATAGGGATTCGATTAAAAGAATCAGGGATTGAAGTATTTTCTTTAGAGGAAAATGGTGATTATACAAAATATGGTTTTTTTCAAGATGAAACGGTCTTTTTCGATTCCAATGTTGCAACAACTCATATATCAAACCCTACCCCAATAAGCTTAAACGAAGAAATACCATTGTGGATTAAGTTTGGGATGGATAAAAGCGGAAAACTTATAAGAATTTCTGATGATTTCAAAAAGTTGGATTGCAACGGGGGTGTTGCGGTCACAGTAACTTTTTCCGACAAAGAAGTAGAATAATTATTTTTAACTGGGGGCGAGTGCGATCACAATTGTTTTTTTAGGCTTAAGCTTTATCATTCAAGCAATTCTGCACGGATTTGGCTGTCCTTTTCTTGTTTCAAAGAAATATCGTAACAATGAAAATCGAAGGGAATACCAAAAGGGCTTGGTGTTTCCCCTTGCCTTTTTGGGTGTGGGATGGCTGATTTTGGGGCTAAAGTTTCCAACCGTTCATGAGCAGGATTCTTATTTGTTTTGCGTGGGCTTAATTGCTATTGCTGTGATGCCTTTATTTTTAGTTTACAAAAATAGTAAAAAATTCAAAAAATAAACTTTACTATTCTGGGTAAAAACGAATAAAAAAGCGGCATCGTGAATTACGATGTCGCTTTGAAACCTTTCTATATGTTTTGTTGCTTTATGCTTTTTTTGTAGCATCGGGATAGAGGGGCTGACCTTCATATATAACGAATTTGCGTATCCGTCGTTTTGAGGTTTTATAGTTCAGAACGATTTTGGTTATCCCCACAAGGGTATTGTCTATATCATCCATATCAAAAACCTGTGAAACGGAAACCAACTCTCTGGGGTTTACGTTAATGGCATTTCTATCGCACTTGGGGCTTGCCTTTAAAACCAAGCTGCTTCCTTTATAAAATCCCAAAGAAAAATCATGAGTCAGCCTAGGGATGCTGCCACAATTATAAATATCCAAATCATAACCAAGGCGAAAAGGCTGCTTCACTTCCTCATATAAAGAATTGTTAAAGCTGCTGTTTAGGCGATATTTAAATCGTATGTCTCGGAGAAAAAATTTGACACCGCCCATATGACGAATGCATTCCACCACAATGAGGGTGCTGACGGACCCAGCCACTGCACCGATAATACCAATATATTCACTAAGCATGACTACACCTCTTTTCTTGAAAGCACCTTGATTTATAGAAAAAAATCATAGGATAGATACATTAACAGAAGGGATTGAAGTGTTTAGGATCGATTTCTACTTCGCTAAGTGATTCTTTTTTAATTATTTTTTAAATTATACCATACAATCAAAGAAATACCAACATACTTTTGTAAAAAATCATGAGGAAACCAGTGATTTGAAATAATTTAGGAAAAGAATAAAAAAACTCATTTTTCCAAATGAGATTAAGAAAGGAATTAATTAGAATCATTCTTCGTGATTTTATATAAACTATTCACAATGAAAGTTGTAAATCAATCTAATTTTTGCATGCAAGGACAAGAAAGATGTTGCAAATTGGAAAATGCATGCTATAATTTTTATAAAAGCTATGTAAAATTTATAAAAAGTAAATGTTAAATTGTGTTTTAAAACTTTTGGTTTGGGATTCTGGATGTTTTAACACACAGAGGGGCGAATGGAGGGCTTATGTGAAATCACTAAAAATCAAAACAAAAATGGCAGTTTTAATGCTGCTGGTTGTTCTATCCGGCATTTGCGTGGCTGGGGCTTCTATTTATAGAATGGAAACCCAAAAAGATCTTTTTTTGCTAACCATGGAACAGGAAATTAGAACTGAATTTGACCAAAAAATTAAGGAACAGGTGGATTGTGCTTTGTCTGTACTGCAAAGCGTATATAATGCCCACTTAGAGGGAGTTTATTCAAGGGAAGAGGCGGAAAAAATAGGTTTAGATACATTGCGCAATATGAGATATGGTGAGGACGGCTACTTTTGGGCAGATAAGAAGGACGGTACTTGCGTGGTTTTATTGGGCAAGGACACAGAGGGAACCAATCGCGCCGATGCAAAGGATGCCAATGGTTTTGGGTTTATTCAAGCCATTAAGGAGCAGGCAATAAATGGCGGCGGCTATACTGATTTTGTTTTTCCTAAGCCCGGTGAGACGGAGGCTTCCCCCAAAAGAGGGTATTCCGCATATTTTACAGCCTTTGATTTGGTTTTGGGCACAGGCAACTATACGGATTATATTGATGATTATATCGCAGAGCAAAATTCCATTGTTGAGGCAGGCATTCATAAATCTGTCTTTGGGCTGCTCATCATTATACTGATTTGCGTTGCTGTTTCATGTTCATTGGGGATTTACATAGTTTTAAGCATTGTAAGGCCAATTGGAAAGCTAAATAAAATTACGCAAGCCCTTGCTGAGGGGAATTTGGATGCGGAAGTTGATATAGATACCAATGATGAGGTAGGTCTTTTGGCAAAATCCATGGGTGTTTTGACGGATAGGCTAAAAATCTACATACAATATATTGATGAAATTGCATACTTGCTGGAGGAAATCGGCAAAGGAAATTTGAATTTAAAGTTCAAAAACTCCTATGACGGGGATTTTGCGAAAATCAAAAATGCCTTGACGGACACTGCAGATATGCTAAACGAAACGCTTTCACAAATAAATATTGCTGCCGAGCAGGTGGCTAGCGGCTCTGAACAAGTAGCGGCAGGTGCGCAGGCCCTTTCCCAAGGCGCGACGGAGCAGGCAAGCTCAATTGAGGAATTGTCTGCATCAATGAACGAGGTTTCCCACCATAGCAGCAAAACGGCGGAAAATGCAGAGGAAGCAAAGGCAATTTCGGCGCAATCTTTGGATGCAATTGCTCGTGGGAACGAGCAGATGGAGCAGATGGTCTGTTCAATGGACGAAATCAGCAGTACTTCCAACGAAATCAGCAAAATTATCAAGGCAATTGAGGATATTGCATTCCAGACCAATATTTTGGCCTTGAATGCGGCGATTGAAGCTGCAAGAGCAGGAGAGGCAGGAAGGGGCTTTGCTGTTGTTGCCGATGAAGTGCGCAATTTGGCGGGAAAATCTGCGGAGAGTGCAAAGAATACTGCCGCTTTGATTGAAAAATCCGTTCGTGCTGTGGAGCAGGGCGCCAATAACGTAAATGAAACTGCAAAGGCCTTGAATGAGGTTGTGAAAAATGCCGAGCAGAGTTCTCAAATTATTCAGTATATTGCCAATGCCAGTGAAGAACAGGCGGCCTCTATTGCTCAGGTGAATATCGGGGTTGAGCAAATTGCTGTGGTTGTTCAAACGAACTCCGCAACTGCTGAGGAAAGTGCCGCTGCCAGCGAGGAGCTTTCTGGACAGTCCTTGATGTTGAAAGAATTAATTGCAAGATTTAGGCTTGAGGGCATGAAAAAAGCAGAGGAAGGCATTGAAGGGTTTCCAAAACAGATAGAATTTGACAGCTTTGATGGTAAGTATTAAAAGCGTGATGGGTATTGGCAAAAGAGGCTTGGATTTGCAAGAAAAATGATTTTCTTGGATAGCCCGTTAACACCCTTACCTAAAACAATAAGAGCTTCTTGTTTTCTATGTAATTTGATATAAGTTTTTAAAAATATCCCCTGAGGTGTGTGTTTCACTCATCACACTTCGGGGGATAAAATCATTTTTGGTAGTTTATTTTTTTAATATAGTTGCCAAACTGTTCGGTTATGGCACGCTCCAATGGATGCTGCTGAAAGCAATCTCGCTGATATAATGCTTCCATTCGCTTTGCTCTGATTTGCGCCGATTGCAGGCTAATATTGCAAAAAGCGGCAATTTCCTCAGGTGCATGCACATGCAGGGCAGCAAGGACTGCCGCAGGCATTAGTAAATCTCTTGCAAAAATATTGGCTTGCGTTTCTTTTTCATTTGTGTCGGAATCTATTTCGCTGTTGCGGTAGAAGGTGATAGTTTCAACGTGTCCCAATAAGATGTGTCCTAATTCATGTGCAATGGTGAAACGGGTTCGTCCGAGATGATGGATGGAATCATTAAAAACGAGGTAATACTGAGTTTCTAATTTCAAAGAAAAGCCGTCCCCTTTTTTTGCATGGGGATCCACCATATCCCATAGCGTAAATTTGGAATAGGGGATGGTTTTAATTTTGTAATGCCTGCAAATTTCGCCTAGGTTTACGGGAAAGCACTCAATGCCGCAATCTCGAAGAACCTCCCAGGAAAGATTTCTTGCTTCTTGATATAAACTGTACTTCAATGACAACACTCCCTTACGTAGTTTTTATCAAAGTACATTGTTTACAAAAACAAGTAAACATTTGAATACATCAAAAAAATTGATGATTTTTCAAAAAGCATGTTTTTAAGGGATTTTTTGGCGAACAAAAGGAAAAAGTCCGCTTGCTTTGCTTTCCTAAGCTTTGCAATGCGGACCTTTTTTATAATAGATTTTTTAACCATTTGACAATCTGAAACAAAAGCTTTTCTATCATAAACGAAAGCAATTGCTAAAAATCAATTTCCTCGGTGGCTTCTCCAAGGCGTTTCTTTATTTCTTCGGGTGTAAGGCTAGTTTCTTTCATTACATCAGTTTTCTGAAAGCCTCTGGCGGCAACTTTCCCTTGCAAATGAATACTTTGTTTTGCATGGATACCCAAAATTCGGTCAACCGCCATCTGCATGTTTAATTGATTACGATATGCCAATATTACCTTTAATTCGTGTTCAGTGAGGGCAAATGTTTCCGTGGCTTCTTTTTCTGGCATAGGTGCGCTGTTTTCCGTCCAGCCCATTAAATAGGCGGGAGATGTATCCAATGCCTTAGCAATGGGCTCCAGCACTGTAATAGGGAAATTTTCAATCTCCCCGTTTTGGTAGCGATAAACGGTAGCGCGATTTTTATTTAGTTTTTCCGCCAGCTCGTCAACGGATAACCCCTTTTTTTTTCTGCATGCTTTTATTCTTTGACCAACATCCATTCCATAACCTCCTTTCATAAATTATAAGTTAAGTATAGCAGAAAATCGCATATGTGCAATAGAATTCGACAAAATTGTTGCATAAAACGCGAAATAATGCAAAATATTACAAAAAAGGTTGACTTTTCATAAAGAGTTCGTTAGTATTAAATTGTCGCATGAAATGCGACAAAAGGAGGTGATAACATGGTCAATATGGATCAACTTATGGAAAAAATCTCTGCAAATGGTTTTACAAAAGAAAAGATGGCAAAAAAGATAGGGATGGAAACAGAAATTTTTAATCAAAAGCTGAAAGGATCGGAGAATTGCTTTACCATAAAGGAAGCAAATAAGTTGGTAGAGCTTTTGAAACTGGAGGGAAAGGAAGCGGGAGAAATTTTTTTTGGTTAATAGTCGCACAATATGCGACAAGTGTAACACAGATAAAGTTCGCTTTTCTGATCTGTGCGAAAGCACTGCGTAGGGCAATAAACACGAAGGCAAATGAAGCCCTGATAGAAAATTGGCAGGGAAAAAGTTTGTGGATAGCCAGTGATTGCTTGGCATTTCAAAAGCTGTTTTTCAGTGGGGAAATGCAAAAACAGGAGGAGGGATTGACATCTTCTACGAAAAAAAGAGGGTGGTTTAGAATGGCTTATCAATGCAAGCAAATGGACAAGGAATGTGATGGTTGCGGGCATTGCCAGGAGGAAGCAGAGCCTTGTCCAAATTGCGGTGGGCAGGGTTACGAAGTGCAATATTTCTTGGAAAATGAATGGATAGGCTGCGATCAGTGCATCAAGCGAAGGTTTATTTAATTTTTCAATGAGTGGGCAGCCTTGCAGTGACTTCCATAGGTGTAAAGGCTACCAGAGTAACTTTCTTTGGAGGTGGAGAAAAATTACCTTTCTCCGGGATTTTTCATATTCCAAAAAAATTCAATTTAATTTGAACGGTTTTTCGTGCAAAATGACGTTCGTTGGTTTTGGCTTGTTTCTCAGGAATATGATGGCTTGCTGGCGCGTATTTTGCAATAGGGAGGGGTTTGTATGAATCAAAAAATTACTTGCTGCCACCATTGCCAGGAGCGTCATCCGCTGTGCCATGCAAGCTGCATCCGCTATCAAGCGGAGCGGGAAAAATTGGACCAAATGAAAGCGGCGAGATCTGCCATAAATGATGAGGTTGATTTATATAAGAGACAAAGATTAAACAGGGTTAAGAGGTGATGCCGTTGGCAAAGGAGAGAAATTTACAGCTTTATGACTATGAAATTTCCGATAACCGTTATCGTGAATTAAAATATTTTTGCAGGCAATATAAGGAGAAGCAGAACAACCTTCGCTCTATAACGGAGCTGTCGTCACCCCAATTTCAATCGACAAGGGGGGGCACATGTTCTGATAAAACCGGGAGGATTGCTACAAAAAAGGCGCAGCTGTCTGATGAAATTAAAATCATTGAACAGGCTGCTTTGGAAGCGGACGGTGAATTATACGGATATCTTTTAAAAAACGTGGCGGATGGCGTTTCGTACGAATATTTGGATATTCCTGTAAGCAGAGCAGGGTTTTATGCACTTAGAAGAAGATTTTTTTACTTATTGGACAAAAGAAGATAAATGCAAGGAATCAATTCATTTTACAATGCGGGTTTGTAT
>JAQUSU010000101.1:0-4650 GCA_028710085.1 Anaerotignum sp.
TATTATACAGATTATTTCCAACTTGTCAACACCTTTTTGCAATCTTTTTGCTTTTATTTCAAATTTCCCTAAATAAGTGGATTTTCGAAGCCCCGCCTCCCCACCATCCTCTAAAAAACCTTGACACCTATCTTATTTTAACCTTATATATAGAAAGCATTCATTATCTTCGTTGTTTGTTTCTTCCGTATCATCGATTTTTTTGCAGCATTATCTTCTTCAAACGAATGAAGTCGCACCCTTGGCAAAAAACTTTAATATATCTTCTATATAATAGTAATGACTTTGTGAAACTTTGGTTCTACACGGAAAGCTGCCAATGTCGTTTATTTTTTTCAAGTTCCGCTTTGCACATAAAAAGCTCCCACTTAATTCATAAGTAGGAGCTTCCTTTTAAAACTCAATGGGCACCGCTGGAAGATTCCAAATTTCCTTTGCATATTCTTTAATGGTTCGGTCACTGGAAAACTTTCCGCTTTTGGCAACATTGCAAATAGCCATCCTTGCCCATCTTTCTTTATCGCGGTATGCAAAATCCACCGCTTGCTGCGCGCGTCCATAGTCAGCATAGTCTTCTAATATAAAATACTCATCCGCCTTGCTGCCACCAAATCCATTCAATAGGGCATCATACAATTCTCGGAATAACTGAGTATCCCTGTCAAATGTTCCGTCAATCAAGGCGGTCATTGCCATCCGCACCTCTTGGTTCATATTATAAACGCTCCAAGGGTCATATTCTCCATTGTTTTTTTCCTGCACTTCCTCAGCACTCATGCCAAAAATAAAGATGTTTTCTTCGCCAACCTCATCAAAAATTTCAACATTTGCGCCGTCCATGGTGCCCACAGTCAAAGCGCCGTTGAGCATAAACTTCATATTGCCCGTACCCGAAGCCTCTTTCCCAGCAGTTGAAATCTGTTCGCTGACATCCGCCGCAGGAATCAATCTCTCCGCCAAGGAAACACGGTAATTTTCTAAAAATACCACCTTGATTTTACCGCCAATGGATTGGTCATTATTCACCACTTCCGCAACGCTGTTAATCAATTTAATGATTAATTTCGCCCGACGATACCCTGCCGCTGCCTTTGCGCCAAAAATAAAGGTTCTGGGCACCATATCCATCCCAGGGTCCATCTTCAGTCTGTTGTAAAGCCCGATAATATGCAAAACATTCAACAGCTGGCGCTTATATTCATGCAATCTTTTCACCTGAATATCAAAAATACTGTCGGGATTGATGTCAATTCCCTTGGTGGTTTTAATATATTTCGCTAAGAGCACTTTGTTTGCCCGTTTGATTTCCATAAAGCGTTCCCGAAACACCCCATCCTCTGCAAGGGGCAAAATCCTCTCAAGCTGAGATAACTCCGTAATCCAGCTGTCACCGATTTTTTCTGTGATCAACCCCGCCAAATTGGGATTGGCATGTAACAGCCACCTTCTTTGGGTAATTCCGTTGGTCTTATTGTTAAACTTCTTAGGATAGAGTCTATAAAAATCCTTTAATTCCTGATTTTTTAATATTTCCGTATGCAGTGCCGCCACGCCATTGACCGAATGACTTCCCACAATAGCCATATATGCCATACGAATTTGCCCATCTGCAATGATTGCAAGGCGACGAATTTTTTCAGGATTATTCCCGTATTTCTCCGTAAGCTCCATACAAAAACGTCGGTTAATTTCCTCAACAATTTGATAAATACGAGGCAGCAGGCGGCTAAACAAATCCAGCGGCCACTTTTCCAATGCCTCCGACATAATGGTATGGTTGGTATAGGCGCAGACCTTCTGGGTAATCTCCCAAGCCTGATCCCAAGGCAGATCGTTTTCATCCACCAAAACGCGCATCAATTCAGCAACGGCAATGCTGGGATGGGTGTCATTGAGCTGAAAAGCCGCCTTCTCGGGAAGCAAATTAAAATCGGTGTGATTTTTCTTAAACCGTGCAACCACCCGCTGAACCGTAGCAGAAATAAAGAAATACTGCTGACGGAGCCTTAATTCCTTTCCTTGGTAATGTTCATCCGCAGGGTAAAGCACATCTGTCAGCGTTTTTGCCAAGGTTTCCTCTTCAGCGGCCTTTTGGTAATTTCCTTCATTAAAAGACTTTAAATCAATTCTATTTTTCGCCCGTGCATCCCATAAGCGCAGCGTGTTCACCGTATTGTTCCCATAGCCAATGACGGGATAATCGTAGGGAATTGCCATAACAGACTGATAGTCCTCTTGCACAAAGCGGTATCCGCCTTTTTCCTTGGGCACCGCCCGCACATGACCGCCAAATTTTATTTCTACGGCATATTCGTTTCGCCGTATTCCCCATGGGTCGCCATCCTCCAGCCAGTTGTCGGGCGCTTCCACCTGATACCCATTCTCAATTTTTTGCTCAAAAATGCCGTAGTGATAGCGAATTCCACATCCATATGCAGGCAATTCCAAGGTAGACAAGGAATCCAAGAAGCAGGCAGCCAATCTGCCCAAGCCCCCGTTTCCAAGGCCGGGATCAGGCTCTGCATCTTCCACCGTATTAAAATCAATGCCCAACTCGGTAAAAACCTCTTTGATTACCTCATCCATCCCCATATTAATGAGGGCATTTCCAAAAAACCGCCCCATCAAAAATTCCATGGATAGATAATAAACAACCTTTACATCCTTCTGATGATACGTGTCATGGGTCTTAATCCAATTATCTGTAATAAAATCCCGTAAGGAAAATACAGCCGCCTGATAAATTTCTTCCGGCAAAGCTGTTTCAAGCGTTTTTCTGTAAAGAGTTTTTACATTTTCTCGTATCATTGTTTTCACTGTTTCTTTCTCAATCCCAATTGTCCCCATAAGAACCTCCTTTAAGGAAATACCTTTCTTCTATTGTATCAATATGCTCGACACTTTTTAATTACTATATCAAAGCATGCCCCATTTTGCAAATTTCCTTTCCACTTTTGGGTAATTCCGCATAATTCTGTGCGTCCAACTGCGCAGTCAGATTTTTCGTCAGTCAAAACAAAAAGCGCAGTGAATACTGGAGGTATTTGCGAGCATTTTTGTGCAGACTGCCGGAAAAGATGCACGCAGATGGGCGTACAAGGCGTCAGCCGCGAATTGTGCGGTGTTGCCTTAGATAAAACAAATGGCAACGCCTAAAATAAAACCTAGCATTCCACCTAAAGTAGACAGCAAGGTGCTTTTCAAGGGCATTCCTTCAGGAAATAGGCCCGTACATGTACAATAAAGTGCCATTCCTCCAATAAAGCTTCTTAGCAAGGCCAAATCTCCACAGGGAAACATTTGAAACATAAAAGCAGTCAAAAATATCACTGCACTGCTTAATTCTTTTTCCAGCCCTTCCCCTGAATATTTTCTTTCCACCCAGACGCCAAAATCAATTCCTATCATTGCGCCCACCCCCGCCCAAATAAAATTCTCTAAAAAAGCAGGCGGCAAAAACACAAAGCAAAGGAACGCTAAAATAATGCCCTCTAAAAAGCGAAAAAGCAACGGATAGGCTCTCTTTCGCCTACTCGCTGCCCACAGCAGCACCCAGTACACAGGAATCGACAGACATAGACTCATACGCCCTTCCTCCTTATTCCATATACTCTATCATATGGATGGAAAAAGCCTTTCATTCCGCATCAAAATGCAAATATGATTCCAATGGCCGCCCCGATTGCAATATAAAACACAGGGTGCTTTTTATATTTATTTGTTAAAAACAGCATTACCACAAACAAAATGCATTCCTTACCTCCAACAAGGCCAAGGAAATTATCAAAAGTAATATCCGATATTTTTTTTACATGCAATAATGCAGCGAGGATTACCCCAAAGCCGGCGGCTCCAATCAAGCCCGTCACCGCAGGTCTGAGTGAATAAAAAATATCATTCACATGGGAATTGTTCCGAAATTTTTGCAAAAATTTTGAAACTATAATAATAATAACAACAGAAGGAAATACCAACCCCAGCGTAGCCACGATGCTCCCAAGGATACCACCAAACTGAAAGCCCGTATAGGTGGCCATATTAACCCCCATAGGCCCCGGTGTCGACTCGGAAATCGCCACCATATCAGCAATCATTCCATAATGAAACCAATCGTATTTATCCGCAAGCTTATATAAAAACGGCAAGGTTGCCAAGCCGCCGCCAACAGAAAACAGCCCTATTTTAAAAAACTCATAAAATAATAGCAACCATCTGCTCATTTTATCACGGCCCCCTTTATCACAGGCATGGCTGCACCAAGGAGCACCGCTCCAAGGACAATCCAAACAGGCGATACCCCTAAAATTGCAGAAAGCAAGAAGGCCGCCACCGCAATCACAGCACAAAATTTATCCACAACGGATTTTTTCCACATTCCCGCAACGGCATTCACAATTAAAACGCCGACAACCACACGAATTGCACCAAATGCATGCTGCACAATAGGTAATTCGGCAAAATTATTTAAAGCCGCCGCAATAACCATCACAATAACCAACGAGGGAAATACGCTTCCCGCCGTTGCAGCAATGGCGCCCATAACGCCCTTTTGCTTATAGCCAACAAAGGTTGCCGTATTTACAAAAATAATCCCGGGCGTACATTGTCCTATGGCAAAATAATCAAGAATTTCGTCCTCCGTAGCCCAGC
>JAQUSU010000101.1:4750-7158 GCA_028710085.1 Anaerotignum sp.
ACGTCGTTCATGTCAATATGAACGTCCACCTCTTCCGCCTCAGGCATAACCGCCACCGTCACCGTCGAGGTATGGATACGTCCGCTGCTTTCCGTGGTGGGAATGCGCTGCACACGGTGAACGCCGCTTTCATACTTCATGCGAGAATAAGCACCCTTCCCCGTTATCATAAAAGAAACCTCTTTGAAGCCACCCAAATCGCTTTCACTGGCATTCATCAGTTCCACCTTCCACCGTCTGCCCTCGGCATAGCGTGCATACATACGGAATAAATCCCCTGCAAATAACGCCGCCTCGTCACCACCTGCACCACCGCGGATTTCCATAATAACGTTCTTGTCATCATTGGGATCCTTGGGCAAAAGCAAAATGGTAATTTCACGCTTCAGCTCTTCCAAACGTTCCTTGTTTTGGGAAAACTCCTCTTTCACCAATTCACGAAACTCATCCTCCAGCTTTTCGTTTAATAGCTCCAGCCCTTCTTCAATTGCTGCCTTTACCTTTGTATACTCCTGATAAGCCTCAACAACGGGGGTCATATCGCTGTATTCCTTCATCAGCTTACGCCATTCCGATTGGTTGGCGATGATGTCGGGATCGTTCACCTGATCCGCCAAATCCATATATTTACTTTCAATCTCAGCCAATCGATCAAACATGGTTACACCTCATTTATTTCTTTATATTTTCCAAAAACAACTCTGTCTAGTCCTGCCAAATCCTTTCTCAGGGTACATTGAGAAAAACCGGCTTCCTTCATCATAAAAAGCAGTGCCTGCCCCTGATCATAGCCTATTTCAAAAAACAGCCATCCGCCCTCTTTCAGCCAAAGGCGGCTCTCTTTTAGAATGCGCCGATAAAAGTACAGTCCGTCCGCTCCGCCGTCCAAGGCATTTTCGGGTTCAAAATCCCGCACCTCAGGCATTAAAGTGGCAATCTCCTTCTTCGCAATATATGGCGGATTGGAAACAATGGCGTCAAAGCTTCCCTTCCACCCATGGGGTACATGAGAAAATAAGTCGCTTTCCACCCATTGAATGTTCACATCGTTTTGCACTGCGTTTTTTTTCGCAAAATCCAAGGCTTTTGGGCTAATATCCACACCAATGCATTGGATTTTGCCGTAATGGGCAAGGCAAATGGGAATGCATCCGCTTCCCGTCCCCAAATCAATTATCTTTTCAAGCTTATCCCGCTTGGAAATTTCCAAAATCGTTTCCACCAAAACTTCCGTATCACTGCGGGGAATCAAAACACCCTCTCCAACCAAAAAGGATAGCCCCATAAACTCGCATTGCCCCAAAATATATTGCAATGGGCGGTTTTCTTCCCTTTGGCTCAAGTAATTTTCGTACCTTTCCTCCTGTTCAGAAGAAATCGGTTGTTCCCCTTGGGTAAAAAGCGCCACACGGCTTAGTCCACATGCCTCCATAAGCAAAAGCTCCGCCTCAAAAGCATAATTATCCTTTCCGGCAACCTTCAAACGTGCCTTACCCTCCAGCAAGGCCTCGCCTGTGGTCTTATTCACCTTCATCTTCCAATACTCCCTTCATGGCAGCAATTGCTGTTTCGATTTGGGGGCCGTCTGGTTCGGCTGTTGTTATTTTTTGCAAGCATAATCCGGGATAACTAACCGCGGAAACAAATTTACTGTCGGATTTGCCGGCCCAACGAATGACCTCATAAGAAATTCCAGCAATAAAGGGCACCAAAAGAATTCTGGAAATCAACCGTAAAATAATAGTATCCGTACGCACAAAAAAGAATACAACCATACTGATAATCATAACAAACATCAAAAAGCTGGTTCCGCAGCGCTTATGTAAGCGAGTGCAGGGCATTACATTTTCTACCGTTAACTCCTTACCGCTTTCAAAGCAGTTGATGGTTTTATGCTCCGCCCCGTGATACTGAAATACACGCTTAATTTCCTTCATTCTGGAAATTAAGAATAAATACAACAAAAAAATTGCAATACGAATCAAGCCTTCAATGATTCCCAACCCCCATACAGGCACGATGGTCTTAAAAAAATTACCCAACCACACGGGAAGAAGAAAAAATAGTCCCATGCCTAGAATCATAGAAACGGTAACGCTAAAATAAATCAAAATGTCATTGATTTTATCTCCAAATTTGTCCTGCAAAAATTTTTCAAAAGGGGATAAGTCTTCCTCTGCCCAATCCTCACCGGCGATTTCCGCAGAATGCATTAATATCTTCGTGCCTGTGATTAAAGAATCCACAAACGCGGCAATTCCACGAAAAATGGGATACTTAAAGATTCCCTTGCTACCAATTCCGCCCCATTCGTTTTTCTCAATGGTAATTCCGCCTGCCGGATTTCTCACAGCCATGGCATATATCCTTTTCCCACGCATCATTACGCCCTCGATGATGGCTTGTCC
>JAQUSU010000102.1 GCA_028710085.1 Anaerotignum sp.
CCCTTTTCATGGGCAATTTGGGTAATTTGCCTTAAATCGGAGCAAATGCCGTAGTAGGTGGGGTTATTTACCAAAATCGCTTTGGCGTTAGGATGCGCCTCGATGGTTCTCTTTACATCATCAACGGACATTCCCAAGGCAATCCCCAGATTTTTATTCATTTGGGGATTGATGTAAACAGGCACTGCACCGCAAAGCACCAATGCATTAATCACACTTTGGTGAACATTTCGGGGCAGAATGATTTCATCGCCACTTTTTACACTGGAAAGAATCATGGTTTGCACCGCAGAGGTTGTTCCACCCACCATAAAAAAGGATTGTGCCGCACCGAACGCCTCAGCGGCAAGCTCCTCCGCTTCTTTAATCACACTGACAGGATGGCAAAGATTGTCCAAGGGCTTCATGGAATTGACGTCCACGGACAGACATTTTTCGCCCAAAAATTCCGTGAGCTGTGGATTTCCCTTTCCGTGCTTATGCCCTGGCACATCAAAGGGCACCAATCGTTCGTGTCGCATCCGCTCCAGTGCTTCCATGAGCGGCATTTTACTTTGATCCTTCACTGCTTCACCTCCTGATAAATATTCGAGCCACTAAATATTTCAATCATTTCCTGCCGCAATGCGTTTGTAATATCCAAACGGATTTTGGGCGGAATTTCATAAACATCTGAATTAAACAAGTAATTTTGTAGCACCAAATCCTTTATGAGCATTTTCGTATGAAAAATATTGGACTGATAAATATTCACATCAATGGCATCATATTTATGCAAAATATCACTGTGGATATAATCTTGAATCGACGTAATATTGTGGTCAATAAACAGCTTTTGCCCCTCCAAATCTCGGGTAAACCCACGCACACGGTAATCCATGGTGATAATGTCAGAATCGAAGCTTCCAATCAAAAAATCCAGCGTGGACAGGGGTGTAATTTCCCCGCAGGTTGCCACATCAATATCCACACGAAAAGTGGCAATGGAGGTTTCCGGATGGTATTCAGGATAGGTGTGCACGGTAACATGGCTTTTATCCAAATGCGCCACAACGGTTTCGCCGCTGCGGGTTTTTGCCATATTTACCTCAGCAATCAAAAAAGTCACGCTTGCACCTTGAGGCTCATAGTCCTGCTTGGAAATATTCAACACTGTTGCGCCAATCATTTCCGTAAGCTTCGTTAAAATCGCCGTCAAACGCTCTGAATTATACTGCTCGTTGATATATTTAATATAATCCTGCTGTTCTCTCGCCGTTTTGGCATAGCATATATCGTAAATATTAAAGCTCAACGATTTTGTGAGATTATTAAAACCATATAATTTCATTTTATCCGCCATTTTGAATCCCCCCAAACAAAAAAAGATGCACCACAGCATACCATGGCACATCTTATAAACCGTTCAAATTAATTTTGGGTACACACAAAAATCCAGACCTCTACACTTGCGTAGAGCGAATTTTGCCTGTTCCATCATTGTTTTCAGAGTCTATATAGTAAGAACTACTTTTACTACTCTTATTGACCGTTTCACAAGTGTGTACCCTAGTACACTTGGTTATGAAGTAACCAACTGGCAATTGAGTTGCCAACTTATAAAAGTTGCGCTCTTAACGCAATCAATAATGTGAAGAATTGCTTCACAATCGGCAGTTGACCCGGCTGTCCGTATGGCCTTAAGCTTCAAAAAGAAACTGGTCAAAAGTGTTCTCGCTATACGCGATTGAAAACAGGATTATTTTAAGGTATAACGATTGGTTTTGTCAACAATTTTCACCAAAAAAAATTATTTTTTCTTTTGGTAATGATTACCTATACCATTTTATAACGATACAAACGTGAATAAACTGCCGCCAGTTTCAATTCTTTTGTAAGGAAACACTAATTTCATGTGCACATAGAATGAATTAGCGCTTCCCTGAACTACGATATAGAATTCCCCTTAAAAATAAGAAGTATGTACCAAATCCTTGGTTTTTGAGTTTGTATTTTTGCTTACAAATTCCCGCTCTTCTGGTTTCTATTATATTTTTGTGTTATAATAAAAAAGTCTAAGGAAGCGCTGATTTAATGGAGGGTGTGCAGATGGTCGAGGAAATTTTTCAATTGGCAAGGAAAAAAACGTAGGAATAGCAACGCTATTGCGAGGCTTTTTGACGCCGTTCAAGTGGAAAATTTACCAAGCAGTTAGCTGTTCACACGGAATTAATCAGTGCTTCCCAAATTTGAGATGCGAAAATTAAAGGGGATTCGATATGCAATTTAAAGCATTGGAATACTTAGAAGCAATCTATAAATACAAAAACTTTACAAAAGCGGCCGAGGCACTTTTCGTTTCTCAACCGGCTATTTCTGCGGCAATTCGCAAGCTGGAAGCAGAATTTAATGTAAAGCTGATCATTCGAACGCCCAAAAAAGTGCTTTTTACGCCCGATGGTGAAGCCTTCATCGCAAAAATCAGCCCCATTCTTGAGGAATTGCGTGAGATAGAGTCTGAGATGCTGGCAAAAAGCCGAAACCAGAAAAGAACCCTACGTCTTGGCCTTTCCCCCACAGCACCGCCTAATATTGTGCATCGGATTTATCAGTATTTCCTGCCCTCCTTGGCGGAAAATGAAGAAGTTTTTTTTGATGAAGGGGGCGCTTACTATCATATTGAAAAAATTTCAAACGGTGAGGTTGATGTTGCAATTAACGTAATCCCTGAGGATATTTCCGACTTTCCCGTTGCATCAATTCCCCTATATCAGCAGGAAATTTGCCTTTTGATTCACGAAGACAGCAAGCTGGCGCAATATGATAAAATCCCCATGCAACTCTTAAGCACTACCCCCATCGCAAGTCTTGGTGCCTCCTCTTATTTACCCAAACGACTGGAAATGGAAGCCGCAAAAAGAAATATTCATTTAAAGGTTGCCTCTAAGCATGTACACCAAACAAGCTACATTGAAGAAATTCTCTTGGGCGGCAGCTCAGGCATCATTAACGTGGATAAAAACAATATCCCTCGTGCACTCTATGCCCATAAATCATTGGTCACAAGGCCATTTCAAGAGCCAATGTTTCTTACAATCGGAATTCTATATCGAAAAGACAGCCACCTGCAGCCGCTAACCCAAAGAATTCTTGACTTTATTCAAGAATCTGCAAGGCCTTCTCTACAAGAACAACCATTAAACGAAAAACCTCTAAAAAAGTAATTTTTTTGGAGGTTTTTTTTGTATTCAAATACTCAATAATAAATAAAATTTATGATACGAAAATATTTATGTATTGTACAAATCGACATACATCACTTAAAATAATAATTAATAATATGTTATTTTAGCCAATTCTTTATTCAAAGGAGGAAAAAAAATGACCCAAATGATGAAATGCGTTATCAAAGAAAGGCCGGAAGTTGGTGCATTGGTTCTCACCGAAAGACCCATTCCCACCTATGGTACCAACGATATTCTTGTAAAGGTAAAGGCAACGGCTGTTTGCGGAACCGACGTGCATATTATGGATTGGAACGAATGGTCACAAAAACGACTAAATCCCCCCTCAATTATCGGACATGAATTTGCAGGGGAAGTCATTGCCGTTGGTGAAGATGTAACGACAATTAAAATTGGTGATTTGGTTTCCGCTGAAACACATATTGTTTGTAATTCCTGTGCCCTTTGCCACAATGGCTATGAGCATGTTTGCCCAAATACAAAAACAATCGGTGTAGCCAGAGATGGCTGCTTTGCTGAATATATTTCAATACCCGCAGAAAATGCCGTTGTTTATGATCCTTCCACACCTGTGGAAATTGTTTCTATTATGGAACCCTTCGGCGTAGCCGTTCACGCCGCAATGGAGTTCCCTGTTGCCGGAAAAACAGTTCTGGTAAACGGATGCGGCCCCATCGGTGTCATGGCAGTTGCTGTTGCAAAAAAATGCGGTGCCGCAAAGGTATTCGCCGTTGAAATCAATAAGCAGCGTGGCGAATTGGCATTGAAAATGGGCGCGGATGAGGTTTTGAACCCCATGGAGGTTGATGTAGTAAAGGCAATCAAAGAAAAAACCGCTTATGGCGCTGAGGTTGTCATTGAATTTACGGGAAATATCCGTGCAATCAAAACAGCGATCGAATGCATGGCTCCCGAGGGAAAAATGGCGGCGGCAGGTCTACCCGATGGCTCCGTTGACTTTAATTTTTCGGAATTTGTTTATAGCGGCAAGGTCATCAAAGGCATTGCCGGAAGATTGATGTATAAAACCTGGGAGGATGCAAAAGGCCTTCTTGCAGGCGGATTGGATCTCTCCCCCATTATCACGCACACACTACCCTTGGAAGAGTTCCAAGAAGGTCTGCGCTTGATGAAAAGCGGAGAATGCTGTAAGACAATTTTAATTCCTTAATTCGTATAACTTCCCCTTACCGTTCAGATAAATTGTTATACTACAAAAGAAAAAACTTTTATGATACAAATATAGAAAAACCGAAAGGGTGCCGACTTTGTCGGCACCCTTTCGACTAGATGGGTCAAGGGTTTCACCCTTGTGGGTGTTTGAGGGCAAAGCCCTCAAGGTTTTAACTTTGCCTTCAGTGTTACAAAACAGAATGAAACTCGAAGGGTTCCTCCTTCAGCAATGCCGCAACGCCTTTTAACCCTTCTTCCAATGTTTCCCTTGAATCAACGCCGCTTAAGGAAATACGAACTGCCTTGGGCGGCAATGTGCTTCCAACGATAAATTTCTCGGCACTAAAAAGATTGATACCGCCTTTTCTTGCATACATTTCAAATTCATAGGCATTCCAGTGGTCAGGTAGTTCCAGCCAAATAAAATATGTGTTTGGAAATCCATGAAAGGTATAGCCTTCTAGATGCTTTTGGGCAATTTCATACCGTTTTTTTGCCTCCACCAATTTAGATGCTACTATTTTTTCTGCATAGCCTCCCATAATCGCCTCAGCAACGATAGCCGAATTGAGTGTCGGCGCCATCCAAATGGTATTAAGAACGGCTTTTATCATTCGGTTTTTGAACGGCTTTGCCGCTACCACAAAGGCAATACGCAAACCGGCAAAAAACGCCTTGGAAAGGCCTTCAATATGAATACATTGCTCAGGAATGAGTGAATACATGGATAGCAATTTGCTTTCAAGGGTAAAGCCATACGTATTATCTTCAATCACAATGAGGTGATTTCGAAGTGCAACCTCCGCAAGCTCCTTTTTTCTTCCCCAGGTCATGGTAATCGTTGTGGGATTTTGTGTGCCCGACATAATATAAATTCCCTTCAGTTGTTCACGATGACAGGCTGAATCAAGATTTTCGGGGTTCATGCCTTCCCCGTCAAAGTCAATGGGCACTAATTTTATTTTCAGCTCCTTCACCAATGCTTTTAGTCCGGAATATGTCAATTTATCTACACCGATGCTGTCCCCCGGCTGAAATAAGGAAACAAAACAGCAGGTCAAGGCATGCTGGGTTCCCGCACAAATAATAATGTCCTCTGGCGAAGCATTAATTCCATAACTCATCATCCATTTTGCACCGGCCTCCCGATGCTGGGGGTGCCCCTGGGGATTGGAATATTTCGCAAACTCATTGAGCTGCCCCTTGCGGTTAAGCTTCTCCATCAGTTCAAACAGCTCCGTTTCTTGGCTATATAAGGGGTACACAGGGCCAAGATCAATATATGCAGGTGTATTTGTGTCAATATCCAAAATATTTGGGTCCGTACGAAAGGCAGAGGACACATATGTCCCCCGTCCAGTCGTACCGGTGATCAGCCCTCTGCGCTCCGCCTCCTGATATGCTCTGGTGGCTGTTGAAACATTGATCCCGATAATATCGGCAAGCTCTCTATGAGCAGGCAGTTTTTCCCCCGGCTTTAATACACCCTTTCTGATGTCATTTTCCAATGCATCCGCTACGGCAAGATATAAAAAATTGTCTGTATTTATGATTTTGGGTTTCCACATAATCCGTTCCCTCCGATTGTTATGCACACATTATAGCATTGACTGCATACAATTTCAAGAGTTATACTCTATTGTGTGCACACCAACATAAAATTGTATGAACAGAAAAGAGGGATTACGTGAATGTAATTAATATCAACAACTGTTTTAACAGCTTGCAGCAGGATGAACAATCCGACATTCAAACCCTGAGGATTGTTGATGGCGAACCGTCCTTTATCCTCGCTGCATTGAAGCCAAAAAGAAAACTGGGCGCCCATTATCATACCAAAGGTCAAGAAATTTATCATGTTTTAGAGGGTCAAGGTAACATGGAAATAGGAATTTTGGCGGATGGGCAGGTTCAATGGGCAGAAAACTGCGTTCTAAATGCCGGTGATGTTTTCACCGTACTTCCCAACATGGTTCACAGATTGTCAAACACGGGAGAAACAACATTAAAGCTTGTTTTCTTGACCTCACCAACCCATTTGAATGAAGATCGCTTCTTTATCAATTAAGGAGATTTGCATATGAAAATACTGAATTTTAAGAAAATTGATGCCTTTACAAAGGGTGCTGCCTCAGGGAACCCTGCCGGGTATGTGCTCATGGAGCGTCCAGATGCTTTGAGTGAGAAAGAAATGCAGAAATTGGCAAGTGAATTAAGGGGTTTTGTAAATGAAGTTGGTTATGTAAGCAGAAAGGATAAGCAATTTACACTGAAATTTTATTCCTCAGAATGCGAGGTTGCTTTTTGTGGTCATGCAACCATCGCAATCATGTATGACCTAATTTCCACAAATCCTGAGCTTTTGAGGGAAACGGAATTAAAAATCAAAGTCAAGGGCGAAGTCCTTTCCGTATTTAATCACATAAAGAAGGAGGATGCCGTTTACATTATGGCACCCGAGCCTCAATTTCTGGAAAGAGAAATCAGCTGGAACGAAATTGCCGAGGCCTTGCAAACAGACGTAGCATGTTTTGATAGAAAAAAGCCTTTTCAGCTGATTGACGGCGGGCTTCGCACCCTAATTGTTCCCACGGCATCCCGCAATGCATGTGTTGG
>JAQUSU010000017.1:0-2327 GCA_028710085.1 Anaerotignum sp.
TGCACCCTACAGGATTTGAACCTGCGGCCTTTCGGTCCGGAGCCGAACGCTCTATCCCCTGAGCTAAGAGTGCATAAACTGCACTACATATTTTACATGGAATGAGAAGGGATGTCAAACTTTTCTGAATTTTTTTGCACAAAATGTGTTCGAAACCCACGAAATTATCAAAGGCTACTGCTTCACAATCATAATTATGCGCATAGAAAAAGCAAAATGAGTAACGTATAAATTGTAATAGTGTAACTTACTTAAAAATCTAATATTAAATGAATGGGCTTTCTATTGAAAAATAGGGGTTATTATGCTAGTATAAAAGTAATATTAGCCTTAAATGCCACAACTTGGCGTTAATATACAATAATATGTAATTAATATTAAAAGATTATAAATATTAAAAAAAAATAAATATTTGAACTGTTTGAATTCTTTTTGTGAATTTCTTTTTATAACAGAAAATAAAAATTACAAAAATAGTAAGAAAAAAACCATTCTGAGCCGGAAAAGTATAGGTTTGCGTAGGGTGTATCCTTGAAAATTGCAGCTGGTGTAAAACCCAAAGGACGCAAATGCAAAAGGAAAATATAGCTTCAATTTAAAATTTTAATTTTCATCAAGAATAATAATGACGCTTGAAAATGTTGGTAGCCGATGAATTTAAGGGGTGATTGCTTGAATACTGGTTCTGTTTCAATGAATAAGACCATTCCTGAAAGTGGAAAAATCGAAGTGAAATCAAAAAGCAGCAAATCAGAGGATAGTTTCAAAGATATGATAAAAAGTGCATCTTCAAAAACGTCGTCTGATGAAAGCAACGGGGTTGCCAAGGAGCCGAAGGATTTTAAAGGTACAAATGCCGGTGGTGAAACAGAGGATGCAGAAACATCTAAGGACGAGGATGTAAGCGTGAGTGACTTGGCATCGCTGCTTGTCAATGCTTCCGGTGTGTTTGATCCGGCACAGCTTACAAAGATCGTTAATCTAGCAGCTGAAGTGCAAGCGGATGCAAGCGCTTTGGTAAATGAGCAAAGCAGTACAACACAAACTGCAATTGTGGATTCTGCTATGCAAACGGCAGCGAATTTGTCAGGTTTGCAGACAGCTTCCGTCATAAATGAAATGCCAAAAATCCAAATGATTGAGCGGGCGCCCCTTCTATATGCAGGGCAGAGCGTTGCGGAGGAGGAAGGCAATGGCACGGACACTGTTTTGTTAAGCCCCAATTCTGTTGCCAATTTGGTGGAGAATGCCTCAAATGGGGCAGCAGGGCTGAAACAGGATGGGTTCTTGAATGAACAAAATAGCCAGGGCACTTTATCCCAGGAAAATGAAGGGGTGGACAGCACCGCCATTACGACAGATGTTCAGTTATTGGCTTCGGATGATGTAGCCGATGACGTGATTACCATTAAGGTGGGTGAGCCTTCCTTGATTTCGTCATGGAAACAGGTTGCGGAAGAAATCGGCAACATGGTTGTTGAGAAAATAAATAATGAGGTACAAAAGGTCAATATCAAGTTAACCCCAAAGGAATTGGGAGAAATTAATGTAGAGTTTTTAATTGATAACGGTAAAATTTCAGTTTCTCTTTCTTGCAGCGATGAAGGAACAAAAGCGTTATTGGCTACAAATTTAGATTCCTTGTCTAAAGTTGTGCAATCCAGCTTGATGCAGGATGTAAATGTCAATTTAAATAATTATGATAAGGCCCAAGAACACAATGCAGGCAGTGAAAATTTTGATGGAAGCGGAAATAACGGGCAAAATCAAGAGGATTCAAATCATAAGCGGAAAGAACAGGACCAGCCGAATTTGGACTTTGCCCAAAAATTGCGTTTGGGCATTGAAAGCTTGGAAGGAGCGGAGGTGTAAAGATGTCCAGTATTAATGATTACATGACAAATATTCCCAACAAGACTACTTCAACGAGCAGCAGCTCTGTGCTGAAAACGGAAACTACGGGGAAAAGCACTTTGGATATTGATGATTTTTATCAGCTAATGGCGGCGCAGCTGCAAAACCAAGATATGACTAATCCCACGGACTCAAGTGAGTTTATGAATCAGTTGACAATGATGACTACGGTGCAGGCGATAGAGGACATTACAAATGTTTCCCTTATTTCCTATGCGGCTTCCTTGGTAGGCAAAGACGTAACCATTGGTCAGACAGACAGTGATGGAAAAATTTCGGAGCTTTATGGAACGGTTACAGCCACAGGTATGTATTCGGGAGAACAGGTTGTTTTTGTCGAAGGAAAAAGCTACAAGCTTTCTGCCATTATGGCGGTTGGAAAGCTTCCTGATACTACTACTGATACTACTACT
>JAQUSU010000017.1:2427-30093 GCA_028710085.1 Anaerotignum sp.
CTGATACTACTACTGATACTACTACTTGATACCAATATGAATGAAATAGAAGAGGCATAAAAGCTTTTATAATAATTTAGGAGCAACTTATTTTTGAAAAAACAATAGCTTGATAGTAATTCAAAGGGGGATTTCAATTTATGGTAAAGTCAATGTTTTCAGGAATTGCGGGGCTTCGTGCGCACCAGCAAAAAATGGATGTTATCGGCAATAATATTGCCAATGTAAATACCTATGGTTATAAAGCCGGAAGAGTAACGTTTAAGGAATCCATCTATCAAACCACATCCTCCTCAAGTGAGGGGAATGATGTTTTTGGTGGTTCCAACCCTTCTCAGGTGGGGTATGGTTCTGAAGTAGGGACGATTGACCTCATGTTTTCCAGCGGCGCTTATGCGCCAACAGATAGCTCCATGGACTGTATGATTGATGGTGAGGGGTTTTTTATTGTAGGGAATAAGGGCATTACGATTAAAACTGACGGTGACGATCCGGCTGCAATTTCACAAGAAATGACAAAGCTGTCGTTATCCAGAGTGGGTAATTTTGCCTTTGACGGCGAAGGATATCTGTGTGATGGCAGTGGTAATATCGTTTATGGATATGTGCATAAAGATGGAAATATGGAGAATGATTTAGATACAACTACGCTTCAGGCAATCAGAGTTGCCTATGTTGATGAGAATGGGGACTATGTTGCTGCCGGCACCGCCGATGCTACTCCGCTGAAACTAAACAGTATTAGTATTTCTAAAACTGGTGAGATTATCGGCAGCGACTCGGATGGGGAAAGTGTCACAGTAGGTATGTTGGCGCTTGCAAATGTGCCAAATGCAAATGCGCTGGAGAAAAGTCAGGGGCCTTACTATACAATCCGTGAAAACACTGGATATGTTTTGCCATATGAACCTGGTAAAGGCACAACGGGATCAATTTTAAGTAATGGTCTGGAAATGTCAAATGTTGACTTGGCGAAAGAGTTTTCTGAAATGATTACGACACAAAGAGGTTTTCAGGCAAACACAAGAATTATTTCTGTAACGGATGAAATGCTTGAAGAGCTTGTAAACATTAAGCGATAATTGATGTTTTACTACATATGAAATTGTGAGAATTGGATATAAAAAAATATGGTGTAAACCGCTTCCGTATTTGGTTGCGGTTTACTCTTCTATAGGCTATCTTGAGAAAAACACAACGTAATTTGTGAGGTTAATCGTTGTGAAAGGGGATTGCTCTTGGGAAGGAGTTGCGCTGTGGGGGTATATTTAATGTAACCGAGCTTATCAGAAATAATTGAATGAATTAGGAAGATTTCGGGAGGATTTTATGATAAAATTAACGAAACTAAATGGTGAGAATTTTGTATTAAATTGCGAGCAGATCGTTACGATTGAATGTATTCCGGAATCAAAAATAAGTTTGCATAACATGAGCTTTTATATTGTAAGAGAAACACCGGATGAAATTATCGAAAAATCCATTCAGTATTTTTCAGCAATTCATACGCTAAATATTCACCCTAAGTTGTAAAATTAAATTTGTTTATAAGAAATAATGGCTTTGGAGGCATAATATGGACATTACAACTTTCGTGGGAATTATAATGGGATTGGCTCTTTGTATTTTTGGTATTGGCTTAAAGGATTTGGGCAACTTTTGGGATGTGAAGAGTATCTTTATTGTAATAGGCGGAACTCTTGCAGCTTTAATCGCAAGCTATCCAGCGAGAGTACTGAAACAATTGCCAAAGCAGTTCAAGATATTATTGAAAAATCCTTATAATGCCATGGAATTTATTGATCAGTTACATGAATTGGCAATTATTGCTCGTAAGAGCGGACTTCTTGCGTTAGAAGAAAAGGCTAACACAATGCAAGATCCTTTTTTTCGAGAGGGATTAATGCTAATTGTTGATTCCACAACACCCCAACAAGTGAATGAAATATTGGATAATACATTGGAGCATATTGAGGAACGACATAGTGAAATTATTGAGTTTTATGAAAAGGGTGCAGGGTATGCCCCTGCGTTTGGCATGGTTGGTACGCTGATCGGTCTGGTTAACATGCTGATGTCAATGAATATGGAGGATGGAGCGGACGGAATTAGTAGCAATATGGGTGTTGCATTAATTACAACGCTTTACGGCTCTGTGCTCGCCAATTTGTTTTTTATGCCCATTGCAAAAAAACTGAGAGTGCGCAGTGATGAAGAGATTCTATGCAGGAAAATAATCATTGAAGGAATTTTAGCAATTCAAGCGGGTGAGAACCCTAATTTCTTGAAGGAAAAGCTAATTACTTACTTGCCGCAATATGAAAAAAATGGCGGCAAAAAGAAAAAGGGTAAGGATGAACCTCCCGCAGAAGAATAATACAATAAAGATTATTTTTAATTAAGATCGACAGAGAAATAATTTAGAACGCAGGGGGCAGCTATGAAAAAAAAAGAAAGAAAAGGCGGGATTTCTAATGATTGGCTGAATACCTACAGCGATATGGTTACACTTCTCCTATGTTTCTTCGTATTGCTTTACTCAATATCTTCAGTTGATAGCACAAAATGGAAAATGATTGTAAAAAGCTTTAATCCAACGGATGCAGAGGTAAGTCAAATTGTTGAGAATTCTGATGGCAGTTTAGGAAATTACGATTTGGAGGGTGGCTTTAACGGCGATGGGGAGGACACCAATTTTAGTGAGGACTTTGATGAGCTTTATTATAAATTGTCGAAATATGTTGAAATGAATGGCCTTGATTCTGACGTAGAAATCAGTAAGGGCGAAGGTTTCACATTTATTACATTTCGAAATAACATTTTTTTTGACGGAGATAGCTACATATTGAAGCAAGAGGGGAAGGATGTGCTTGATCAATTATGCCTTGCCATAGACGACGCCAGCGATTCTGTCAAAGAGATTCAGATACTGGGGCATACCTCCCAGGCAAGTCCCACAGAACCAAATGAGGTGGTGAGCGATAGATTTTTATCAGCAAACAGAGCCACAGAGGTTCTTGTGTATATACAAAAAAAGAATATTATTGGACCGGAGAAGCTGATTTCCAGTGGGTTTGGTCAATTTAGACCCATTAGCTCTTTTGAAACAAGGGAAAGCAGAGCCAAAAATAGACGGGTAGAAATTTTAATTACCAAAAATGACAGTGTTGTTAGATCGTTAGATAACTATTATAATGAGATATATGGTGATGAAGCTAACGAAGCAAACGAAGCTAACGAGGCAAACGAAGCGCAAGCCGAAAGCAGCGAAGCCACGCAATAATTGTTAGCTGTTTTACTAAATGGTAAAAGAGGCCCGGGGCCAATATATAATGCTAGGGGTGAATGCAATAAATGTCTGAAGTTTTAAGCCAAGGTCAGATAGACGCGCTTCTTGCTTCAGTGATGGGCGGAGGCGCCGTTAAGGAAGATGTCTCTAAAGATGCTGGCAAGAACTACCGAAAATATGATTTCTATAGTCCTAAGAAATTCACAAAGGACAAATTGAATATCCTAAGAAGTGCTTATGAGAATTATTGCAGAATTGCTTCTTCCAGAATAAACAGCTTGCTTAGAATATCGAGCCAGGTTTCTCTTATTACGGTAGAAGAGGAACGTTATTATGAATTTAGCAACGCTCTGTCTGATAATGATGCGCTAACCATGATCAATGCTTCTTTAGGGGAAAAAAATGGCGGCGGAACGATTTTTATGCACATTACAACGCCGCTGATGCTCAGCATGGTTGATCGAATGCTGGGGGGAAAGGGTGAGGAGCCGGAAAATATTCCCTCGCAGTATGCATATACGGATATAGAGCTTTTGCTTTACGAAAATATAGCGAAGTATTTGGTTGCGGTTATGAAGGATGGGTGGGCGAATTATCTTGATATAAACTTTGCAATAGAAAAAGTTGAAACCTCCCATGGATTGCTGCAAGAAATTGGGATGGATGAAATTGTAGTGATTGTAATTATTGAGGTAATCCTCAATAGCGTAGAGGGGAAAATAAATATTTGTATTCCTGGCACATTTTTAACAAATATTTTTACGATCTTGGAAAGTAAAAAAGGCTCCAGTGGCAAGTCCGCGGGAAACAATGAGGATACTACTACGCAGGATATTTTCGAATTCATTAAAGACTCGAATTTAGAAGTGACAGCAAAAATTTGTGACGCAACGGTTATGCTCCAAGATATTTACGATCTGAAACAGGGCGACATCATAAATATGAATAGACCCCAAAACTCACACGTTGATGTTTTTGTTGAGGACAACATTTGGTTTCAGGGAAAACTGGGTGTTCATAATAAAAATATGGCGGTGAGAATAAGCGAAACAAATAAACAAAAGAATGGCAAAAGGGGGGATTTATAGTTATGAATGAGAATATTTTCAACTCATTGGAGATGGATGCGATTGGCGAAATTCTAAACATCAGTCTTGGTGCATCAGCCACAGCCGTCTCTACTATGCTTGATAGAAGAGTTGATATTACTGTTCCAAATGTAATGATATCAAGCAAAGATAATTTTGAGTTTACATATATGGAACCGGCAGTTGCTGTAGAAATAACCTACGTTACAGGCTTAAGCGGCAGTAATATTATGCTGCTGAAAAGGCATGACGTAAAGATGATTGTTGAGATTCTTATGGGCATGGAGATTCCCGATGAAGAGTTTGAACTCAATGAGATGAACATGAGTGCAGTATGCGAGGTAATGAACCAAATGATGGGAGCCTCCTCCACAGCTTTGTCGGAATTACTTGGAGAACCCATTAATATTTCTACACCGAATTCATTTGAAATTAATACAGTGGCAGAATTTAGTGAAAAGTACTTGCTTGACAATGAACTAATGGTTGTTGTAAGGTTTTCATTAAAGGTTGATAATTCGTTAGAGAGCGAATTCTTAAATATTATGACCATTGATTTGGCCAAAAAGCTGCTGTCGTGTTTTGGATTGGCCCATGAGGAGCCAACGGAGACAGGCAATATGGTGGAAGAAGCTGCGCCTCAAGTAGAAGCCCAAGAAATGAATTATCAGAATTTTTTTGACGAAGAACCCCAGGAGGAAGAGCCTCCTTCTAACCGGATGATGTCGCAAGAGGAAATAGAAAAACTGCTGGCACAAAGCTTTGGGACTGATACAAGTAACAATGCACTATCCCAGCCAGTGGCTAATCAAACAAACCAAAACAGCACTGTGGCAGCCAGTGAGCAAACAATACCCAATAACACGGTAGCTCCAAAGGCAGAAAGCACACCTGTCAGGGCCAGTGCTGAGCCTAGCCAAGCACCCCAGCCCAATACGCCGCCTGCACAACCAAGGGTAATCAATGTTAAACCAAATGCTGATTTACCGAAAGCCAAAGGGTTGGATGCCCCTCAGGAACGGGCGGAAAATCTTGAGCTGATAATGGATGTGCCATTGGAAATTTCTGTTGAAATTGGGCGCACCAAAAAAAATGTTCGGGAAATTCTTGAATATAACAAAGGCTCACTGATTGTTTTGGATAAACTTGCGGGTGAGCAAGTGGATATATATGTAAATGGTCAATGTATTGCAAAGGGTGATGTTGTTGTTGTTGAAGATAACTTTGGTGTACGTGTAACAGAGGTTTTTAAAAAATATAAGGTGACAGGTTGATATAGGGAAAGAGAGGAATGATTTAAATGTCAAAAATTTTATTGGTGGATGATGCTTCTTTTATGAGGATGATGATTAAGGATGCACTTACGAAAAATGGATATAGCGATATTTATGAAGCTGCTGATGGTGTTGAGGCGGTTACAAAATATACACAAATCAGACCGGATTTGGTAATTATGGATATCACCATGCCCAATATGGATGGGCTGGGGGCACTAAAAGCAATTAAGCAGATTGATCCTAGCGCAAATGTAGTAATGTGTTCCGCTATGGGGCAGGAAGCTATGGTTATTGAAGCAATCAAATCTGGCGCGAAGGATTTTATCGTTAAGCCCTTTAAGCCCGACAGAATTTTAAAGACGGTTACTACTGTATTAGGTTAAGTGCATAGGGGGAGATACTGATTTTCGAAGATTTTTTTATGATATTCTTTACTTTTTTGGCAGTTGCTTTGATTTTATTCCTGAGCTATTGGTTCACAAAAAATATCGGCGTGAGAGCCATGAAAAATGGAGCCTCGCGGCATATGCAAATTGTTGATAGGCTTCCCATTTCTCAGGATAAATCAATTTTGATTTTGAAGGTTCAAAAAAACTATTATTTGTTGTCCTTATCACAAAATGGCATTATGCTAATCAAGGAATTGGGAAATATTGATGGACAGGCCTTTCAAGACATGGAGGAATTCCACGGCAAAATGGAATTTGACTTCAAGGAGGTTTTATCACAGTATTTTACCAACAAAAAGAAATAATGTATTTGGGCAACACCGCACAATTCGCGGCTGTCGCCTTGTATGCCCATCTGATTGCATCTTTTCCGTCAGCCTGCACAAAAATGCTCGCAAATACCTCCAGTATTCGCTGTGCCTTTTGTTTTGTCTGACGAAAAATCTGACTGCACATCTGGACATACAAAATTATGCGGTATTACCTTTGATTTTTTCAAAGCACAGGGACAGGAAATATTTTGATGTATGAGGGAGTTTATCATGAATGATGCTTTTATTAATATAAACGGCGGACAAATGCAAACATTAGAGCTAGTTTTAATGCTTACGGTTCTTTCGCTGCTGCCTTCTATTATTATGATGATGACATCATTTACCAGAATTATTATCGTGATGTCTTTTTTAAGAAATGCCATGGGGCTTCAGCAAACACCGCCAAATACTGTTTTGGTAGGCATTGCGTTATTTCTTACCTTATTCATTATGTCTCCAGTGATAGATCAAGTAAATGAAAACGCCTACATACCTTATAAAAATGAGGAAATAACCGCTACGGAGGCAATTGAACGTGCTTCTGGGCCAATGAAAACCTTTATGCTCAAGCAGACCGAGGTGGATACCTTGGACATGTTTATGGAGTTTTCGGGGGATGAGGTAACGGAAAAATATGAAGACTTGCCTATGACGGTTATCATACCTTCCTTTATTACCAGCGAGCTAAAAAGGGCATTTATCATAGGCTTCCTTTTATTCCTTCCGTTTTTGTTAATTGATATTGTGGTATCTAGTACACTGATGTCGATGGGTATGATTATGCTACCGCCTGCTTTGATTTCAATGCCGTTTAAAATTTTGTTATTTATTACGGTAAATGGCTGGCAGTTGTTATTCTCTACATTGATTAAAGGCTTTAATTAGTTAGGGGGATAATAGATGACAAATAGTGAAGCTTTCAGTATTATGCGGGAAGCAATTATCGTTGTACTGAAAATTGGAGGGCCTATTCTTCTTTTGAGTATGGTAATTGGTGTTTTTATTTCCATCATACAGGCCGCAACCCAGATTCATGAACAAACAATTACCTTTGTACCCAAAGTTTTGATTATTGTTGCTGTTTGTTTGATTTGCGGGCCATGGATGCTTGAAACATTACAGGATTTTTTGTATGAAATTTTCAAACTTATGATATAGAAACGCCGCCGGCTTTTTCGGCGGGCGGCACTTACGAGGGTGATTCATTAGGAAATAATGTAGTTTCGGAGGCAATGAGCAGATGGATTATGTGGAAAATTTTGTGTTTTTCTCCTTCATTTTAATGAGAATGTCGGGATTTATTCTTTTGAATCCCATATTTGGCAGGAAAAACGTTCCTGGCTTAATCAAATCCGGTCTGGTTCTTGCTTTGTCTATGATTGTATTTACTTCCCTGCCACATCAGCAAATGCAGCTTTCGGGGATGTTTGAATATGGATTTCTTTTATTGAAAGAATTTGCCGTAGGTGCTGCCGTTGGCTTTGTAATCAGCTTGTTTTTATTTGTCATTATTTTTGCAGGCGAAGTGATTGATATGCAGCTTGGTTTATCCATGTCAAAGATATATGATGCCGGGAGCAATGCTTCCATTGCCTTAAGTGCTACATATTATAATGTTTTATTTATGCTTTTATTTTTCGTCACCGATGCGCATTTGGCAATTCTTCACATTTTATTAAATTCCAGCGATATTGTCCCTTTTGGACAAGTTGTTTTTGGGCAAGAAGTGGCCCAAGCGGTTATGGACACCTTTATTTTGTGTACTGAATTAGCGTTAAAAATGGCATTCCCTATTATCGCAATAGAATTTCTTTGTGCTATGGGAATGGGGATACTGATGAAAGCAATACCCCAAATTAATGTCTTTGTTGTCGATATTCAGCTGAAAATCTTTGTGGGACTATTGGTAATGCTCTTGATATTTTCGCCAATGGCGGATTTCTTAAATCAATTGGTGATTACGATGGTAGATGGTGTAAGAAGTATTTTGAGCCAAATGGCTTAGGACGGGCAGCATAAGAAAAGCACTTTGTTATGCGGTCAATGTTTTTCTATGAAATCATAGTGCTTTGATGTACTTTTATATTTAAAAAGTAAGGATTCGTGAAAAAGGGGGGAGAACATTGGCAGGTGATTCAAAAACCGAAAAGGCCTCGCCCAAGCGAAGGCAAGACGAGCGAAAGAAAGGTAATGTCTTAATAAGCAAGGACATTATTGCAGTTGCATCCCTCATTGGGGCGTTCTTTACTCTGAAGATAATGTTCCCTCAGATGATTGAAAATATGAAATCTTTTATGTACAAGGCCTTTGGATATGCACAAACCCAAACGGAAATGACGAATGGCTTTGTAATGCAAGTAGCAAAGGAAACAGCCCTTGCCTTCGTGCAAATTGCAGCACCTGTAATATGCATTTCAGCATTCCTTTCTATTGTTGCAACGGTTGCACAAACGAAACCGATCTTTGTTACAGACAGCTTAAAACCGAAATTTAACAGAATGAATCCTCTTGAGGGGATTAAAAAACTGTTTTCTATAAGAAGCTTGTTTGATGTCATCAAAGGCATCATAAAAATCACAATACTCATTGTAATGCTATATTCTTTTATTTCCAAAAGTATTTTAGCCGTTTCCAGAACAATACAAATGGATGTAATCCCATCTTGTGCTGTTCTTTTGAACTTAACAATGGCTCTTGTTTTTAAGATATGCTTAGCTTTTGTTGTAATCTCTGCATTTGATTTCTTTTTTCAATGGTGGGAGTATGAACGTCAAATCAAGATGTCCAAGCATGAGATGAAGGAAGAGTATAAACAAATGGAAGGGAACCCTCAGATCAAAGGCAAAATCAAGGAGTTACAGCGTAGAATGGCAATGTCTCGTATGATGCAGGCCGTTCCAAATGCTGACGTTATAATTAAGAACCCTACCCATTATGCCGTTGCCCTAAAATACGATTTGGAAAAAGACACGGCGCCAATCCTTTTGGCAAAGGGGCAGGATCAGGTTGCCCTTCGTATTATAAAAAAAGCGGAAGAGAACGATGTTTTTGTTCTTGAAAATAAACCGTTAGCGCGGGCGATTTTTGCTACTACCGATATAAATCAAGAAATACCCGCCGATTTTTATGGAACGGTTGCGGAGATATTGGTACATGTTTATAAGTTGAAAAACAAAAAGCTACTTTAAATTGAAATGGTGTGAGATATGAAAAAGATATTACAAAACGTAGTTTCATTATTTGTAATAGTAATTGTATTACTGTTAATTATTCCGCTGAATCCCTTTGTGCTGGATATATTATTTATTATTAATATTTCAGTGTCCCTCATTATTTTGCTGATTACTATGAATATTCGGGAGTCGTTGGAATTTTCAATATTTCCATCACTGCTTTTGATCACAACGCTGTTTCGCCTTGGCTTGAATGTATCTTCAACCAGACTGATTTTGACAAAAGAGGGTGCTGCAGGGCAGGTTATTGCAGCCTTCGGTAGCCTCGTTTTACAGGGGAATGTGGTTGTAGGTACCATTATATTCATTATCATTGTTCTTGTTCAGTTTATTGTTATCTCCAAGGGTGCTGAGCGTGTGGCTGAGGTTGCAGCAAGGTTTACCTTGGACGCTATGCCCGGGAAGCAGATGGCAATTGATGCAGATTTAAACTCAGGGCTTGTTACAGAAGCGGAAGCAAAAGTAAGAAGATATAAAATCCAAAAAGAAGCGGATTTTTATGGGGCAATGGATGGTGCCACCAAAATTGTAAAAGGCGACGCCATCATGTCGATTATCATTACGGTGATCAACTTTGTTGCGGGTATTATCATTGGTTTGGTGCAATCAGGCATGACCTTTTCCGAGGTATTGCAGGTTTATTCTATCGCTACCATTGGTGACGGCTTGGTTTCTCAGATTCCCGCACTTTTAATTTCAACGGCGACGGGTATGATTGTTACCAGAGCCGTATCGGACGGAAGCTTGAATACCGATGTGGCTACCCAGTTTTTAGCGCAGCCCCAGGCATTGATGATTGGCGGCGGAATTTTGGGCATATTGGGGGTAGTTCCCGGAACGCCCACCATTCCCTTGATACTAACCTCGACAATGCTCCTTTCGTTAGGCATTTATGTGCAAAGAAATATGAAAATGGAAATTTCCCAAGAAGCTGCTGTGGCACAACAGGAAGCCCAGTATGTGCAAGAAACGCCCAATGAAGAGGATTATTATAAAGACGTAAACAATATTTATCCGCTGTTAAGTGTTGAGCCGGTGGAAATGGAATTTGGTTATAGCCTCATTCCGCTGGTTGACGATGCAGGTGGCGGAAAATTGATTAATAGAATTGTTATTTTTAGGCGCCAATATGCCCAGGATATGGGATTCGTAATTCCTTCCATTCGCCTCAGAGACAGCGCCTCCTTAAACCCCAATCAATACGCAATTAAGATAAAGGGTGAGGCTATTGCATCGGGAGAAATTTTGGTGGACTATTATTTGGCAATTGAGCCATCAGACCCCGCGGGTGAAATCGACGGGATTGACACAATTGAGCCAGCCTATGGAATACCCAGTAAATGGATTATGCCTGAAAATAAAGAATTGGCTGAAATCTATGGGTATACGGTCATTGACCCCCTTTCCGTTATGGTGACCCATTTGTCAGAGATGGTTTCTCAGCATTCCTACGAGCTTCTCTCCAGAGCGGAGGTATTGCAGCTGATTGAAAATGTGAAGGGGAGTATTCCTGAGCTGATTGAGGAGGCTTTCCCTAATATTATATCCTACAGCAGCTTTCAAAAGATATTGTCGAACCTCTTAAAAGAGGGTGTGCCTATCAAGGACTTGGTCACCATTATAGAAACCATTTTGGATTCTGCCACCGTTACCAAGGACTTGGATATTATTACCGAAAACATCAGGGTTGCTTTAAAGCGTACAATCACCAGAAAGTTCTGCGAAGGCGGACAAATGAAGGTGATTACCTTGGATGCCGAGCTGGAGAAGGTCATTGTGTCCAGCATGGCAAAAAGCGAGCATGGGGTATATCTATCATTAAGTCCTGATGTTTTGCAAAAAGTACTGCTGCAGGTTGCGGAGAATATTAAAAAATTCAACGACATCTCTATCAAGCCTGTAATACTGACAAGCCATGTGGTAAGAGTTTATTTCTATCGTTTAATTGAGCAATTCTATCCGAATGTGAGTGTAATTTCGTTTAATGAGATAGCAAATAATGTTCAGATTCAATCCATTGGAAATATTGTGTTATAACATAGGAGCGAGAATGATTTTGAAGAAAAAACGCAATGAAATGACAAATGAAGAGCTATTTGCCGAATATAAAGCAACCGGCGATTTGGAAATTAAAAATGAGCTGGTCTTAAGGTATGTTTATATCGTAAGAACTGTGGCGATCCAAATGCGGGGTGTTTATAGTGATTTTACGCAGATAGACGATATTATAAATGAAGGCGTTCTTGCGTTAATGAGCTCCATTGATAAATACGACATGAACATGAATGTGAAGTTTGAAAGCTTTATTTCCAAGCGCATTCGGGGGATTGTCATTGATATTGCAAGAAAAAATGATTGGGTACCTAGAAGCGTCAGAAAAGCTGCCAAGGATATGGATAAAGCCATGGGAGCACTGTATACTGAGTTGGGCAGAATGCCAAGCGATGAGGAAATTTCAGCTTACTTAGATATTTCCGTTGAGAAATACTATGAGAATTTGCAAAAAACAAATCTCATGAATGTGCTTTCCTTTGAAATGCTGATTGAGGAAACCGCAAATGGTGGTTATAACAACCAAATCATGAATACCAATGCGGAAACCATGCCGGAATACCATTTAGATAGCTTGGAATTGGAGCAGGAAATAAAACGAGGCTTGGAAAGCCTTAGAGAAAAAGAGAAGCTTGTTGTTTCACTTCATTATGTTCATGATTTAAATATGAAAGAGATTGCTGCTGTTTTGGGAGTCAGCGAACCGAGAATTTCGCAAATTCATTCCAATGCACTAAAAAAACTAAGGCTGTTTTTGAATGAGTAATTGTTGTTTGGGGGAGGGATAAAATGTATAAAGGTTTTTATAATTTATCATCAAGTATGCTTACACAAAATAAAAATCTAAATGTGATCAGTAATAATTTAGCGAATGTTTCTACCAGTGGTTATAAGTCAGATAAAATGGTTACAGGCACATTTAAAGACGAGGTGATGTCCAGAACCGGCAACAATATTTTAGGGGCAGAAGGCGACTCTTTGGGGAATTCCTCCATGATTACCGTTCCTTACGAAACAGTGACGGATTTTACGGACGGCGGCTGGGAGGAGACCGGCAGCGTATTGGATTTTGCAATTAATGGAGATGGTTTTTTCGAAGTTGCCACGCAGGATAAAACTGTGTATACCCGAAATGGCTCCTTTGGTCTTGACGAGGAAGGCTATGTCGTGCTTCAGGGTATTGGAAGAGTTATTGGCAGTAACGGCCCTATCAAACTGACCAGCGATAACTTTAACGTCACCCAGGATGGTGGGATTTACGATGCCACCGGGAAGCTTGTTTCAAAGCTGAAAATTGTGGATTTTAATAATTATGATAACCTAACCAAGGTTGATGAAGGTGTTTTCACGAGCGGTGATGCAGCCCAAGCGGCGGATTCCGCTGTGCTCTGGAAGTATGTGGAAACCTCTAATGTGGATCCTATGCATGAGATGACCGATATGCTGGTAAGTCAACGAACCTTGCAAAGTGCGGCTCAGATATTGAAAATGTATGATTCCATGGCAGCCAAGGCAACAGAAATTGGTAGGGTACAATAATTAGGCTACTTAGGAAACCGTTTGTGATGGGAAAAAAAGGAATGCTGGCTGTTATTGTCAGCGTTTTGAAATGCTTCCATTGGTTACTTGTAAAGGAGAAATGCGTTATGGAAATGTCCTTTTATAATGGGAAGGTTGGTGCGTCTGCCCAGCAAACAAAGCTGGACGTGGTTGCCAATAACATTGCAAATGTGAATACGGCTGGGTATAAAGCAAAAAGCTTAAGCTTTTCCGATTTGCTTTATAATAATATGGCGGGAGTTGATGGACAGGATTCAAACGTAAAGTCCGGCAGTGGTGTGAAGCCCGAGAAAACCAATATTTCTTTCGAAAAGGGAAGCATGAACCTTTCTGAATCCCAATTGGATTTTTCCATTGAGGGGCGAGGCTTTTTTGTACTGCAAAATCCCCAGACAAAGGAATATCTCTATACGACGAGTGGGAACTTTGTTTTATCAGAAAAAGAGGACGGCTTTTATTTGGCGTCAAAAGAGGGGTATTTGGTGATTGGAACGAGTGGTGACCCAATTAAAATTAAATCGGGTGATACCAAAGTGACAGATGAAGATACCGAAACGGATAAGGACGGAAACCCTCTGGAGGGCACGGAAATTCTGTTGGAGGATGCGGAACCGATTGTGGTTGATTTTCCCCGAACACAAGGCTTGCTCAGCATTGGAGACAGCAACTTTACTGCCAGTGAGGAAAATGGCAAGATCATTGTTCTTGAAGGCAAGGTTACAAGGGGCGGTTTTGAGGGTTCAAACGTAGACATTGCAAAGGAATTTGCAAAGGTGGTTGAGGCAGAAAGGGCGTATCAATATTCCCTGAGAGTGGTTCAAACGGCGGATGAAATTCAGGAACTAGTTAATAATTTGAGGCAATAGAAAATAAACTTAGATGGTTGGTGAAATGATGGAGATCAATAGTTATCAGGAAATGAACAGCTTTGCCTTAGATATGCTTCGAGAAATAGGAAGCATAGGCACAGGGAATGCTGCAACTGCTCTTTCACAAACATTATCTGTAAAAATATCCATGTCTTTACCGGAAGTGAAATTAATGGGATATAATCAGGTGATTGATTTTTTAGGCGGGCCCGAAAAAATTGTTGCAGCGGTATTGGTGCATATGACCGGTGAATTTAGTGGGATCATGCTTTATTTGTTGGATTTTGAATTTGTAAACATTGTATTTGAACGGCTTTCCCTAGGCAAAATTGATGGGTTTGAAGACATTGATGAAATTAGGGCTTCGGCAATTGCGGAGGTAAGTAATATCATCATTTCTTCTTATGCAAACGCGGTATCTCAGCTTAGCAATATTTCAATCAATCTTTCTGTGCCTGCGATGGCAATCAATATGTTGGGTGGAATTATGTCCGTACCTATGATAGAATATGGATATGTTACTGACAAAATTATGATTGTTGACGGGAAATTTATCTATAATGGCGGAGAGATGACGAGTAATTTAATTATGCTGCCTGATATTAAGTCGTTAAATTTTTTATTGAATAAGCTGGGTGTTATGAATGGCTAAGGAGATTACGGTAGGGATTGCCGATATGAAGTTTACCAGAATGGAAGGGCGCTTAATTACATATGCGCTTGGCTCGTGTGTCGCGGTTTGCTTATATGATCCCGTTGCAAGGGTTGGAGCCATGGTTCATGTTATGCTCCCGCAAAAATTAGAAATCAGCGCCGATTCAAATGTATTTAAATTTGCCGATACGGGAATTCGCGCAACAATCAAAAAAATGGAAGTGTTTGGAGCAGTCAAAAGACGGCTCACCGCAAAAATTGCGGGAGGCGCAAAAATGTTTGATATTCCAGGGGGCGGTTCCTTAGGAAATATTGGACAGCGTAATATAGAAAGTGTTCGTCAAACCTTAAGGGAAGAGGGCATTCCCATTATTGCCGAGGAGGTAGGCGCAAATTACGCAAGAACTCTGGTTTTTGATTGCAGCAACGGGCAAGGAAACATCAGATCGTTTGGCAGAAAGGAAATTATTTTTTAATCCTTTAAAAATTTGATGTATCACAATATGAAATTATTTCACAAACCGTCTTGACTTTGCTTTATTTTGCGTGAATTTGTGGTATTATGTAGGTAGAATAATTTACAAAGAATTACAAGTATGTAGTTTCGGTTTAATTGTTAAATTTCTAATGAAAGAAATAAAAGAGATAACTACAATATAATGGAGGAATACATATGGGCGTAAAAACCAAGAGTGAGATTTTACTTGAGACAGGAACAAACGAAATAGAAATCATGGAATTTAAAATTAATGAAAAGCTTTACGGAATAAATGTTGCCAAGGTGCGCGAAATTATGGTGGCAGAGCCTGTTACAGCAATGCCTTTGGCCCATCCTGTTGTAGAGGGGATTTTTAAGCCAAGAGGTACCGTTATTACTGTGGTTAATCTAGCAAATTATCTGTTTGGTGATGAAAAATCAGGTAGTGAACGAGATCTATTTATTGTTACAAATTTTAATAAAATGCACATTGCTTTCCGTGTAGATAGCGTGGAAGGAATTGTTAGACTTTCTTGGGCGGAGATTCAAAAACCCGATAAGACCGTCAGCGGCGGCGAAGAAGGGGTAGCTACGGGCATAACAGAAATAAATGGAAATTTGGTTGTAATTTTGGATTTTGAAAAAATAGTATCTGAGATTGCGCCTCGCACAGGCATACAAGCTGACGATATCAATAAGCTTGGTGTAAGAAAAACAACGGATGCACCAATTATTCTGGCTGAAGATTCTATATTATTGTCAAAAATGATATTGGAATGTTTACATAGAGCCGGGTTTAAAAATATAACCAAGTTCGATAATGGGCAAGAGGCTTGGGACTTTTTAGAGGCCATTCAAGATGAGCAGAGCTTGGCCGAAAAAGTAGCTTTGGTCATTACAGACATCGAGATGCCCGCAATGGATGGACATAGATTAACAAAATTAATTAAGAGCAATAAGCTTCTGAAGCAAATACCGGTTATTATTTTTTCCTCGCTGATTAATGAGGAGTTATACATAAAGGGAAAACAGATTGGTGCGGATGAGCAAATTAGTAAGCCTGAAATCGGAAATTTGGTTGAGGTGATTGATCATTTGCTTGAAAAAAGAAAAATTAAAGAGACAGTTTAAGGTAAGAACTATTTTATACGATAAAAAACAAAGCAGGCACATGGTGTCTGCTTTTTAATGTTTGTGCCTGATTAATGAAAAGGCTTTTGCTTTACTAACACACAAGCATGTGATAATTGAGCGGCAACAGAGGTTTTATATTTTTCCCGATAAAAACTGAGCAATGGGATGGTGCGGGGATTGTCAGTTACGATGTACTTGGCCGGAAGATTTGTGAGTGCGATTGAAATAACATCGGCTGTACATCTTGGGCAAGTGCAAACACCAAACATAGCTTGAAACTCCTCCAACCTTTCCAACACAAGCCTTTCGTAAACATTTAAATAGTGAAAAATCGGCTCCTCAGGACCTTCGCTCGGGGGTGCTTGCTTCACTTTATCAGAAGAAATTGGTGTTTTTTCTGGTTCTATGTGTGTTGGCGCAAGCGTTTTTTCATCAGCATTTGCAGCTGGATTGGATTCTGGGCTTACCGCTTGTTCCTTTTGTATATTTATTTCCGCTTTTGCGTGTTCACTATTTTCTTGCAGCCCATTGGGTTCATCTGGAGCTACTTTTTCTTCTTGTTCTACAAAAGCTTTCAGGTTTTCATCAATTTCTTCTGAAATGGATTTATCATGGGAGGGCTCAATACCCATAAACAATAAATCATTTGAAACATCAGAACCTGTATTATCAATTTCCATTTGTTCTTCCATAGCTTGATGTTCATCCTTAGCTTTTGAGATAAGGTTCAGAACATGGGCGGTTTTATTTGTTTTACGCGCCATTATATTACCTCTTTTCAAAAATAATTAGGGCACCACCGCACAATTCGCGGCCGATGCCTTGTACGCACATCTGCTTGCATCTTTTCCGTCAGTCTGGACAAAAATGCTCGCAAATACCTTCAGTATTTACTGCGCTTTTTGTTTTGTCTGCCGAAAAATCTGACTGCACAGTTGGTCGCACAGAATTATGCGGCATTACCATAGACGAAACAGGCAAAAACGCTGAGTGCGCTTATTCCTACCTGAAAACTTCCCTCGGTGATAAAAAGCATCACAGAGTAAGCTTTTGTTTTTTCGCTGCTTTACAACGAATAAGAACTTCCTCGATAAAGTCAATATAGTCAAGTGTTGGCTTTGATCTGGGGGCATATAAAAGGACGCAGGTTCCGTGTGCCGGAGCTTCCGCAACAGCTACACCGGTTCTTATTTTCGCTTCAAATAAAGAGGTATTCAGCTGTTGTGCAATTTCATCGGCTAAATCGCCAACTTCAATTGCAAGGTTTGTACGACTATTATATTTTGTAAGTAATAGTCCCAATACATTTAATTTCGAGTTGTAGAATTTTTTTACGGTTTGCGCGGTTTCCTTTAGCTGGCTAACGCCAAGAAGGCTTAATATCTCAGGAACCATAGGCACAACAAGGTGGTCAGAACATACATAGGCATTTACCGTTAATATATTTAATGCAGGTGGAGTATCTATTATGATATAATCATATTTGTCCATGACGGATTGGAGGGCTTCTTTTAAAAGAAATTCTCTGCCCGAACGGTTAAATTCAAGCTCCGCACCGCTTAATAAAATATTTGAAGTAATAATATCGCCATATTCTGTTTTTTGAATTACGTCCTCGATATTTGCTGCACCACGAAAAACATCGTAGATTGTTTCTGTATTTTCAATATCCAGCCCTAATGAGAACCCAAGGTTTCCCTGGGGATCAAGATCAATTCCAAGAACTTTATATTCTTGAAGTGATAAGCCTGTGATAAGGGTGGCTGCAGTTGTTGTTTTTCCTACGCCGCCTTTTTGATTGGTTAATGTAATGATTACTGACACGAGTATCACCTCATAATTTATTATTTGTGAATCCGAACTATTAATAAAAGTATACTATATGTCGAAAAAGAAGTATAGAGGTAAATTTGTTATGAATCGATAAGAAATCGTTTTTTATATTAAAAGGAGGAATACTATGGCATCAATAAGCAGCCTCACATCATCATCGTCTAGTAGCAGTGCATATGGAAGTACCTCCAGTGGTATTAGCGGCCTTGTCAGCGGATTAGATACTGATACATTAATAGACGGCATGACAATTTCAACACGCACTAAAATTGCAAAGCAAAAGCAAAATCAAACTATATTATCTTGGAAAACAGATGCATACCGTTCCATCAGTGACAAGCTGGTCAGCTTTTCTGATAGCTATACGTCCTATTCATCCAGTACAAACCTAAGTAGTGCCAGCTTTTATTCAAGAAGTGTGATTACAGCTTCGGGAGATAACAGCGATTGTGTTTCTGTTTCGGGAAAGGTTACCAGCGGACAGCAGCTTACTGTAAATGCGATAAAACAGTTGGCAAAGGATGCAAGCTTGACGACCACGGAAGCCTTATCAAATAATTGTTTACAGACCGACGCAATTAGTTTTGGCACAGAAGACTCCTGTACTTTAGTAGGGAAATCCTTTACAGTGAAATACGGAAGCACCAGTTATTTGGTAACTATGCCGGCAAAAGAGGATGGCAGCTTGTATACAAGTGCAGCCGAGGTTGCAGCGGGGATTAATGAAGCGTTAGGCGATGTGGAAATCAGCAGCGGTGCGAAGCTGAGCAGTGTAATGAGCGTATCGGCAAGCGGAGAAAAGTTGAATTTTGATAATATTAGTAGTGGCGAGAATGCATTATCAATTACCGGCGGGGATTCTACACTTTTGGGTACCTTGGGAATCACCTCAGGCTCTTCCACCATTGTTGGCACAAGCATTACGGCCGCTGGGCTGGATACAGTTGCACAAATTGACCCTGAAAATCTTCACGAGGAAACAAACTTTACTGATAGAATGTCGGGAAAGTCCCTTATTTTTAATTACAATGGCACAAGTAAAACCATTACCTTCGATGACGAAACAAAATTAAATGAAGAAGATTTTGTTGATTATTTACAGGACGAACTGGATTCTGCCTTTGGCAACGGAAGACTTGATGTGACGCTGGATAGTAACAGTAAGCTTCAAATAAAAACGGTTACGCCGCCTTCTGGTACGGAGGATACTTCATCAGTATTGACGATGTCTAGCGGCTCTATCGGCATGATGGGCAATGGCAGCGTTTTTGGTATTGCAAACGGTACCTCCAATAAATTAAATCTGGAGAACTCCCTTGAGGAATCTGGATTGAAGGATATGGAAAATGCAGGCCTTGTGGATGGCACTGAATACGAAGTCAGAATCAATGGGAAAAGCATCAAAATTACATACGAAGAAGGCAAAACCAGCCTTAAGGACATTATATCAGCAATCAATGCAGATACGGATGCGGATGTAAGCATGTCCTATCAAGCAAATAGCGACGCCTTCTCCATCGCTTCTACCCAGGATGGTGCCTCTGGCGCTGTGGAAATTGGCGCTACAGATGGAACGCTGAACAGCTTGGAAAGATTACTTTTCGGCAAGAGAAACAGCGAAGGGAAAATTGATTCCTCAAGCAACGAATTGAATGCGAAAACGGTTGCGGGTCAGGATGCAATTATTCTTGTTGACTATGACGGTGAAGGTGGCGCCGATGCCGTAGAAATTTCCCGTGGGACGAATACCTTTTCTTTAAATGGCATGAACATTGTAGCGAAGGATACGTTTGGCTATGCGGAAAATGAATCTAATGAGCTGGAATATGTTGCTGGAACGGATGCAATTACCTTTGATGCAAAAGTTGATACGGATAAAGTAATCAGTGCAATAAAATCCATGGTTGAGGCATATAACGCAATGGTAGAGGCAAGTAATACTGCGGTATCAGAAAAACGCGACAGGGATTATGCCCCTCTTACGGATGAGCAAAAGGAAGATATGACGGAAAAAGAGATTGCAAGTTGGGAAACAAAGGCGAAGGTCGGTATGCTTTCTGGTGATTCTGATATTTCCAACTTAACCAGTGACTTGCGATTTGTTTTTATGAATACAAGTACGGAAGGGTTTTCACTCGAAGATATTGGAATCACCGTTTCTTCCGATTGGGAGGACAATGGCAAAATAACTCTGGATGAGTCAGCACTAAAGACTGCCCTTGAAGAGGATCCGGAGAATGTGAAAACACTATTTACGGAGGAGCTAACGGATGACAGCCTTTTGACGGGCGGTATCATGTCAAGAATGAAGAAGATTACGGATAAGTATGCTGCCACCACAGGCGCCACAAAGGGGATTTTGGTGCAAAAAGCTGGTAATTCAAAATCACCAACCTCGTTATTGAGCAATTCCTTGCAGACACAAATAGACGATATTGATGATATTATTGAAACTCTTGAAGACAAATTAGAGACCGAGCGTACAAGATATCAAGATCAATTTACACAATTAGAAGTGCTTATGCAAAAGATGAATTCACAGAGCAGTTGGCTGTCGGATTATAGCAGTTAATAATTTGTTGAAAGGCTGGCGAAAAAAATGAATCAATATGGTTATCAGCAATATAAACAGCAATCGGTGAATACAATGACGTCCGGTGAGCTTTTGTTGCTTTTGTTTGACGAATCTGCGAAAAGACTTACAAAGGCAGAAATGTGCTTGAAAAAAGATGATTTTGTTGAGTTTGAGGCATCTATGAATCGGGTTTCTGATATTATTCGATATTTGGATAAGACCCTTGATAAGACATATTCTGTTGGCAATGAAATTTCAAAGCTGTATGAGTATTTCCAGTTTCAGGTTGCTAGAATTAAAGCGGGAAGAAATGTTGAGATGATAAAAGAGTTAAGGTCTATGCTCCTTGACCTTAGGAACACCTTTAAGGAAGCAGACCGTATTTCTCAAACGCAGTTGGTGAAAAATTAGGGATATAAAGGAAGTGTACAGCATGAATACAGTGTTCACTGGGATACTTTTAAACCTCCAAAAAAAATATACCAAAGTGAATGAATTGCAAGATGTTACAAAGCAAATGGCAGAGAGCCTACAGCGCAACGACTTGTATTCTTTCCGATTGTTAATGAAAATGCGTACACAGGTGATGCTTGAGCTTGAAAACATAGACTATGCTCAGGAGGATTTAATGAAAGTCCTATCTGAAAATGATGAAAAGCAGGCAAGAATTGCCCTCAGCAAAGAGACGGAAGAAAAGCAGTTTGAAACCCCCGAGTTGCAGCGTATGAATGATATTTATAAAAAAATAAAAAGAAGCCTGCAAAATACAATTCAGTTTGATAAGGCGATTAGTCTTAAAGTTGGTCGAAATAGTTCCTTCTATAATAAATAATGGGGGATAAGGAACGAAAAACCTTTAGAATCAAGAAAAGGCTTTGTGCGCTTAACAGGCACAAGCCTTTTTTCGTGAAAAAATCCTCTTTTTTATTTTTATGTAAAAAACAAAAAAGAGGATTATGCTTTACCAACAGACCAAAAAGGTCCTCCAGAGCTTGCGGCATATTTGGCTTCCTTAATAATTGTATCAATATCCCATGCTACTTCGCTGTTTTCGGGGCTTTGAGAATCTGCAATCAATACCTTTCCATCGGCTGTAACGCCACGAAGGATGATAAAGTGCCCTTGTGAGGTAAAGATACCTCTATCCATAAGTACAACCACAAGGTTTCCTTTGGACAGCTCCTGAAATATGGTATCCTTTGAAGGATTACTAAGGCTTTTAGAAGTAAGGCCATAATTTTGCGCGCCATTTGGGATGATTGAGTGGTAAGAACCACTGTCATTACAGAAATGACCGTTATCTAAAGCCCATTTTGCCGTCATATTTGGCGTGATTTCGTTGCCCGTAAGGGTAGTTACAAGCATAGCAAGGGTAGTCGGCCCACAGCCAAAAACACCAATAATATTATCGCCGCCATAAATAGTGGTTTTCCACCTGGAATCATTTTGGGAATAATAGATCAAATCTATGGTATCAGACTGCAGAATCTTTTCGTCAGTGGTTTTTTCATCCTCTTCCTTGGGATTTTTGTTTTCGTCGGAGTTCTTTTTTTCCTCGGAAACGGCTTTGGCGATTGCAGCTGCTTCTCGTTTTGCATCAAATGCGTCTTTTTGGGATTTTAAGGTTGCTACCAGCGCTGAGGTGTGTTGCTGGGTTTGTTTTACAAAATAATCAATATCCCAAGGAGTCACACGCGTTGCAAATAGATATAAAAAGCAAATGAAACTGACGTATGTTCCAACAAATACAGTATTAAAAAATTTTTTGCCTATATTATTTTTTCTTCTGCGTTTTTTCATATAATCCAACCATATTTTCCTTTACTAACATCTCCTAGAATTTTTCCGTTTTGTAAAGTAATCACTCGTTTTTTCATTATGTCTACAAATTCTTTCGCATGGGTAGCAATAATGACTGTAATTCCCAGCTGATTGATTTCGTTGAATAAAGACATAATATCAAGAGAAGAATCATAATCCAAATGTGCCGTTGGTTCATCCGCAATAATGATTTTGGGATTATTTACAACAGCCCTTGCCATTAGAATTTTAAAAATTTCTCCGCCTGATAAGTTTTGGGGATAATCGTCCATTTTTTTTGTCATTCCCACAAGCCCCAGGGCCAAGGGAATGGATTTGTGAATGGTTTTGCTGGATTGTCCCGTTGCTAACATGGCAATTTCTAAATTTTGATAGATTGTTTTGTTTTCAATAAGTGAATAGTCATTATTAATGATACCCAAAATGCGTCTGTAGTAGGGATAATCCTTTTGAGACAAATTATTCAACGACAGGTTATTTACAATAATATCACCTGAGGTAGGTTTTATGTCTCCTGTTAGCAGGTTAATTAAGGTGCTTTTTCCGGAGCCTGTTTTTCCAACAAGAAAGACAAAATCCCCGTCTTTAATTTCCAGAGATATTTTTTCCACCCCTAACTCGTTGTTTGGATAGCTTTTTGAAACATTGTTGAACACAATCAATACGCTCATGCCTTTCAAGGTTTATATTACAAGAAATTTAAAAAAAGCTTTTTCTTGCTTTAAGTATATCACTGTTGCGAAAAATTGTATATACTGCAAACAAATAGAAAAAAATGTATAAAATGCATTTAGCAAAGTCTACAAATGTTTTCCCCATATTTTTCGTTTATCTTATGTAATATTTAACGAATTTAAACTGTTTGCATAGAAAAAATAATAGAAAGCAGATTTCATGCAACAAAAAACCCCTCTGATGAGGGGTTATTTACATTTTTGGAAGCTTATTCCGCGGTGGATTACGTTACATTTTTGGTTGTTCAGCCAACTTTTTGTTGATTTAACAAGCTTTCTTGAAATTTTCAAGCATTTTCTGGCAATACTGCAAAAAGCGGATGATGGGAATCGAACCCACCTCTAAAGCTTGGGAAGCTTTCATTCTACCGATGAACTACATCCGCGGGATATGTATCTATTATACCAGAAGATTTAAAACTGTAAAGCATGAATTTAAACAAAAATTTTACAAAAACGGTTGATTTTTTTTCGGTTGCTTTTATTTCCTACGGACATACTAAAGAAGCAATCATTATTTTATATTTTTTTAGAGAAATGCGAGGGATGGTTATGGAAAAGTTTGTAATTCATCATACGGATTCGTTTCAGGGAATGGTTCGCGTCAGCGGGGCAAAAAATGCTGCCTTACCGATTATAGCCGCCTGCCTGTTGACGCAAGAACCATGTATTATCGAAAATGTTCCGCCGCTTACAGACATTTTAAATATGCTGGAAATTCTGAAAGGGTTTGGTGCCGAAGTTTCTTATGATGAGGTAAAAGAATCCATTTTTATTTGTGCAAAAGAATTGACATCTTTAGAAAGTTATTATGAGCAAGCAGGAAAAATGAGAGCCTCTATTCTTGTAGCAGGGCCGCTGTTATCCAGATACGGGCAGGCTAGACTGCCCCACCCAGGCGGCTGCCAAATAGGAAGCAGACCGATTGATTTGCATTTAAAGGGCTTTCATAGCATGGGTGCCAAAAGCAAACAAGAACATGGAATTATAGAATTAACGGCAAAAAAAATGAAGGGTGCCAATATTTATTTGGATTTTCCAAGTGTTGGGGCAACAGAAAATATCATGATGGCAGCAGTTTTGGCAAAGGGAAACACTGTAATTGAAAATGCGGCGGCGGAACCTGAAATTATTGATTTGGGAGATTTTTTGCGTGAAATTGGAGCGAATATTCAAGGCGATGGCACAGATACTATTGAAATTATTGGTGTAAAGGAATTGACTGGGACAACCCATCAAGTAATCCCTGACCGGATAGAGGCGGGGACGTTTATGGTTGGTGCGGCAATCACCGGTGGAGATATTATCTTACAAAATGTAAGAGAGGAGCACTTGAAACCCGTGATTGCAAAGCTGGCGGAATGCAATGTGAAAATTGAATCGGTTCCTGAAGGGCTTCACGTTTACAGAAAAGGCAAGCTTCAGCCCATGCAATTGAAAACTATGCCCTTTCCGGGATTTCCAACAGATATGCAGGCACAATTTATGAGTCTGATGACTTTGGCAAAAGGAACCAGTGTCATTACGGAAACTGTTTTCGAGAACCGCTTTACCCATGCGGGAGAGCTTCAACGTATGGGGGCTGATATTCGTATTGAAAGCCGGAATGCAGTGATTGAAGGCGTAGACGAACTGATGGGGAGCAAGGTTCGTGCAACGGATTTAAGAGCAGGAGCGGCATTGATCCTTTCGGCATTGGCGGCAAAGGGAGAAACGGAAATTGGAGATATTCATCACATCGAACGAGGATATTATAAAATAGACGAAAAACTAAGAGCGCTGGGAGCGGATATTCAGCGCAAAGACGAAAATTAAGCAATTATTCGGAAATCTTAATTAATATTTAATTGCCTTTCGATTGTTAGGATGTTATACTGTCAGCAACCTAACAATCGGAGGTGCGTTATGGACAATAAATCAAAATTTTGTGTAGAGCTTAAGACATTAGTAAATTCAATTTGTCGTTGTATAGGCCAAAATACTTTTGATAAAGAAGGAAAGAGTTTAACGTCCATTCAGATTTGGATTATCCACTATCTTTTTGACAATCAAGACAGAGATGTTTTTCAAAGAGACTTGGAGATTGATTTTAATGTAAGAAGATCAACTGTATCAGGAATTATTCAAAATCTGGAACGAAAGGGCTTGATTCAAAGGCAAAGCGTTAAACAGGATGCACGCTTGAAAAAAATAACCCTTACAGAGGAAGCAATGACCCTTTATCAAGAAATGCTGGTGAGGATCACATCGATGGAGGAAAAAATGGCCGAAAACATCACGGATGATGAATGGTTTGTGTTTTATCAGGTGTTGGAAAAAATAAAGAGAAACATACAATAGTGGTTTAGTTTTATGCTTTGTAGAATATACATAAGCCAGGGGTGGAGAAGAAAGAGAGTGAATTTATGAAAAATAAAAAGTTGCCGTTTATTTATTATTGGCTGTTGGCTGTGGTTTTGATGGGGTTAATTAATGTGTTTTTGCTGCCTTTATTCACAAAGGATGCAATGGAAAAAGTGACTTATGATGTTTTTTTAAGTGAATTAAAGAGTGAAAATGTAAATGAAGTTCAGGTGAATGAGGACAATATTTACTTTGTATTAAAAGGAATAAATGAGGGCGAAACTGAGGTTGAACCCGAAAAGGTTTATGTAACGGGACGTATGGATGATAGCATGCTGGTGGAACGCTTGGATGATGCGGGCGTAAAGTTTAACGAGGTGAAACCAAAGGAGGTTTCTCCCTTTGTCAGCACGGTGATTATGCTGGTTGTGTTTGGTTTATTCTGGCGGTTTGTAATGAGCAAGATGATGGGCAAAATGGGTGGCATTGGCCAAAATGCAATGTCCTTTGGCAAGGCAAATGCAAAGGTTTATGTCAAGGCACAAACGGGCAAGACCTTTGCTGACGTAGCGGGACAAGATGAGGCAAAGGAGGCGCTTACGGAAATTGTTGATTTCCTTCATAATCCGTTTAAATATACTGTGGTTGGGGCAAAAATGCCAAAAGGCGCTTTGCTGGTGGGCCCTCCGGGGACAGGAAAAACCCTTTTAGCCCAAGCAGTTGCAGGCGAGGCAAATGTACCTTTTTTCTCAATTTCAGGCTCCGAATTTGTTGAAATGTTCGTGGGTATGGGTGCGGCAAAAATAAGAGATTTGTTTAAGCAGGCAAATGAAAAAGCCCCTTGCATTGTGTTTATTGATGAAATTGATACCATCGGGAAGAAAAGAGATGGCGGTGGTATGGGTGGTAATGACGAGAGAGAGCAGACCTTAAACCAGCTGTTGAGCGAAATGGACGGGTTTGACGGGCAAAAAGGCGTTGTTATTTTGGCGGCGACAAACAGACCGGAAATCTTAGATAAGGCGTTATTGCGCCCTGGCCGCTTTGACAGACGAATTCCTGTGGAATTGCCCGATTTAAAAGGGCGAGAGGCTATTTTAAAGGTTCACGCCAAGAAAATAACGATGGAAGAAAATATTGATTTCGGTTCTATTGCCAGGGCGACCTCCGGTGCATCGGGAGCGGAGCTTGCAAATATTATTAACGAAGGCGCTTTGCGTGCTGTCAGACTAGGACGTTCTTCGGTAGGGCAGAACGATTTGGAGGAAAGCGTTGAAGTGATTCTGGCGGGCTATCAGCGAAAAGGCGCGGTAATCTCCAAGCATGAGAAAAATATTATTGCGTATCATGAGGTTGGGCACGCTTTGGTAGCGGCAAAACAAAAAAATTGTGCGCCTGTGCATAAAATAACAATTATTCCCAGAACCTCCGGTGCCCTTGGCTATACCATGCAGGTGGATGAGGGCGAATTTTTCCTCATAGATCGGGAAAAGGCATTTAATAAAATTGTAACGCTGACAGGCGGCCGTGCGGCAGAGGAAATTTGTTTCAATTCTATTACCACAGGGGCTTCCAACGATATTGAGCAGGCCACCAGAATGGCGCGGGCGATGATTACCCGTTATGGTATGAGCGAAGAGTTTGGCATGGTTGCCTTGGAAACAGTGCAAAATCAATATTTAGGCGGAGATACAACGCTGGCGTGCTCTAACGAAACCGCTGCAAAAATTGATAAAGCTGTGATTCAAATGATAAAAGAGGCGCATGACAAGGCGCATGCCATTATTTCTGAAAACAGAGAAAAAGTAGATGAAATTGCGGCATATCTTCTGGAAAAAGAAACCATAACAGGCGTTGAATTTATGAGAATTCTGAATAGTGAAACCACTGAAGTAAAGAAAGAAGAAGTTGAAATTGAGATTTAACAATAAAACGGCAGCTGGCAAAATGTCAGCTGCCGTTT
>JAQUSU010000017.1:30193-33586 GCA_028710085.1 Anaerotignum sp.
AAGTGCAGCAAAAGCTGCTCCTTTTCCTCCAAGGAGCGTTCCTGTAAGGAGGGCAGATACATTTCATATTGCCCCAAACGCTGATAAAGCTCCGGCAAAAAAACATCATGAAGATTTCTGGTGGAGGCTGCAATGACAATGACATTAATATCAATTTCCTTGGTGTCACCGATACGGCGGATTTTGCCGGATTCAATGGCTTTTAAAAGCAGGTTTTGATAGTTTTCAATGGTATGTGCCTCATCCAGAAATAAAATTCCGCCGTTTGCCTGTTCAAAAAGCCCCTTTTTCTTTTTTGAGCCTGTATATGCACCTTCTACAGAACCAAATATTTCCATTGCTGCAATGTCGGGGTTGGTAAACTGAGCACAGTTAATTTCGATAAACGGGGCGTTTTTACTAATTACGCCAATTTCCTTGGCATAGTTGTAAATTAAATTTGCCAACATCGTTTTACCGGTACCCGATGCCCCTGTGATAATGGAATGACGAGGCCCTCCCAGAGAACCAACAATTTTTTTGGCTTGCCGAAACACACTTTGCATGGTGCCTAAGTGAACCACATGGTTAAAGTCCCCTTCAGGCTTATTCAAATTTACCTGTATTTCTAATTCTTTAATTTTACTGTTTAACTGATCCAATTCCTGAATATCCTGAAAAACGGAATAAGCCCCTAAAAATTCACCATTGTGAAAGATAGGGTAGGAGTTTACGATATACTTTTTTGGAGGAACAAAATGAATTGTTTTATCCAAAACGGGTTTTCGGTCTTGTAAAACGGTAAGCAAAACAGCGGCAGGGTAAAAATCGGTAATTGCCTTGCCTAGCATTTCTTCTTTTTTCTTACCAGCATAATTTACACTTATTTCATTGACATAAACGAGAATTCCCTCCGTATCTACCACATTAACCCCGTCATTAATGTTATCTAATACTTTGGGAAGTATGTTAAGAGATAAAAAAAGTTCTGTTGTCAGTTTCACAAGATATTACACCTCATTTTTGTGAGAATAAATAATTGCAACAATAAACTTATTACATTCTAACACTTTTTATAACAATAATCTATATTTTATTTAAAATTAACCAGAGAAATCAACGGAAGAACAACTTGGCACGAAAGTTGCTCATAATTATAATCGTTATAGAAATAACAATTATGCATAAGCATGAAAATGATTTAAGGAGGAACAAGTTTATGGAGTTTGGCTATTCTAAAGAGCACGTTTTGCTGCGAGATCTTTATAGAAAGTTTGCCGAAACAGAGGTTAAGCCTTTGGCAGAAGAACTGGACGAAGAAGAAAGATTTCCTGTGGAAACATTAGGCAAGCTGGCAAGATTCGGTTTTATGGGTATTCCATTTCCAAAGGAATACGGCGGTGCCGGCGGCGATTATTTGACCTACGCCATGGCGGTAGAAGAACTTGGCAAGGTTTGTGCAACAACTGCAGTCATTGTTTCTGCTCATACATCCTTATGTGCAGGCCCAATCTATATGTTTGGTTCTGAGGAACAAAAGCAGAAATATTTGGTTCCCTTGGCAAAGGGCGAAAAATTGGGTGCTTTTGGTTTGACCGAGCCCAGTGCAGGTACAGACTCCTCTATGCAGCAGACAACAGCAAAGCTGGATGGTGATGAATACGTACTCAATGGTACAAAGTTGTTTATCACAAACGCAGGCTATTCTGATACATATGTTATTATTGCAATGACAGACAAACTAAAGGGCAACCGCGGCATTTCCGCATTTATTGTGGAAAAGGATACACCCGGGTTCTCTATCGGAAAGAAAGAAAGAAAAATGGGTATTCGTGGTTCCGCAACCTGCGAATTGATTTTTGAAAACTGTCGTATTCCCAAGGAAAATCTTTTGGGCAAAGAAGGACAAGGCTTCAAAATTGCAATGCAGACCTTAGACGGCGGACGTATCGGTATCGCTTCCCAGGCATTAGGTATTGCAGAAGGCGCTATTGACGAATGCGTAAAATATGTTATGGAAAGAAAGCAGTTTAAAAAGAAAATCGGTCAGTTCCAGAACACACAGTTTGAATTGGCAGATATGGCAACCAAGGTTGAAGCTGTTAAGCTGTTGATTTATGAAGCAGCCTGCGAAAAGGATGCTCACAGACCATACAGCCATTTGTCTGCAATGGCAAAATATTTGGCAGGCGCAACAGCAAGCGATGTAACAAGAAGATGCGTTCAGCTTTTCGGTGGATATGGCTACACAAGAGATTATCCTATTGAAAGAATGATGCGTGACGCAAAGATTACAGAAATTTACGAAGGCACCTCCGAAGTACAGAAAATTGTAGTTTCCAATTGGATGGGCTTGAAATAGTTTTACAGTAAATTGTTTTAAAAAATACTTGCAAATTTGAAAGGAGAAGCTTTTCCTATGAAAATAGTTGTTTGTATCAAGCAGGTACCTGATACCGTAGAAGTTAAGATTGATCCAAAGACAGGCACTCTGATTCGTGATGGTGTTCCTTCTATTATTAACCATGATGATAAAACAGGGATTGAAGCTGCTTTAACGTTAAAAGAAAAACTTGGCGGCACCGTATCCGTAGTATCCATGGGTCCTCCTCAGGCAGACATTGCTTTGAGAGAAGCCTTGGCTATGGGGTGTGACGAAGCATTTTTGGTTTCCGCAAGAGAATTCGGCGGTTCCGATACCTATGCTACCTCTGGTATTTTGGCAGGAGCTTTAAAGAAGGTTGGTTACGATTTAATCATCACAGGCCGTCAGGCAATTGATGGTGACACAGCGCAGGTTGGTCCTCAGATTGCGGAAAAATTGCACTTGCCTCAGGTTTCTTATGTAGAAGAAATTGTGGATGCAGGGAAAGATTTTGTTGTTGTAAAAAGACAGTTTGAAGATGGATACCATATTATTAAGGTGAAAACTCCTTGCCTTTTAACCGCAATTGCGGAATTGGCAGAGCCTAGATACATGTCCGTAGGTGGCATTTTTGAGGCATATCAGAAGGAAGTCAAAACCATTGGCTTTGAAGATATTAAGGACGGCTTGGAATTGGATATGATCGGTTTGAAGGGATCTCCTACCAATGTATACAAATCCTTTACAAAGGAAATGAAGGGTGCAGGAACTGTATTGAATGACCTTACACCTGAGCAAGCTGTAGAAGCAATTGTGAAAAAGCTGGAAGAAAAATTTATTATCTAACGGCTATATTTTAAAGATAGATAATATTAAGGAGGACAAACCCATGAGTAAGGGGATATTTGTAGTTATTGAACAAAGAAGCGGTAAAGTTCAGAACGTAGGTCTGGAACTGGTCGGCGAATCCACAAGATTGAAAGAAGACCTCAAGGACGAAGTAGTAGCAGTCCTGTTAGGTCATGAAATGGAAGGCCAAGTTGACAAAC
>JAQUSU010000018.1:0-8613 GCA_028710085.1 Anaerotignum sp.
CTGCATGGCATTTTCTGCCCATGATTTTTTCTCTAATTCTTAATTGTTTTTGTCAATCCTCTGAATTCCTTTATCAATATCAAAAAAATATGCTACGATAGCAGAAAGAAGAAAATACGCTATGAAAAGGAGTTTTTTCATGAAAAAAAGACGAAATATCATACTGTCAGTCCTTGTCCTTTTTCCCCTTGTTTTTTCAGGCTGTGCAAATTCGTCGCAATCGCCCCCTGACGCCGCTTCACACTCCTCCAATGACAGCTATACCTCGGAAGATGGCTTACCCCCCTTGGAGGATGACTTAAAACAGCTTTATCAAGATGCGGAAGCCATTTATTTAAAAATTTCTTTTGGCAATTTTCAGTGTGACACCAACCAAGCATTGGAAAATTATGGTTTTGTTTTTTATAAAGTTGACGAAGATAATTTTGATTTGTATGATTCCTTTAAAACCTATTTGTCCAATTACTTTAGCCAAGATTTTATTAGCGGAAAAATTCTTGCTCCCGGGGATTCACGGTTTATGGAGAGTGAGGATGGTGCCTTATATATGCTGGATGCAGGGCGAGGCTCAAATATTTCTTATGCAGGCCGTGTATTCCATAGTGTAGAGCGCAGTGAAAATGAAATCACCTTTACCGCTACTGCATATTATGCAAACAGCGAAGAAGGCTACGAAGATGAAATCTTTTTTACGGAGCCCGAAAACATCAGTGATTTTTCAACAGAAGATTTTTTCTTTACTATGGTAAAAGAAGGTGGCAGCTGGAAGTTTGACCAATTTTTCTGTTTCTTTTAATACCTCCCTGTCAATGTCCATTTCTATGGAAAAAACCGCCTTTTTGCCGACAAAAAACTGATGCCGTAAAAATAACAGCATCAGTTTTTTTAGTTGTATTTCTCCCACCCGTCCCCTTAATTTGGATACAGAAGGAACGATTTTTTCATTTCGATTTGTGTTCGCGTGCCTCGGCTTCCTCTGCCGCCTGCTTTGTTGCATGTACCGTTCCGCTTGGATGATGGGGCGGCGCATAGATGGTATAAACCTTCAGGGGTTTATTGCCCATATTAATCAAGTTATGCCATGTTCCCGCAGGAACAAAAATTGCAAAGCGCCCATCCACATTCTTCTGATAGTTCAGCTTATCCTTGCTGCTGCCCATTTGAACAACACCAACGCCATCCTCAACACGGATAAACTGGTCTACATCCGGATGAATTTCTAGGCCAATATCACCACCGGGAGGAATGCTCATTAAGGTGGTTTGCAAGTATTTCCCCGTCCATAACGCTGTACGGTAATTCTGGTTTTGCTTCGTTACCATATCAATATTTACGACAAAAGGATCCGGCCCATAGTCGGCGGTTTTGGACATCCCCGGCATAGCATTTTGCATATTGTTTCGCATGTTGTCTTGCATATTGTTTCGCATATTGTTTGGATACATTCCGCTTCCCCTTTTTTATTTCATACTCGTTTATTCTTATGTACCAAAAAAGGAAATTAGAAATAATCCTTAAAAGAAAAAATTTTTTTACTTATTTTTTTTCACCGATGCCTTTATCCTTTGCCAATACCGCATCAAAGGCCTTCACCAGCGTTGCTTCAAACCCGCCTGCCTGTAGCGCAGTCACCCCTTCAATGGTTGTGCCTCCAGGGGAGCAAACCTGATCAATCAATGGCCATGGTGCCTCGCCGCCCTCCAATACCATTTTTGCACTGCCTAAAACCGTTTCCGCCGTAAGCTGCAAAGCCTGTTTTTTTGGCATACCTGCTTTCACTGCGGCACGGGCCAAGGCATCCATGTATAAGTATGCAAAGGCAACGGAGGCACCACCAATCACACTAAATATGGAAAACTGACTCTCCTCAATTTCCGCAACAGTTCCGATTGTGGAAAAAATATCCTTTACTAGCTGCTTTTCTTCCCCACTTACATATTCATTTGCGCAAAGCCCTGTGGTGGAAGCACCGATTTTTGCATTAATATTGGGCATTACTCTTACAATGCCTGTTTTTTCGGGGAAATATCCCCTCAAATAATCTAGAGTTTTCCCTGCGGCAATGGAAACAACCAGGGGATTTTTCTTGGCAAACGCCTGTTGCAGCTGGGGCAAAATAGCAGCCAGCACGTTAGGCTTTACCCCAAGAATTACCACATCGCTATGCTCAATCACCTCCAAGGAGGTTTGGCAGACATTTGCACCGCATTCCTCTGCCAGTTTTTTTGCAGAGACTACGCTTTTGCTTGTGAGAAAAATATTTTCCCCCGCAAAGCTTCCTGTACCCCGTGTCATGCCCTTCACAATGGCACTTACCATGTTTCCTGCTCCAATAAAACCAAAATTCATGTAACATTCCTCCAATCCGGTTATTCATATTTCTCCAAAAAAGCTTTTCCATTCTAATCAATATTAAGTATACAAAACTTTTTCTAAGGTAATACCGCATAGTTCTGTATGCCAAGCTGTGCAGTCAAAAGATGCAATCAGATGGGCGTACAAGGCGCCAGCTGCGAATTGTGCGGTGTTGCCCTAATTTTACAGCCGTTGCTTTCAAAAAGCAACTAACGATTCTTGCCCATACCAACAGAAGCCATTATAATATAAAAAAAGGGGTCTTGCAATGAAGCTTATTTTTTTACACTACCCCAAATGAGCCAAGAGGAACAGCTTGAGCTGTTAAGTACAAATGGGTTGTTGGTAAAACATCCCTTACTCATTGGGGAGGATTTTGTTTTGGTGGGCTTTCGGGAAGAGGAATGGCAAAATAAATTGCTCCGCTAGAAAAAAATAAAAAAAGCAGCCTGTTTTGCCCGTTTTGGACAAAAGGCTGTTTCGTAAAACATTTTCAAAGGGTGTCGATAAAGTGAAACCCTTGACCCGTTGCAAACCGCATCAATATGCAATTTGCACAAAAGTTTTTGGTCTTGCTTTTTACAAAAAGCAAGCGGGTTTGGGCGGCGCGCAAGGTTTTTCAACAGTCTTAGGGTGTCGACTTTATCGGCACCCTATTCGTCTAAAAACCAACCGTTATCGTCATGATAAATCATCTGGCGTGTCATACCACCGTCAACACAAATATTCTCTCCCGTAATAAACCCAGCCTTTTGGCTGCATAAAAACAGTACCATATTCGCAATATCCGATGGGTGCCCCACCCGCTTTACCGGATGCTGGGCTGCATCCGCACCATCATAAACGGTATACGCCGTATCAATCCACCCGGGAGAAATAGAATTTACCCTTACCCGCCCTCCAAGGCTTATGGCCAAGGCATGGGTCATGGAGGAAAGCGCACCCTTTGCCGCCGTATAGCTTTCCGTGTTAGGCTGGCTCATACGATCTCTGGAGGAGGAAATATTCACAATCGCCGCACCCTCAGCGGCAAAATAGGAATTGAATAATTTTGTTAAATAGTATGGCGCAACCACCCCAATGCGCAAAACGTAGTCAAAGGCACCATAGCCGCAGGCATTCAGCCCTCCCATGGAAAGCATTGCATTATTGATTAAATAATCCACCCTTCCATAGTCATCGATCACCTTTTTCGCAAAGGCCTCCAAGGTTTCCTTATCCCCAATATCCCCGGTAAAATAAGGGTTTTCCTCTCGGTCAATGATGCAAAGTGTGGCACCTTCTTTGGAAAACGCCTGAGCAATGGCTTTTCCTATCCCATGAACGCCCCCTGTAAGCACGACAATTTTTCCTTCAAACTCCATAGCTTCATTCCTTTACATAGAAAATCAATGCATCCGCTCGAGAGACATCAACATAATCTACAGGGGTATTTTGGATTGACAGCATCCCATCTTCCTCCGCACTGCGTTCTTTTTTATGCTTTAAAAATTGAAACATCACCTTCATTATGCCCTTATGGGTAAGCTTCAGGCGCTTATAATCCATAGCTCCTCGAAAATAAAACACCTTTGCATGGTCAACCAATTCTTCCGTAAGGCTTTTTTTTAGCCCGATATGAATGCTTTCTTGATTTTTTTCAATCTGAGGATCCGCAACGCTGCAAGTAAAAATAACTAATTTTTTATCCAATAGAGCCACTTGATTTTTCTTCAACCAGTCGCCCCCATTCAATGCGCCGGCATAAATTCCTCCGCCGAAAACAATGGTTTCATAGGAAGCTATTTCCTTTATTTCCGTCGTAGTAAAAAGCTCCGCCTGTAATTTTTCGGCAATATAGCTTGCATATCTTTTTGTACTGCCGTATTCAGAACAAAAAATCACTGCTGTTTTTCCCATAGGTTTTGCCTCCTTTTTTATCGTTCCAATAAAAATTTTTTCAAGCCCTGTAAATCCTCCTGATAAGTTTGGGATAAATCCCGATTGTAAATCACCGCCGCGGGATGATATAAGGGAAACAGCGCCATTCCATCCATCAAAGGATACGCACGGCCGTGAACGTCGCCAATGGTGATGCTTTTCTCCCCCGACACCGCCTTTAACGGGACATTTCCTAAGGTGACAATCACTTTTGGAGAAATGATATGTATTTCCTCTTTTAAAAATGGAAGGAAAAAAGCAATTTCCTCCCCCGAGGGGGGACGATTTACCGCTTTGCCCGTTTTAGGGCTTTCTTTGGTGGGGCGCAATTTCACCACATTGGAAATATAGATTTCCTCACGCTTTAAGCCAAGGACCTCCAAAAATGAGGAAAGATTTTTTCCCGCTTTTCCCACAAAGGGTCTGCCCTGCTTTTCCTCGTCCCCTCCGGGCGCTTCACCAATCATCATTAATGTGGACGCTTCGGCACCTTCTCCAAAAACAAGCCTCTTTTCCCCAAATGCAGTGCTTTTAAATTTTTCTATGATTTTTTTTTGCAATTCCAGTTGCCTATTCATGTTTCGTTCCTTCCCTTTATCAACAAAGTTATCAACAGCTCAACAGCCTTATCCACAGTTTTTCTGTTGACAACTTTTTATGTATACCCCAATATGTTGTGCTAAAATTCTCGCTTCGACAATTTTATGTTAAAATTTCGTTGAAAAACAAGGAACGTTTATTATTCACCTTGTGGTGCATATTTATAAGGTGGATAACTACCCCATTATCCACAGAATTTATGTGGATAACTCCTTGTTTTTTCTGTCGTATTTCCTATAAATTAAGAATACCAGAATTCCACCAAGAAAACCACCGATATGGGCAAAATTATCCACGCCCATATCCAAAAAACCAAAGCCTATGGAGGTAAATGCCAAAAGCAGCATGGTAGCATAATTCATCTGGGTATAACGAGGGCCGTTTTGCTTTGTCAACACCAACATGGCACCCAGCACACCATATATGGCACCCGAGGCCCCTATGGCTAAAACATCATGGAATAGTATGCTGCAAATTCCACTGCAAAGGCCGGAAATCAAATACAAGGCTAAAAAACGCCATCTTCCAAAAAGATACTCCGCCTTAACACCAAAATAATATAAGAAAATACCGTTTGAAACCAAATGCATGGGGCCGCTGTGCAAAAACATAGACGTAAGGAAACGGTAATACTCGCCCTTCAAAATACCCCCACGGCTGATGCCAAACGCCTGTATAATGGCTTCTCCCCTCCCCGAAAGGGTGGTTTCTATCAGCAAAATTAAGCACAACAAAAAAATCGTAATGCATACCCATGGCTTCCCGCTTTTCAAAGCAGGCTTTAGAGGTGCTTCCACAGCCTCCCCCTTGGCTGCCAAAAACAATAGCCGTTCAATTCCAAAAAGACGGTTTGGCTCTCCCGCACCGGCAAAAACCTTGTTTTCACTCGGCGAATAGCGCCAATTGACCCCGTGAATTCGCTCATCCGTATACGGCACTGAAAATTTCTCCGTTTCCTCGTCAGACAACAGTATTCCAAGGGTAACCAAGTGATTACAACGCATTTCCTCCAACACTTTCGCCATCTGTTTTGTATAGGCAGTTAGCACATTCGTAGTTTTTTGCTGGGTTTCCTTGTTAAATACACCCAGAATATACAAAACAGGGTTTTCCATACGGATATAAATTCCAGGCATCTTCACTCCGTTGGGGTCTTTGACTTCCAAAAAGCTATGTGCCAGTAATTGCTCATGAAATTTTTCTATAAAAATTATTAAGTTATCCACAATTTTCACCTACTTTTTATGAAAAAACTCACTGCATAGCAGTGAGTTTTTCGAAGATAAGAAATGGGGTTAAATCTTACCATTTTAGGGATTTTTTGTGTGTGAAGGTGCAAACAACCAAAATTTTGTGCACAGGGAAGCTTCGATTGTCCACAACATTATCCACAACATTATCCACAACAAAATATATCACATTTCAAACCCAATGTCAAACATTAACAGTTCAATTACAGAAAAAAACTTAAAAAAAGTAACCCAACGAAGCCAGGTGCCCCCAATAGCCCAACTGCACATAGTGTTGCAGGGTTCACCCCAACTTGAAAGCCAAACCGATTGCATAGCCAAAGGCAGCCTCCGCCAACCGCTGCCGAAAGAATAAAACGAAGCACAAGCCTGAGAGGCTTCGCCAATGTAGCCAATGCCAAAATAAGCAGACAACTAATAATGATAATCGCTAACACATTTGTCATTTTCTTTTCTTCCCCCTCTTGCGTTTTTCAGCCTATCTTTCGAAAAGGCCCCGTCAACCCCATTTCCTTTGCCGTTTTTAAAAAATAGTCATACTTTTTTTGCAAAGCGGTAATTTCGTAAATATAGCTATCTACCAATGCTTCATCTGTCGCCGCTTGAAAGCCTTGTCTGGCACAGATGAGCCTTGTCTGAATTTCTTGAATGGCAAGGAGTAATTTTTCTCCCTCTGTGAGCATGCTTTGCGAGTTTTGCTTTCTTTTGTTCATCCGCTTGCCTCCTTCCTATTACCCTAAATATAAGCAAAAAAAATGAATTTTATTCCATTCGGGAATTGTTTTCAAAAAAAGAAAGCATTTTCTCGGCCTTTCCTAAGCAAAAAATTCTGCTTGGAAATGGCTAAAAAAATGCTTTCCTCGTTTATGCTATATTTTTTTATTTTGGAAAACAGGCTGCTCCCTCTGCCAAAGTTGCGGCGGGAATGGCTTCTTAAATCCCCGTAAACTCCACAGCAACAGGGCTGTCATTTACCAGAATAATCAGGCGATACTGCGTGCCTTTTGTCGTATTTCCACAAAAGGTTTTCCAAACATAGCTTAATTCTACTTCTTGACCTGCTTCCAAAACAGCTGTTTCACTCTGCCAGTTAGACTCGGCCGTTCCTGCAAATTCCTCCCACTGCCCATCCTTCATCTCTTCAAAATGATATTCAAAAGCACTGTAATTAATTGGCTCCTGCGTAGCGTTGGTCAAAATAAAGGTTGCTTTGGAGCTTTTTAAGGTATCCTCTTTTAAAACAAAAGAAATACCTTCCTCCACATTTACCTGTGTATAAGCAGTGCCCACATTTTCTCCGCTTCCACACGCTGTTAAAAAAATCATAAAAGCTGAAATTATAAATACCAAACCTTTTCTCATTTTCTTCTTTCCTTTCCACTCCTGTTTTTTCCCACACAAAAGGAATCTATGCATATGTTAGCACACCCCCCACCATCATGCAAGCAATCAAAAAAGGCTTGGCTTGGTAAACAATTCCGCCAAGCCAATTCATTTCCTTTTATTTTCTTAAGTCCTCCAAAAGCTGTGTTTTGCTTTCTGTCTTTTCATCCTTCATCTTCACAATTCTTGCAGGAGATCCCGCTACCACAGCCCCCGCGGGCACATCCTCCGTTACAATGGCACCAGCGGCAACAACAGCGTTTGCGCCAACCTGAACGCCCTCCAAAACAACGGCGTTTGCACCCACCAAAGCCCCGTCACCAACAATTACTGGTGTTGCACTGGGGGGCTCCAAAACACCTGCCAAAACAGCACCTGCGCCAATATGGGCATTTTTCCCTACGGTGGCTCTTGCGCCTAAAACGGCATTCATATCAATCATTGTGCCGTCGCCGATTTCCGCACCGATGTTAATCACAGCACCCATCATCACAACGGCATTTTTGCCGATTTTTACACGGTCACGAATAAAGCAGCCCGGCTCAATGCGTGCTTCCAAATTGGTAATATCCAGCATGGGTACCGCTGAATTTCTTCTGTCATACTCCATATGATAATCCTGAATGTCTTTTGCATCTAAAACCTCTTTTACCAAGGCAAAATCACCAATCACAATCCAAAAATTTCCGTTTCCGAAAATCTTCACATTTTCTTTTTCCACACCGTTTAAGTCGCCATTTACATAAACCTTTACAGGTGTAACCTTCTTTGCATCCTTAATATATTTTGCAATCTCATAAGGATTTGTCATGTCATAATTCATTTTTGTTCCTCCATTCATGATAGTTTGATTCCTATTATATATGAAAAAATATTTTTTTCCAAGGTTCTTCGACGTATTTTGTGATACAATGGTAAAAATTATTAAAAAAGGAGCGATTTTTTTGCGTGAGGATATTTTAAACATGGAGCAGGAGCTAAGACAAATTCGCCGTGACTTACATCAGATTCCCGAGTTAGGGCTTTTGGAGCATAAAACCGCTGCATATATAGAAACATTATTAAATGCAATAGGCGTTGACTTTGTAGAGCGTTGCTTGGAAAC
>JAQUSU010000018.1:8713-15036 GCA_028710085.1 Anaerotignum sp.
CAATCCACGGCGGCGAGGCCTGCAACATTGTGGCAAAGGAGGTTCGTATCGAGGGAACCATGCGGGCTTTTTCCGATGAGGTCTATGAAAAAATGGTGCAGCGGGTGGAGGAAGCGGTAAAATTTATCGCGGCGGGCTATGGCTGTGAGGGTATTGTTACCTTTAACCATATGTATCGGGTGGTAAACAATGACGAGGCCTTGGTTCGTGCTTTAGAGGAGGCCTGCGGTGAAAGCTATCTCACAACACAGCCCTATATGCTTGCCGAGGATTTCTCTTTTTTCCAGCAGGTAGTTCCCGGTTTGTTTTTCTTTTTAGGCGCCAAAAATACCGAAAAGGGCTTTATCCATCCTTTGCACAGCGCCGAATTTGATTTTGACGAAAAAATATTGTGCTTTGGCGTTGAAACCTATATGAATTTATTGGTAACCTTGGGGATGTTCTAAGACAGGGGTTTTCGTGTCAGAAGGTAGACAAACCTGAAAAAAGCAAGACGAAAAACTTTTAAAACCGCTTATTTGGGGGCAAAGCTCTCAAGTGATTTTATCTTCAATCCGGCATTTCCTTTCTTGGGAAATGCCTTTTTCTTATGCCTCGCCCCACTTTCTATCATAGATGCCACGAAAAGCTTATTTTTCAGCATATTTATGCTTCATATTGCATTTGTTTATTCATAGGATTTCTGGATGGCTTAAATTTCAATTAAAATCTTTAACGTTTCTTAATAATTTTTTACCATAAATTGATTGACACAAAAATAGTTTTATCATAAAATTAAATCCATACTGCAATAAACAAGGGGGAACATCTCATGTCCAAGGTAAACGGCAAAGAAATTGCCGAGATTTTTTTTGATTTAAAAGTTCATATGAATTTTTGGAGCAAGCTTCATTTGGAGCAGGTATTCAGCATAAATGGAAAGGGCGACGAGGGAAAGCTGACAATGCAGCAGTTCCAGCTCCTGCTCTGCATCAAAGATTTAGGCCTAAATACCATTTCAGAATTATCAAGCTCTTTTTACCTTAGCAAAAGCAGTACCTCCCTAAGCATTGCAAAAATGGTAGAAAAAGGATATTTGGAAAAAGAATCCCCTTCCAAAGAGGATGACGGCCGAAAAATTTACCTTCATTTAACCAAAAAAGGAGATACTGCCTTGCAATCTACCCAAAATGACCTTATGGCGATTGCCAGCAGCTATTTTGATTCATTTGATGATAAAAAAAAGCAAGCCTTATATCACCACCTAAATGCAACTAATCATTTATTATCCACAGGAGGAACCTTAGAATGACCAAAAAATTAATCGTTTTAAGTCTTTGTACTGTTCTTTTGGCGGGCTGCGCCAATGGAGCAACCGAAGAAGAAACTGCCGTATTACGCAACGTGGAAGTCGCTGCCGTTGGGATAGACTCAATTTCCAACGATTTCTCTTATTCCGGAAAAGCTGCTGCATCAAAAGAGATTTCCGTTGTTCCCACCATCCCCGGAGAAGTGACCTCCTACAACTTTGAAGTAGGTGATACCGTAAGAGAAAACCAAGTTCTTTTTACCGTTGACTCCTCCGATTTGACGGATAAACTGCGCAGTTCCGAAGCAAGCTATAAGGCTTCTGTTCTAAAACTTGAAAATACCGAAAAAACCTATAACAATAATGTGGTTCTTTTTGAACAAGGTATCATTTCCCAGACGGAAATGGATACAATCAAACTGTCCTACGAATCTGAAAAAGCAAGTATAGAAGCGTTGGATATCAGTTTAGAGGTTCTAAAAAAACAAATTAGCGATTGCACCGTAACCTCTCCCATGAGTGGTGTTATTGTTACAAGAAATGTTGAAAGAGGCGGCTTTATCAGCCAGTCTACTCCTGCTTATGTAATTATGGATCTTTACACAATTAAGGTCGAGGTAGGTGTTTCCGAACAGGCAGTAAACTCCATTCATGTTGGAGATGAGGTTCAAGTTACCATGACCGCCGTTTCCGATACTCCATTAGTAGGAAAGGTTTCCACCATTAGCCCTGCTTCCGACCAATCAGGTACATATTCCGTAAAGGTTGAGCTTGACAACAAAGACGGCTTGATTAAGTCCGGTATGTTAGCCGACGTTAACTTTACAAAGGAAAAAGCAGAGGATGCAGTGGTATTGCCCAGAGAGGCTGTCCTTACCAAAAACGGCGAAACCTATGTTTTTATTGTTGAAGGCGATGTTGCAAAGAAAACCCCTGTAACCACAGGCATTGATACCGGCGAAACCATCGAAATTACCTCTGGTTTGCCTGTAGGCACACAGGTGGTTACCCGTGGTCAAACCTACATTTCCGACGGCGAACAGGTTGAAATTTCTGCACCTGCCACTTCAAGCACTGCAAAAGAAAACACAACAGAAGGCACCACAGAAAATACGGCAAAGGGGGAATAAATTATGATTTCCAAACTCTCCATTCGCCGTCCTGTTACCACAATCATGTTGACCTTGATGGTATTTATTGCAGGTATTGTGGCTTATACCAGCTTAAACCTGGCATTAATGCCAAACGTTGATATACCCGTTGTACTGGTCAGCACCTCTTATGTAGGCGCAGGCCCTGAAGAAATTGAAAACCTTGTTTCAAAGCCCCTGGAGGATGCGCTTGGCACAGTAAACAATGTGGATACCATTACCTCCACCTCCAACGCCGATGCATCATTAATTATCGTTCAATTTGTGGATGGCACGGATATTGATATGGCCTCCTTGGATTTACGAGATGTGTTAGACCGTGCAAAATATTTCCTGCCGGAAGATGTTGATGACCCCGTGATCTATAAAATAGATATGAATGCCATACCTATTTATTTGGGGGCTACGGCCGATAATCTGGACTTAAACGAGCTGAACGATTTATTGGAGGATGAAATTATCCCCCGCTTGGAGCGTATTGAAGGCGTTGCTTCCATTGAAATCTATGGCGGTCTTGAAAAAGAAGTTGAAATTACCGTTGATCCATCGAAGCTTGCGGGATACAATCTAAGCGTAAATACGCTTTCTCAAATTTTAGCGGCAGAAAATATGAACCTACCCTCAGGTACACTTTCACAAGGTAACGCAAAAATGCAGGTGCGTACCGTCGGGCAATTTTCCTCCATTGATGAAATTAAGGATTTGCCCATTACCACCCCCTCCGGCGCAATTATCCAGCTGAGCGACGTGGCAAGCATAGAAGAAACCGAAAAGGACACCCAATCCATCGCCTATGTGAACGACGAAAAGGGTATCTTTATCGCCGTAAACAAGCAGTCTACGGCAAACCTTGTTAAAACAAGTGATAAGGTTCAAAAAGAATTAACTAAGCTTTTAACGGAATATCCACACCTTGAAATCGACACCGTTATGGATACCTCCGACTATATCAAGCATTCTATTTCAAACGTTACCCTAACGGCGTTCTTAAGTGCAGTCATTGCATTCTTTGTATTGCTGCTGTTTTTGAAGAATCCTGTTACCTCAGGTATTATTGCCGTATCCATCCCTGCCTCTATTTTGACAACCTTTGCCTTGATGTATTTGGCGGGTATGTCCTTAAATATCATCTCCATGGGCGGTGTCGCCATTGGTATTGGTATGCTGGTTGACAACTCCATCGTTGTTTTGGACAGCATTTATCAGTATTATGAGCGGGGATATTCGCCAAAGGAAGCAGCAGAAATTGGTGCAAAAGAGGTTACCATGGCAATTACCGCTTCTACCTTAACAACGGTAGCGGTGTTCTTACCCATTGCCTTCACAAAAGGCTCCGTAGGACAGCTTTTGCAAAACCTGTCCTTCTCGGTAACGTTCTCTCTGCTCTCTTCCCTTTTCGTTGCCATAACCTTTGTTCCTATGGCAAGTGCTTTGCTGCTGCAAAAGAACAAAAAAACGAAATTGCGCAAATACAAAAAATTCTCCGCAGGGCTCGTCTTGTGGGATAAAATTTTAGATCGTATCACACAAATTTACGATAACTTGATCCGCTGGGCTTTGGCACATCGTAAAAAAACAGTCCTCCTTGTTTTGGCCGTCTTTATCGGCAGCTTAGCAACGGTACCCTTTACAGGAATGGACTTTATGGAGGAAATGGATGAAGGTACTGCCAATATCACCATTACCCTCCCCAACGGTACCGCTTTGGAGCACACGGAGGAGGTCGTTTTAGAGGCACTTTATCGCCTGCAAGCAATGCCCGAGGCGGAATCCGTTTTTGCCAACATTGGTGCAGATGATATGTCCTACAATAGCTCTCTTGCAAGTATTTTCTTCAACTTGGTTCCCAAAGCAGAGCGAAGCCGCAGTACCTCTGAGGTTTGCGAAGAAATTAAAACGCTGTTAGGGGATATTCCCGGAATAGAGCTTACCGTTTCCGCATCCCAATCGGCAATGGGGAGCTCCAGCAGTGCGGATGTAACCTTTAATGTTTACGGCTATGATAATGATGTTTTGATGAGCATTGAAGATGAAATTGTGGAGCTAATCGGTAATATCGATGGCTTTACCGATGTAGAAAGCTCTACCGGTACCACTGTGCCTGAGGCAAAGGTGGTTATCGACAGAAGCAAAGCCTCTCATTACGGCATTACAGCCTCCGGCATTGCCAATGGGTTAAGCACGGCAATCTCCGGTACCACCGCAACCAAATATAAGGTGGATGGAACCGAATTGGATGTGGTATTGCGCTATGATACAAATGAATTGAATTACTTGGCAGACTTAAATAACCTAACGGTTACCTCAGCAACTGGCACCCAAATTCCTCTGACTGACATTGCTACCGTTGAGGTCGGCGAAAGTGCCACCTCCATCAGCCGTGAAAACCAAAAGAATTATATTACAATCAGTGCCAATACAACCGACTTAAGCGGAAGTGAAGCACAAAAATTGATTGACCAGGCCATGGCTTCCTACTCCTTCCCCGATGGGTGCAGCTATGACTATTCAGGTAATATGGAAATGATGATGGATTCCTTCAGAAGCCTTATGCTTTGTATGGTGATTGGAATACTCTTGGTTTATATGATTATGGCTTCCCAATTTGAGTCTCTGCGGTATCCATTTATTGTTATGTTCTCCATGCCTTTGGCAATTACCGGCGGTATTTTAGGTCTGTTTATTACCGGGCATACCATCACAACGCCAGCCTTTATGGGCTTTGTTATGCTAATCGGCATGGTTGTAAATAACGGTATTGTATTGGTGGATTATGCAAATCAGCTGATGGGACGCGGCCTAAGCTGCTACGATGCTTTGGTAACGGCTGGCCCCAGACGTTTGCGGCCAATTTTAATGACTACCTTGACCACAGTCCTCGGCATGCTTCCTATGGCCTTAAGCAACGCAGAGGGCGGCGAAATGATGAAAGCCTTGGCAATCGGTGTTATTTTCGGACTTTCCTTCTCCACCGTTATAACCCTTGTGTTTATTCCCATTATTTACATGTGGATGAATGAAAGAAAAGAACGGAAAGCCCAAAAGAAGGAGGCAAAAAAAGAAAAGAAGGCCTTAAAAGCACAAAAAAAGGCAACTGTATAATTTGAATTTTGCTTTTCCTATATAAAAACGATATACTGAAATAAGCTTAAAAGTACCGTTTATTCCCAAATAAGCGGTACTTTGCTATGTTAAACCACAAAAGAGAGGGAACACACAATGAAGCTTACAAAAATATCAGAGCATATTTATTATATGGAGCATGATCCCGAAACCGACCGTCCCGCTTTGGGCTATGTCAAAGGGGATAAGGGCGGATTTATGATGGATGCAGGCAATTCTTGTGCCCATTACCGTCACTTCATAGAAAAATTGCAGGAAAATCACCTTCCTCCTCCACGCTATCTTTCCTTAACCCATGCCCACTGGGATCATAGCTTTGGCCTTTGGGCAACAAATGCAGCCACCATTGCCGGGGGGAAAACCAACAAAGAGCTGGAAAAAATGTCCCGTTGGGCATGGGATGAGGAATCCATGAAAAACCGTTTGGAAACAGGGGAAGAATCCCTTTTCTCCCACACCTATATTCGCAAGGAATATGCCCACCGCAGCGACATCAGGGTAAAAACTGCGGAAATCAGCTTTAAAGGCTCCATGACCATTGACTTGGGTCAGGTCACCTGTATCCTAAGAGAAATTGTTTCGCCCCATTCTCGGGATTCTGTGGTATTTATCATTCCCCAAGATGGCGTCGTCTTTCTGGGGGACTCCTATTGCTCCGTTCCCCAAGGAGATGAATGGGTTTATGACAAGGTTTTGCTCACCGCATACATTGACGAATTGGAGAAAATAGACTTTCGCCTTGCCATCAAAGGGCATCACCC
>JAQUSU010000018.1:15136-21845 GCA_028710085.1 Anaerotignum sp.
TTCTGGGGGACTCCTATTGCTCCGTTCCCCAAGGAGATGAATGGGTTTATGACAAGGTTTTGCTCACCGCATACATTGACGAATTGGAGAAAATAGACTTTCGCCTTGCCATCAAAGGGCATCACCCACCACAAACCAAGGAGGCCCTTTTAGCTGAGTTAAAAACAGAATGGAAAAAGCTTTGAGCTTATCCCAAAACAAAAAAAGCCTGTATTGCGAATCAACACAATACAGGCTTTTATTATAACTTCCCTTTATAATTCAACCTTCATGGTAAAGGAAACAATTCCCGCTTCCTTAGGGGCAATGGTTTCAGGGGGCAAATAGAATGCAATGCCATCCTTCGTTAAATAATACCCCACTTCATCCACACATTTCTCCAAGCGCTTCTTTGCATCTGCATAAAAGCCTGACGGCTTTTCGTCAATGAGTGCGCCAAAGGAGGTTATCCAAAACTCCTCCATCTCCTTTTTCGTATCCGCAATTAAAGTAAACAGCTCTACCTCCTCGCCGCCTTTCGCGTAAAAAGTATGAGAAACACATCCCCGCACCGTTTCACTTCCCCCAGTATACTGGGTGCTCGTTCCATAAAAGGATACCAGCTCACTGTCGTCCCTTGTCATTTCATAGGCGCCTTGATAGGTATAAGGTGCAAAAGAACTGCCCTTTGCCCCTTCATATTCCTTTTTCGCTTTTGCGCCATATTCCTTTATGAAATCTTCTGCAAGTTCTTTTGCTTCCTCTTCCAGTGTTTTGTAAATTTCATCTCCACCATTGCTGCTGCTGCGAGGATACTCCATGTCAAAGGATAACACAACGGTACCATCCTCTGCTTCCACTGTGGTGGAATAGCCCTTTTGTGCTTCATCTTCTCCCGAGGCAATGTCTATCACGTACCCAATGGGGTCCCAATTGACCTCTGCATCAAAGGCCTCCGCAATGGCTCGCACCGGCACCATGGTTCTGTCATTTATGATGCGGGCAGGCACATCCATGGTATAAACAAGCTGTCCGTTTTTATAAAGCCCTGTTTGCCCAATGACCAAAACAAAGGTATCCCCGTCCTTCGTTGAAGTAACCGTTTTGGTCGGCTCATACCAGCTAACCTCACTCCCCAAGGCTTGGAAAATTGCGCGCATGGGCACCAGCGTACGGTCATCTATAATGATAGGTGCTTGGTCGAAGGAAACTGCCTGACTGTCTACATATACCTTTATGGGCGGATAAGCAAATACAGACGTTGCAAAAAGCAAGGACGCAGTCACTGCCGTCAATAACCTCTTTTTCATGGTTTCACCCCTTTTTTAGCCTTCCTTTGCTGATATTTCTTCCTTTTTCTTTTCTTCCTCTTTTGCCATTTCCTCTGCCTTTAACGCATATTTCATGGCTAAGCCGCCGCAATAGCCGATAATTTCCATACAGTTTTTCTTTCTTGCCTTTCCTTCAAACTCGCCCAACGGCGAAGAAAGCTCCTTGCAAATTAAGGTTCCGTAGTGCTCCTCAATTTCCTCAATCATTTCCCCTACTAAGGAATAAACCCCTTTTAGCTCTACAATTCTCTCTCTCACTGTTTCTTTTGCAAAGGGATCTTTTCTCCCCACAACACTGCTTAGTGCCATAACTGCCCCGGTGATTGCGCCACAGGTGTTTCTTGTTTCCCCCATGCCAGAGCCAAAGCCCGTTGCTAAAGCGATACATTCCCTTGGCATATCCTTATTGTAAATATCTAAAATGGTACACATAATACATTCTGTACAATTCAACCCTTGGCGAAAATAGTTACTGCTGTTTTGCGTTGCCTGCTCCACCAGGGTCAACTGGTTTTCTTCTTCGTTCATGATAAATCCTCCTATTTCTATTTTTCCTTCGTAACAAAGTTACGGAACATATCAATTGTCTTGTGTTATTATCATAACATAAATTTATAAAACCTGCGCTATCTTTGAAAGGAATATGACTATGAAAAAATTAGCAAAATTAGATTTGAATAGATGTCCCCAAAACCACGGCTGTCCCTCTATACGAGTTTGTCCGGTGGGGGCCATCACCCAAAAAAACAGGCGTTCCGCCCCCGTTATTGATGAAGCGCTTTGCATTGGCTGTGGAAAATGCGCTATGTTCTGTCCGAGAAAAGCAATTTTTATGGTTAAGGAGGATTGATATGAAAAAAACTGCAATATTAGAAACAAATTCTTGCGTATCCTGCGGCTGTTGCGAAAAATCTTGCCCCAGAGATGCCATTGCCGTTTATAACGGCATTTATGCCAAGGTAGAGCAGGAGCTTTGCATTGGCTGTGGACTATGTGTGAAAGCCTGCCCCGCTGATATCATTTCGTTAAGGGAGGTTTCCTCCATTGGCTAAGAAAAAAAATTGGTACGACTACCTCTGGATTGCTTCCTCGTTCTATATCCTTCTGGGATTTTTCAATATACTATTTGCATGGGTGGGGCTGATTTGCTTTTTGGTTCCATTCATTATGTCCCTTACGGGGGGCAAAAAAGGCTATTGCAACCGTTATTGCGGCAGAGGACAGCTCTTTTCCATTTTAGGAAAGCGCTTTTCTAAAAATTTGCCCATACCCAAATGGCTTTACAGCAAGTGGTTTCGTTACGGCTTTTTGGTGTTTTTTATGACCATGTTTGCCAATATGGTGTTTTCCACCTATTTGGTTTTTTCAGGCGTCAACACCCTAAGGGAAGGTGTTACCCTACTTTGGAGCTTTTCCCTGCCTTGGCACTTTGCCGCTTCGGCTGCACCCATTCCAGATTGGATCAAGCAATTTGCCTTTGGCTTTTACAGCCTTATGCTCACTTCAACCTTACTGGGGTTAGTGACCATGGTTTTATTTCGTCCCCGTACTTGGTGTGTTTATTGCCCCATGGGCACCATGACACAGCTGGTATGTAAAGCAAAATATAAGGATTAATCCCTATATTCCTCTTTCTTAGGGTATCATCGGGCAATGGTACCCTTATTTAAAGCATGGCATACAGCTCTTTTTTATCCAGCAAATGAATACAGCCTCGTTCTACTGAAATGAAATTTTTTTCCTTCATTCTCTTTAGCGTACGGCTCACCGCTTCTCTGGCACTGCCGATATTCTCTGCGATTTGCTCCTGGGTTAAATGGAGGGTATCGCTTTTGCGTTGACTGCTTTCATCCAAAAGATAGGAGGCCAAGCGCTGCTCCAAATTCAGAAACATCATTTGCTGCACCCCTTCCACCAGGGAGGACATGCGCTCCATCATTAATTCTAACGAAAAGTTTTTTACATAAATATTTTGCTGCTCCACACGAGAAAAACCCTCCGTGGGTAAAAGCAGTAAACGGCAGTTTTCACTTGCCTCCACCTCCACATCAAAGGTAATCTGCGCCATAGCACAAGACATGGTCAGCATACAAAATTCACCCTCTCGCAGGCGAAAAATGGTTGCCTTTTTTCCCTCCTCAGAAATCAAATAGGCGCGTACTGCCCCCTCCAATACCTGCACCATGCCCAAAGAGCCTTTGGCAGGGGTATAAATCAAATCACCTTCTTGAAATTCCAGAATTTTTATGTTTTTTTGCAAATAAGCTTTTTCTTCCTCTGTAAGATGGGAAAAAAAGGGCAGTCCTTCTATTTGATTGGGAAACATATTACTTCCTCCTCTTTTTCGTGTTGCACGAACTTTTTTATCTTATTTGATTTTATGGCATTGTTTAAATATTGTCAAGCATACCTAGGGCAATACCGCATAGTTTTGTATGTCCAGCTGTGCAGTCAGATTTTTCGTCAGACAAAACAAAAAGCGCAGTGAATACTGGAGGTATTTACGAGCATTTTTGTGCAGGCTGACGGAAAAGATGCAATCAGATGGGCGTACAAGGCATCAGCCGCGAATTGTGCGGTGTTGCCCTAGCTTGACGTGACCTTTTCAACATGCTAAAATCCAGCCATACACATACGGAGGTACAAAAGATGAATGGGAAATTAGAATTGTTACAAGCTTTACCCGTGTTTCGAAAAATTTCCGCTCAAGGCTTAGAAACCATGATGGATTGCTTTTCGGGGGAATTTATTTCCTTGAAAAAGGGAGAGCCTCTATATGGAGAAAAAAACAGCGCGGTTTGCTTAATCTCGGGGGCAGTTTCCAACCTAAAAACGGGATGCATTGCCCCCATGGCCACAAAGGACAGCCCCTTTTTGGTGGCTGAGGATAGCCTTATTGTGCTTATGGAAACCCATACCCTCCTTTACCCTTGCTATGGCTGCTGCTTTTTTCATGCCCAATTGTTGGAAAACATGGGGGAGGACGGCATTGATTTCAAGGTCTTTGAATGATAAAAAATTTCGAAAACCTGCGCTTTTGGGGCAGTCAGACGAAAGAAAGGCAAGACCTTGAGGGCTTTGCCCTCAAACTCCTACAAGGGTTTCGCCCTTGACCCGTTATAAACCCCTTGAACATGCAGTTTATACATAAGTTTTTGGTCTTGCTTTTTTCAAAAAGCAAGTAGGTTTGGGCGGCGCCCAAGGTTTTTCGACACACTGGCCTGCCCTTCTTAGACAGTTTTTTATATGAAAATCCCTTCATTTTCCATTGCGAGTCCGTTTTATGGGACACCATAAGCGATATGCTTAAATAAAGAAAAGGCATACCGAAAAAATAATAAAGATGAAAGGGAACGGTGAATCATATGGCAGGTTTTTTTGGAAAATTATTTGACTTAAATGGAGATGGGAAACTAAATACCTTTGAAACAGCAATGGATTTTGCAGCGTTTACAAACATAATAGAGCCTATGGATACTGAAGAAACAATGGATGAGCTTGAATTAGCCGGTTTGAATCGCCTTGATTTGGAATTCATGGGGGAAAGGGAACGGCAAGAAGCAATTGAGGATGCCGGATTAGATCCCGATGATTTTGATTTCGATTAAACGAGGTGTTTGCCATGAAGGAGCAGTATATCACAATTACAGGAATGAATCATTATTACGGAATGAAGCCTTTCTCTGTGGGCAAAAAAATTCGGTGCTATAAGGAACCAGATAACTCCTATGATACCGAAGCGATCAAGGTTACGATGAAGGAAATCGGAACCGTCGGTTATGTGGCAAACTCCCCTTTAACCACGGCAATGGGAACAATGAGCGCGGGGCGTATTTATGATAGGGTGGGGCATAAATTTGTTGCAGAGGTTCTATTTATCACTTCCTCTAAGGTTATTTGCAAGGTTCTAGACGAGGAAACCAATCTGCCCCAAAAATTCGTAATCAAGCGTTTCATTTGAAGCAACTAAGCCCGTAGTTCCATCTCTTTATGGATGCATTCGGGCTTTTTCAATGCCCACGCCCTTTATGAATTCTCCTGCTTTCCTTTGCCTAAGCAATATGCTACTATGATAACAAGGAAATATCTGGATAGGGGGGAGAAAGGCTATGGCAAAGTGCAGCTATCAAAAGCTAAAGCTATTGTATTTGATGGAGCTATTTTTGAAAAATACAGACGAAGCCCATTATATTACCATGCCGCAAATCATACAAGCATTGGAAAGCTATGGCATTCGTGCTGAAAGAAAAAGCATTTACACTGATATAGAGGCCTTGCGTCAGTATGGCTTGGATATTATCGCTGAAAAAAAAGACATAAACTATTATTATTATATCGGAAGTCGTCAATTTGAATTGGTAGAGCTGAAATTGCTTATGGACGCAGTGCAATCGGCGAAGTTTATCACTCCAAAAAAATCAAAGGAGCTCCTCCACAAGCTGGAGCAGCTCTCCAGTAAGCACCAAGCCCAGCAGCTGCGCAAAGAGGTTAGTATTTTTCAACGCAACAAAACCATAAACGAAAGCATTTATTATAATGTGGATCAGCTCCATGAAGCCATAAAAAGCGATTGCCAAATTCAATTTCAATATTTTCAATGGAATGTGGACAAGGAAATGGTGCTGCGCAAAAACGGCGCCTTTTATAGCGTCAGCCCCTTTGCCCTAACGTGGGATGATGAAAATTATTACCTCATTGGGTTTGATTGCGAAAGCCAAAAAATGAAGCATTATCGGGTGGATAAAATTTTGCATATTTCCCTTTGTGCCCAAAAAAGAGAGGGAAAAGATATTTTTTCCTCCTTTCATCTGGCGGAGTATGCAAAAAAGGTTTTTCATATGTATGGCGGCGAGGAGCAAGGGGTTACGATGGAAGTGGAAAATTCTCTTGCAGGGGTTATGATTGACCGCTTTGGGCAGGAAGTAAATTTACAAAAGCTCAACGAAACCCACTGTCTTGTTTATGTGCATGTGGCGCTCAGCCCCCAATTTATCGCCTGGGTAATTTCCCTTGGCACTGGCGTTAAAATAATCGGCCCTGAAGCCGTGGTGGACATGATGCAAAACCGCATAAAAGAATTGAAAACCCAGTATTCTCTTTCCTAATCTTCATAAAACACATAAAAAGCATCCCTTTGTTGTTATTTCTACAACCAAAGAGATGCTTTTTTTAGTGCAGCGTAATGGTAATTTCCAGGGTATCCTCATTTAACGCCATAATGGAAATTTTTCCTCTATGCTGCTCAACAATGGCATTTGCAATGGAAAGGCCCAAACCGTAGCCCCCCGTTTGCCTGCTTCTTGAGGCATCGGTGCGATAAAATCGCTGCAAAAGAATATTCATATTTCCTGTTCTTTCTAAGTAAGCCTTATTTTTTATGGTTAGCTTCCCGTTGGTTG
>JAQUSU010000018.1:21945-33562 GCA_028710085.1 Anaerotignum sp.
AAACCGTAGCCCCCCGTTTGCCTGCTTCTTGAGGCATCGGTGCGATAAAATCGCTGCAAAAGAATATTCATATTTCCTGTTCTTTCTAAGTAAGCCTTATTTTTTATGGTTAGCTTCCCGTTGGTTGACAGTGTCACCTCAATGGGGGAGCTTTCCTTGGAGTGCTTCACGCTATTGTCCAAAAGGATGTAAATCAATTGGCGCAGCAAATCCTCATTGCCGTTTACCATCACATTGGGGCAAATGGAGGCTTGAATGGTCTTTCCCTGTCCTTGGGCACAGGCTTCCATTTCATCGCAAACCTCGGTGATAATTTCCGCCAAATTAAGGCTTTTCATAGAAATCTGCACCTCTCCCTCCTCCATTTTTGCAAGGGTGGTAAGCTGATTCGTCAAGCGGGTAAGGCGCTCTATCTGATGCTTTATGCTTTCAGTCCATTGGCTTTCCCCGTTTTCCATTTCAATGACCTCTCTATTTGCGTCAATAATGGACAGGGGTGTTTTCAATTCATGGCCTGCATTGGTGATAAAGGTTTTTTGCTTTTCATAGCTTTCCGTCATGGGCCGTACGGCTGTTTTTGAAAAAATAATAATCAAAAGGCAAACGGCAAAAAAACCTGCCCCACCCACATAAAGACTATTTAAGAGGAAATTATTCATAAAAAACAAATCCTTGGTACAGTCCAAAAAAACAATCATCGTGCCGTCTTCTGTCTGTGAAACGCGATAGCGATAGGAGCCTAAAAACCCTTTGCGCTTGTCTTTTTCCAACACAGTGTTGGTCATTTGGGTTGCTTCCTCTATGGAAATCGCGGCAATATTATTCAAGTTCACGCCCGTTTGCTCTAAATCTTCATTTAACGTAACCGTAAAATATCGGGTTGAGAAGGGATCCTCCGGTGAAAAATCCGTTCTGATTGGAGCCGTAGACTCATTTGTAGCTGCAAGCTGATTTTTGGGCTTGTCCTTATGCACCTTGGGAAAAGTACCATTATTTTCCACAATGGCAAACAATGATTTATCTGCATTATCCACCATGTTGCTGTAATTCCAAACATTTATGCAAACAAGAAAGGAAAAAAGCACGATAAAAACACTTAGGGATGCAATTGCAATAAAACGAATCCTTAGTTTTTTACTCATGCTTTTACCTCCAGCGTATATCCTAAATTTCTGGCAGACTTAATCTGCACATTCGCCCCCACTGAGGTTAACCGACGGCGCAGGTATGAAATATAAACCCATACCACACTCAGCTCCGCCTGGGCATCATAGCCCCAAATACGTTCCAAAAAACGCTCTGCGGAAATCAGCTGATTGAGGTTTAGCATCATTAATTCCATCATTTGAAACTCTTTCCCCATTAAACGAAGCTGTGCCGTTTCGGTAGAAAGAATAAAGGTGTTGCGGTTCAAGGTGATATTCCCAAAGGTCAAAAAATTATCCCCGCCAGCCTCTGTTTTCCTGGTCATGGCACGCATTCTTGCAATCAGCTCCTTCATTGCAAAGGGCTTTGTCAAATAATCGTTTGCGCCAGTATCTAGGCCTAAAACCCGATCATCCACCTCGGATTTGGCTGTAAGCATTAATACGGGAATGGAATTTTTCTTCTCTCTCAGTTTTTTTAGCACCGTCAGCCCATCCACTTTGGGCATCATGATATCCAAAATTACACCATCATAATTATCCGCCTCCAAATAATCCAAGGCATCCGCTCCGTTATAAACAGCATCCACAGAAAAACCGCTTCGCTGTAAAATCGTCACTAAAGCGTTGGAAAGCTCTTTTTCATCCTCGGCCAATAAAATACGCATGGGTTCTCACCTCCGGTTGGTCATTCAAATCTTTCATTCTATTGTATCATACTTATTTTTGAAAAAAAGACCTATCTGTATGAGCAATAGGTCTTTTTCAATCAATATTTTAAAATAAGAGTAAAATATTGAATAGGGGTCAAATACTTTGCTTATTCATAGTAACATGGAAAGCTTAAATGTAGCTTAAAATTTTTTAATTTTTCTACTATGCTTTATAACCATACTGCACAGTTTTTCATGAAAAAACCCCTCCGCTCTAATTTGCAATTTTTTTGTTTTCTGGGGGAAATACCTATTTGCGCCAAGAGGGAGGGGGATTTTATTTAATTAGGCTTACGATTTTGTTGTCTGTGTACCGTTTTGACCCGTCGTTCTATCGGGCTTTGTTCCGTTCATTTGTCCTCTGTTTCCAAAGGAATTTGTTGCTGTGCCTGAGGTATAGCTCAGTCCATCCATGGTAAAGGTCTGGGTTTCAGTGCCCATGGTTATGGTATAGGTAGAGCCGCTCTTTAAGAGTGGACTAGAAATCAACACCGTAGGATAAGCTTTTGTTGGTGTATAGCTTAAAATGGTTGTGCTTCCGCTTTTTACTGTAACCGTTCCTGTTTGGGATGCAGTTAAATGAAATTGCGCCCAGCCTTGTGTGGAATCCTCGCTTAAGCCTGTAAACATGCCGCTGGAACCACCGCCAACAATTACACCGCCTGTAACAATCACACTGCCATTGCTATCGAGAGGAGAATCCGCACCACTTTCAGCGCCGGAAATATAAAGTTCTCCGCCTGTCATGTTGATGTTTCCGTTAGAATCAATGCTATCACCCTTCGTATCAAGCGTAATCTTTCCGCCTGCAATGGTAATATTACAGTTTTCATTTACTGCCATGCCGCCGCCGCCCATGCCGCCACCCATGTGGCCGCCTGTCATTTCTCCGTCAGTACCTGTGGGAGGTGTTCCCGTGGGAGGCGTTCCTGTTGTTGTGCTTTCTGTTGTGCTTTCTGTTGTGCTTTCTGTTGTACTTGTTGTTGCACTGGTCGTTGCATCGCTCGCCGGCTTTTCAGGAGGTGTGGCCGTAGCGTCAAACTCTGGCATTTCGCCGTTTGCCGTGGGATTTTGCTGCCCCTCCATTGCTTCATCCTCTGAATCCTCGCCGCTTTCTGCCGCGTTTAGTCCATCATCGGAAGCAACAATATTCACATTGCCTGCGGAAATAAGAACCGTTTCGCCTTCAATGCCTTCGTAGCAGGTAGTAATTTTGATGGTACCATCTTCAACAATTGTGGCTGAATCCGCGTGGAAGCCGTCATCACCCGTTGCGATGGTATAGGTACCGTTTTTCACAGTCAGGTTTAAATTGCTATGGAATGCATCGTCTGCGCAATCCATGGTAAAGGTGCCCTTTTTCAGCAACAGGTTTCCACCTGCAACAATACCCTTTGCACTTGCACTTTCCTCGGTGAGGGTAGCAGTATTGCCGCCGCCTGTTATAATCTGGAAGGTACCATCATCAATTTGGGTAATTGCTGCGGAATCAAAGGCATCGCCTTGGGATGTAATGGTGTAGGTTCCTTTTGAGATATAGACAAAGCCCTTTGTGGCATCGTCGCTGTTTTCGCTATGGAAGCCATCCTTCCCAGCAGTTACCTGGAAGGTACCATCTGCGATGGCAATGCTATCCTTTCCATCAAAGCCATGCTCAGCCGCCGTAATTTTATAGGTGCCGCCTGTAATGGTAAGGTCATCCTTTCCAACCACGCCGCTGCCATAGGCCGCATTGATGGTTAGGGTGCCGCTGCCGTTAATGGTAAGGTCATCCTTTCCAACCACGCCGCTGCCATAGGCCGCATTGATGGTTAGGGTGCCGCTGCCGTTGATGGTAAGGTCATCCTTTGCATAAATAACGCCGTCAATATTGTTATCATCAATGGCAACAAACTCTTTTTTGTTGGAAAGGGTGTTTGTTGTACCCTTTGCCAGTGTTACAAAGACCTTATCCGCCTGTCGAACGTAAATGGCAGCACTTGTATCACAATTTATGGTTACACCATTTAACACCAGCTGAACCTTATCCGTATCCTCTGCATCAATGATGATTTGTCCACTGGTCAGCTTGCCGCTTAAAACATAAACGCCTTCCTCCTTTATGGTTACCGTGGAGCCGCTGATTGTCACCTTACTGCTGTCTGTGCTGGTGGCCTTTGTCGTGCTCAGCGTAATGGAAACAGCTTCGCTTTCATCATAGGTTGCCGCTGTATCTCTATCGCTGAATAACTCGGCAGGGTCTAAGGAAGTAACCTCTGTTTTTGTTGTTGTATCCGTAGTTGTTGCCGTCTCTGTTGTTTCGCCCTTTGCTGTCGCCTGGGTGCAGCTGCATAGTAAGCTAGCAATCGTAACTGCGGCAAAAACAGTTCTTACTTTATATTTCATGTGATATGTCCCCCTTATAATTCGTTATGATTTAAGGGCCTGGAAAGACTAATTTCCAAGTTCCCGTTGCGAATGCGAATTTCATCCAGCATCTTTTTTTCCGCTATGCCATCTTTTAAAGTTACAAGATAGGTTAAACGGAATAAGCTTCCCAAATTTGTAGTCTTTACCTCGGTCAATTCGTAGCTTTTGAAGCATTTTATAAAAATATCGTCAAAAACATCGGCATAGTCCAAATCCTCAGGAATGGTAATGCGAAGCTGCTTTTGTTGTGTGTGTCCATAGAAATTCTGCATTTTCTCCGTATTATAAAATACTTCAATGATGCTAAGAATTATGGTAAATAGTACCGCCAAAATTAAATATCCCATACCAACGGCAAGCCCCGCTGCCATTGCGATAAAGATTGCACAAATTTCCTTTGCCGTACCTGGAACAGAGCGGAAACGAACCAAGCTGAAGGCACCTGCAACGGCAACACCTGCGCCAATATTTCCGTTTACCATTAGGATTACCATGGCAACTACTGTTGGTAAAATGGCTAAGGTAACCAAAAACCCTGGGGAGCTTTTCCCCTGCTTTTTATAGGTAAGGGCTAGTAAAAACCCGATGAGTAATGCAGTGGCGATGCAAAGTAAAAACGGTACGACTGAAATTCCTGTTTCTGTTGTTGCGCTTAAAATGTTTTCTGTAATTAAATTAGGCACTGTATTTATTTCTCCTTTCAATATTTTCAATATCGTCTTGTATCATTTCCTTGTAGGCACTTCCATATTTTGAAAAGCTGACTTTAAAGATGTTATTTTCACTAAAGAATCTTGTGAGCCACATAGGCATTCCCAATGCTGCCTTTACTTCTAACAGCTGCATTTCTGGGGGTAAAATTGCCTTTCCATAGGCACCCTTGCAAAGACAAATATCATAATCTCTCCAAAGAATGGCATCATCAAAGGTCATTCTAAACTCGGGGTCCTCTTTTCCAAAAAAAGCCTCTCTTTCGTAAGAAAGCAATACCGCAGGCTTTAAAGGATGTGCATGGGTAAAATAATCAATCTCCCGAATGATTTGCGTATCCTTTGGCGCTATTTCGTTCTTTTCCAGCCAAAGCTTTGCATCCTTCTGGCTCATAGAAACTCTTCTTTTATAAACAATTCCCTTGTATTTTTTCTTCAATTCCACAAATACCGTTGTTTCAGGGTTAGCAGTGCCATAGCTACGCACACGCAGTTTTTCTTTATAAACGGGTTTTTCCATGGAATGACGAATCAGTTCCATATTATCCGTATCATAGTAAATATTCATAATCGTAGATCTTCCAAAGCTATCGGGGGACATATGCTCTTCCAGCAAAGCTTGCAGCTTCGCTCTTTGGTCATAGGTGATAAAATACTTAACTTCCTTACGTTTAAATGTTGTTGGTGTTCCCATCTCTTTCGCCTCCTTACCTGCTGTTGTTTGCAGGTTCGTTCCTTTTATGAGAGTAAGTATATTGAGGAAACCTAAAATCTACTTTAAATTTGAAAAGGATTTTACAAGAATTTTATAAACCGTCTAAAAAGAAAGGCAAGGTCAAAGGCAAGACAAGGTCAAAGGCAAGACAAGGTCAAATACAAGACCTTGAGGGCTTTGCCCTCAAACTCCTACAAGGGTGTACCCTTGACCTAATAAAACCCGCATAGATATGCGGGTTTAGGAAAAGTTTTTGGTATTCTTTTTAAAAAAACGTTATAGGCAATTACTTTTATTCAAATGCTTCCTTTAATTTATAAATCCAAGTAAAATATTTTCTTCCCTTTCTTCAAAATCATAACCATCATTAAAGCACAGAGAAAGCAAAAAAATAAATCCCTAAGAAACCTTGGTTTCTAGGGATTTTTTGATTGCGGAGGCCAGATTTGAACTGACGACCTTCGGGTTATGAGCCCGACGAGCTACCGGACTGCTCCACTCCGCGGCAATATAAAATTAAAAATTGAGTTACTATGGGCGGAGAAGGATTCGAACCTTCGAAGCTATCGCAACAGATTTACAGTCTGCCCCCTTTGGCCGCTCGGGAATCCACCCATATGAAAAGCCGATGATCGGACTCGAACCGATAACCTGCTGATTACAAGTCAGCTGCTCTGCCAATTGAGCCACATCGGCAAAATACTCTGAAATCGAGTACGAATAATATAATATCACAGGAATTTCATTTCGTCAAGCATTTTCTTCTTCTTTCGTCAAAAAGCGCATTCTTCCCCTTTTTTTGCCCTAAGGAAGGGCAACGCTTCCCTAATAAAAATGACTAATGGCATATAAAATTTCCCCTAAATATTGCTGCATAAAACGTAACACCAAAAGCAGGGATGCAATATAACACCCAAGGGCAATGGGCTTTTGCAAATGATACTGCCTTCTGGAAGAGGCCATTACTTCTAGTATGGACTGAATACATAAAATTATAAAAAATTGTCCTGCCAAAATTAGAAATCCTTGCATATTTTAACTCCTCTTCCAGAACTTATTACCATACTATGAAAATTTCTCTTTTCAAATGACGTTTTTTCGTTCATAATAATAAAAAAGGAGGGTCTGATATGCACAAAAAAGTAAAGGAAGCGGCACTTTCTCTTTCTGCCGCAGCTGCGGGTCTTTTTGGCGGACTATTTCTTTGGCAAAAAGCTTGCTTTTGGCAAGCTCATAAAAAGTCAGATACAACCCGTTTTGAAATATATACCTCTTCTTTTGGCGAAATCGCCTATACCTCTATGGGGCACGGCCGCCCTTTGCTGCTCATTCATAGCATGATGTTAGGCACAAGCGCAAAGGAATGGGACTTAGTTCTCAGTGAATTGGCTAAAAGCTACCATGTGTATGCCTTGGATTTACCCGGTTTTGGCGCATCCTTTGTGCCCAATAAGCCATGGACAGCCTATCAATATGCCCATTGCATTGACGAATTTTTGCAAAAGGTCATCCGTAGGCCTGCTTTTATTTTGGGTTCAAACGGCGGTGCAGATATGGCATTGGTAACCTCCATGCTTTATCCTGAAAAAATCAAGGGGCTAATCTTAATCTCACCCGAGGGCTTTGGCCGTGGTTTTGCAACAAATGAGGAAGTAAAACCGCTCCATCGTCTACTTTTTCCTATTTTAGGAACACAGCATTTTCTCTCAGGAACAACAAAAAGAAAAATCAAGGAAGGCTTGGAAGACGCTTTTTTTGCAAAAGAGAACATCTCCAAGGATTTGGTGAATGCCTGCTATTATTCTGCCCGAAGAAGCCAAAAAGCACAGGTTTCATTTGCAACATTAAAAACCAGTTTTTGGCGCGCGGAAACAAAAGCGGCCTTTTCTACCCTCAACGTGCCTTTTTGGGTTTTTTGGGGCGAGGAAAACAAGCTAAATCCTATTTCTGCCATGGAGTGGGCTAAGGAAGTTCGTCCTGACGGAGAATATATTATTTTTGAAGAAGTCGGTAATTTTCCACATTTGGAAAACAGTCGGGCTTTTATTCGTATTGTAAAAGAATTTTTGAATTAGAGGAGAATTATTGCAATGAATCATTCAGAAATATCAGCGCAATCTCAAGAAGCGATGGAAAGCTGGTTTCGCCAAGTAACCGCGCCTGGCTCCAGGCTCTTGAGTCACGGCGTTGTACCAAAAATCGAACCAAAATTTGTCGAGTGCAATTTTGAAGAAAAAACCGTTACCCTCTCGTTTGATGTTTTAGAATGGGAGTTAAACCCACAAAATGTCATTCATGGCGGCATCATTGCCACCGCCTTTGATACAACCTTAGGGCTTCTTTGTCATTATTTTACAAAGCCCCAAGTGGTGATTACGGTAAGCTTAAACACCACCTATCACAAGCCTATTTTTATGGGTGATGCCTTTCACATCAAGGCAAAAATGGAATTTCAGGGGCGCTCCTTGTGCAATATCACAGGTGATGCATGGACACAGAACCATTCTGTTTTAGCGGCAAGTGCCACTTCAGTTTTTAAGGCGCTCAGAGAAATTCAAAACAACCCATTAATATAGGAAGGAAGATTTACTTATGATTCAAAATCAAAACTTAAACCAAGGGGATATGGAGGCTTGGTTTTCCAGAATAAACGCCCCTGATTTTTACATGCGCGCAACGGGTGTTTTGAATTTATTGGACCCCCAATTAAAAGAATGCAGCTTTGAAAAAAAAGAACTGGTTCTATCCTTTGAAGTGAAGGATTGGGAATTAAATCCGGAAGGTGGATTGCATGGCGGTATCATTGTCACTGGGTTTGACATGACCTTCGGGTTACTATGCCATTATTTTGAGAAGCCAAACATGGTTTGCACCGTAAATCTTTCCACCACCTTTATACAGCCTGTTCTTCCCAGTGATACCGTAGAATACCATGCTTGTATTATTTCCCATGGTAAAAATATGGTAAGCATGCGGGGGGAGGCACGGTTAAAAAGAGAGAATATCCTTGCAGCAACGGCTACTACCACATTTATGATTTTAAATAAGCAAATTGATGTGCCAAAATAAATTTTAGGTGCAAGAAGGGTGCAGACGGTGTCTGCACCCTCAGACTGTCGAAAAACCTTGGGCGCCGCCCAAACCTGCTTGCTTTTTGTAAAAAGCAAGACCAAAAACTTTTATACAAATCTCATGTTCATGCGGTTTGTAACGGGTCAAGTTGCAATGGCAAAGAAGTGCCATCTGTCCAAAGGACAGCTTTGCGTAGCAAAGTGCTGAGATGAAACCCTTGTGAGAGTTTGAGGGCAAAGCCCTCAAGGTTTTGACTTTATCGACAGTCTGAAGGGCGCAGACGATGTCTGCACCCTTTCTATTTTACTGTTTTTTCACAATGGGCAGCCAAACCTGACTGCGATAATCCGCCGCGCTTTGATCTCCCTCAAAATATACCTCTATATCCGGCGCAGCTGCATATTCATAGCCTGATGTAGGAAGCCACTCTGTAATAACTCTTTGCTGTAAATTCTGTATTGCCTGGGGCATAGGGCCAACACAATCAAAGATTGCCCAAGTTCCCTGGGGAACAAAATACGCCTCCATCCCTTCGGCGCAAGGCTGGTTGGTTGCTATGGCAATAAAGTATCCACTAAATTCCCTGTTATCACTGGTGCAAACACCCAATAAGCCCTGAGGCTCTGTTCCGTCCACCAAAGCACAAACCTTCTCGATGCCGCCGTTTTCATATACCTTTTCCCAAAAAACAGGTATCTTCTTCATGCAATTCTCCATTGTCATGGATTCCTTTAGGGCATAACCTGCAATTCTAAAGCCTTCCTTTGTTTCAATTCTAAAATTCATTGCTTCATCTCCTTTTATGGATAAGATAAAGGTAATGCGTGGATAAACCGTTAGGGAAACACCACTTTTTTTTGCGGCCGTCGGCGCCATTCCATGAACTGCCTGAAATGCACGGTTAAATGCAGTTGGTGAATCATATCCATACTTTAACGCAATGTCAATGACTTTTTGATCGCCTTGTATCATTTCAAATGCTGCCAAGGTCATTCTTCTTTTGCGGATATAATCACCCAAGGTAACTCCTGCGATATAGGAAAACATTCTCTGAAAGTGAAACGTAGAACAAGCTGCAATTCTTGCCGCCTCATCCGCATTAATCTCCTGATCAAGATTGTTCTCTATATAGTCCACCGCCTGGTTCAGTCTTTGTATCCATTCCACATTCCTTACCTCCTATGATAAAAGGATAGCATTTCTTATTTTCCTTTTCCTCTCTAATTTAGAACAAAAATTGAGAGCTTATTTTCATCGTATCATAAAAGGTTTTTTCCAACAATATCAAGTTTTATTTTTGCAAAAGAAGTCTTCCTCCAAAATGGGGAGAAACCTCTGATTTTTTATGGAAATTAATTCTTCCCTTTCGCCAAATTATTTCCCCTTACGCTTCACGCCGATTCCACCACACCCTTACGAATGCGAATGATGATTTCGCAGCCCTCTTCATTTTGGGAATCCTCATACACCACGTCCATGCCGCTGCGGCGGATGACCTCCAAGGATTGCTTAATGGTATTGGTAAACAAGCGAAAATCCGTAACAAAGCGTTTTTCCTTCCGCTCCCCTTTTGGAGTATGCTTGTTTCGCATTTCTTCCAAGGTATGCTCCACTAATTCCTCCGTACGTTTTACATTCATTTCCTCACGAATCATCTGTGCCATAACCAACAATCGGCTTGCTTCATCAGGCAGACGAAGTAAGGCTCTGGCATGACGCTCTGTGAAGCTATGGTCCAAAAGCTCTTTTTTTACACTTTCCTCCAGCTTTAAAACACGCAGCTTATTGGCAATGGCAGATTGGCTTTTGGAAAGCTTTGTCGCCAGCTCCTCCTGCGTTAGGCCATAATCCTCCATCATGTTGCGATAGCCCTCGGCTTCCTCCAAAAAACTCAGATTTTGCCGTTGGATATTTTCAATAAACGCCAATACCGCACTATCACCATCACTTACCTGTACAAAAATAGCGGGAATGGTTGTAAGCCCTGCCATTTGTGCTGCCCGTAAACGTCGTTCGCCAGCCACCAATTCAAAGAAGCCGCCGCTCATTTTCCGCACGGTAACGGGCTGCAATATTCCATAGGCAGTAATAGACTCCGCCAGCTCCTCCAATGCGTTCATGTTAAAATACTTTCTTGGCTGGTAGGGATTAGGACGGATTTTTTCAACAGGCAGTTGATAAACAGCCTTCTCCTTTTTCAAACGCATTTCGGGAAATTTCAAAACCTCCATATGTATTTCCTCCTTTTTTATCCTATAGAAACCGCGATACTGTTACAAATCTACGGCATTTTTCTTTTTTTTCATTTTATCATAGGAAACCTATCTTGGCAGAAAAAGAGTACAACAAAATCGCTCTGTCCTCGACAAAAAGACAGCGCATCAGACACGAAAAGCTCGAAGGGTTGGAGATATTGACGGAGGTTGTGAGAAATCTCTAATTTTATATCCTTTTTATGTCAATTACTTCCAAGAAATTTACTACATATACTGCTTTTTCTGACAAACTGACACTACATATAGATTTTTTTGCTTTCCCTTTTTCCTAAGAATGCCCTTTATTTTTTACTTATATTTTTTTTCACCGCTTAAAAATTAGTTATTTCTATTTCCCCGGTTATGATTTACAAAATACTTCACCCTCTTACATCGCTTTCGACCATCGGTTTTTTTCAATAAAAAAAACAGCATTCTCAAAGGATATGCTGTCCGAATTTCTTATTTCAAAGGGTTTTTTGAAATTTTTGCTGGTTTTCTGGGATACATTTTTGGTGTCTCGGATACTTTTTCGATAAACACAAGCTTATGGGATAAATCAGTAAAGGGAATGGTAACATCAATCACCTTTCCTACC
>JAQUSU010000019.1 GCA_028710085.1 Anaerotignum sp.
TCATGATAAACTGAGGTTCAAATTCCTCACCTTGGGAATTTAATACCTTTGCTTCAATTTTGTTTATACTTTCATCAAAGGGCATCTCTAAGCGCAAGCTGCTTTTCTTGGCGCCGCTTTGGGCAGTCAATTTCATATCCTGTGCCATTTGTGCATTAATTGTCCAGCCCAAGGCGTTTCTTAATATCTTGCTTCCCTCTGCTGCCGCCAGCCAATCCTTTGTCCAAGTGCCTCCTACGTCGGGCGTCCACGCCACCGTTTGGCCCAAGCCGTATTGCCAAGCTGCAAGAATGGGCTCTTCTCTGTCACTGATCAAAACCATATCCCCACGGCTTTTTGCCGTTGTTCCCACATATCCGCCTAACAAAGGAACCGATGTAATATCCGATAAAATTGCAGATGCATCCTTTTGGTCGGGATAAAAATCGCGGTTATTCAGATATTCTTTTCCCGCCAATAAGGTTTCCTTGGCAAAAATGCTGGGTAAATCCGTAAATTCGTCGGTAAAATAATATCGCCCGTTTCCCCCTTCCGCCAGTCTGCGCAAAAGGCTTGTATCTGCCCCACTGCCAACGGCAACTGATGACAGCGTAATCCCATTGTCTTGTATTTTGGTTAAAACTGAAGTATAGCCCTCCTGCTCAGCCTGCCCGTCCGTCAACAGAATAATATGCTTTTCCTTGGCATTTGTTTGGGATAATACGCTTACAGCTTCCGTTAAGCCTGGCAAAATACTGGTTCCACCGCCCACTTGAATTTCACCGATTTGCTGTTGTATCAAGGCTTTATTTCCCGTTACCAAGGTCATAGGCACTGCCCATTCAAATTGGTCGTCAAAGGCAATAATCCCTACCTGATCCTTTTCCTTAAAGCCATCCAGACTGCGGATTGCCGCTTCCTTTGCCATCTCCAGCTGGGTAACTCCGTACTCTCCCGAGGACATACTTCCCGAGCGGTCAATAATCATAATCATTGCTAAATCAGGCTCTTCGCCCTCTGTTTTCAACTCCATATCCACGGGAAGCATATCCTCAAGCAGAGTGTTAAAATATCCTCCCAAGGCATAGGCCTTATCGCCGCCGCTCACAATCAAGCCACCGCCCAAAATACGCACATATGCCTCTAAAACCTCTAAAAAGCCATCGGGTAAAGCTTCCACAGAAACATTCGCCATAACCACGCAGTCATAACCTTGCAGCCGCTCGGTGGACACAGGGGCAGCCCCCGCCGTCACCATATCTACTTGCAATTGGGCAGCTGAAATAATGCCGTTCCAGCCCTCACAGTCCTCCTTGTCTCCAATCAGTAAAACTCTGGGAATGTCATCAATATAGGTATAGGCATAAAATTTATTATTTTTGCCCTGGGTATCCTTCTCAGGCGTGATTTCCGCTCGATACACCACGCCTCCGCCGTCAGCAGTAATATCCGAAAAAACAATGCGACTTTCCCCCGCTGTAACGCTGATTTGTTCATTGGCAATCAAGGTATTCTCTTTATATAGCCGAATTTCCATGGGTGTATCCACATTGGAATCTATACGCACTGCAATATCATAAGCAGTATTCTTATTAATCAAGGTTGGTAATTCCAAATCTGTAATTTGGACTTCTTGCTCCGTTTTCTGCGCCAAAGGATAAGCATCTATCGTAATTCCCTGAGCAGCTAACGCCCTTGCCTCAAGCAATGCATCATTTGTGGTTTCCTCCCCGTCAGACACTAAAACAATACGTTTTGCCGCATCTGGGGGTAAAATTCCTCCTGCAAGCTTCAACGCCGAGGCTAAATCCGAAGCGCCTTCATCCACATAGGTTAAAAATCCCTCCGTAGGCAAAAGCCCCTCCACGGTAGGCATCATTTCCACCCCTGCATCCTTACCGAAGCATACCATGCCTACGCTATCCTTATTTCCTCTGGCATCATTCGCCTCTTTCATAAATTGGGTAAAATCCAAGCCCTTCACACTGGCTGAACGGTCAATTGCAAATACCGTAGAAATTATATCCGATTTTTTGGAAATTTGAGGAACCGCCATGGCCATTACAATGCAAACACACACAAGAATTCTTACACCCGAATGAAGTCTACGGCGAAAAGGGGATGAAAAACGGCCTTTCCTTGCCGCATACCAAACAAACCCAATCAAAAGGGGTAAAAGCCATAGCCAATAAGGCTTCATAAAATTAATGCTCACGGCAATTCACCCACCATTCTATCATCAAAAGCATACACAACAGCAAAAGCAATAGATTTCTCAAGGGTTTTCCGGAACGAATGGTTTTTGTCTCAGCCCCCTCAAAATCAGTCTTTTCGCCCTGCAAGGACAAATTAGACTCACCCTCAACCTTAGGATTCACGCCAAATATTTGGGTCGTTTGCGTACCGTTTTCTTCCTCCTCCACAAGAGAATAAAACCCTGTTTTTTGTGTTTGTGTAAAGGGCAGGGACGGGAACGGTGGTGCAACAATCACCTGATTTTCTTTTGGTGTAATGACCCAAGCCTTTTGGGTTTCTGGCCGCAGGGAAAAAGAAATTGCGCCGCCTGCTTGCTGCTGCGTCAAGGCCGCTTCTCCACCTGGGAAATACCATTCTTGAAGGCGATAGAGTAAAATAGGGAATCCGGCGTTCAAAGGCAAGTCCGAGTCATGCAGGTCAAAGCCAAACACCGCCATTTTCTTCCCCTGATACTCACCAAACACCGCCAAAACCTCCTCACCAGCACGAATCAAAGGCTTCCCCCAGCTTGACTGAATGGGGTTTGCCTTGGAAACCTCAAAGGAAATGGACGAAATATCGGAAAGACCCGTATTTTCCAGTGCACGCGCCGTTGCTGTAATCTCCTTCTGGTCACCCAATGCTACATAGGCATTTGCCGCTGGATGAAACAGCAGCACAAAGCCATCCTGGGGCAATTTTTCAGGCAAGCAGCCATCATAAATATATAAGCCATAGCCGGATACCTCTGTTGCCTTTTCGGGTGTTGTTTTATATAATTCAACATGATCAATCAGAGAAAAAACTTTCTCCAAAAACAAATTGTTTTCTGTAATTAAAAGTACCTTTTCGCTGCTTGACGAAGAAACGCCCTCATAGCGCATATTATCCGCCAATAAAGCATCCTCTGGGAACAGCCGAACCATAATGGATTTTGTATCCTTTGGCACCCCGCGGAAGGTAACATCCACCGCTTCCCCTCTTTCGGGGGTATAGGTTTTTGTATCAAAAACTGTGCCGTCAGCGTAAAGGGTTACTGTTTTTTCCTCACCACCGCTGCCCCAGTTTTCCAAGCGTGTTAAAACGGAAAGGCCGTCCTCTTGCTGGGCATAAGAAAGCATGGACAGTGCGCTATTATTTCCGCCTTTATTATAGATCTGCTCTTGCACAGGCAAGTCGCCCAAAGCGCCATAATCGTCGGTAAAAACAACAATTTCACCGCCCAGAACATCACGCTCTGCCGATAAAAGCTCCTTTGCTTTATCCCATCCTACGCCGCCATCCGTCGCCTCTGCTTCTTGAATGCGGCGAAGAACCTCCTGTTTTTCTTGGGTACCGCTTAAAGCCAAAGCTGATTCTTCTTGCAAAAGCACCAGGGAAAAGGTGGACTGGGGTGCCGCTTCCTCAACCAAGCGAAGCATATCCTTTTTTGCCGCTAAAAATCGGCTTTCCGCCACATCTGTCGCCTGCATGCTCATGGAGCAATCCAAGGCCAAGACATAATCGACCACTTGGCTTTTCCCCATGATATAAGGCCCACCCAAAGCAACTGCCAAAACAACCGCCGCCGCAATTTGCAGAAAAAGGAGGAGGTTTTTCCTCAGCTTTTGCCAAGGCTCCTGCGCTTTCGATTCAGGAATGGCTTTTTTCCAAAGGTAGAGGCTAGGAACCTTAGTTTCTTTATATTTTTGTTTCAACAGATACATGAAAATAATGGCAGGTACCGCCAGCAAAGCAAGCAATCCCCACGGTGTGAAAAAACGCATGTGGCTCCTCCTTTCTGTGTAAAATGCAAGGTCAAGGTCAAAAGCTTAAGGTCAAGTTCTCGGGACGCTGTCCCGAACCTTGCAAGCCTTTAAAAAGGCTTGAGCGAAACTTTTATATGCAAAAACATCCGTTTTTGCTAGTAAAGGTAATAAAGATATAACCTTAAACATTTCATATTTTTCAAACTCTTCTCCAAAACCCCATGATCATGTGGTTTTGGAGACTGAAGTCAAAGTCAAAATCTTGAGGGCTTTGCCCTCAAGCACCTACAAGGGTTTCCAATAAAGTTTTTGGTCTTGCTTTTTTCAAAAAGCAAGTAGGTTTGGGCAACGCCCAAGGTCTATTTCTCCAATGTCGAAAAATAATCGGAAACCAACTGGCGCATGCCATAGGGTGTATCTTGTTCCTCCAAGGCTTTCATGGCATCGTTTTGATAGCTGTGAAATACCTGTTCATAGGGCAAGCGTTCTCCCTCATCGCCAATCATTTTTTGTTCTGTCAAGGAGGTATCGCCGCCCTCATTCTTTGTTCCGTTTACCTGTGTATCATAATCGGCTTTGTCCGCCGCGTTTCTTGTAAATATTTCTTCGCCGTCAATGTGTCCGCTTCCTCGGCCGTTGCCACTGCCACCTGCTCCGCCTGCACCCTGACCTGCGCCCTGTCCTTGTCCCTGACCTTCGCCTTGACCTTGTCCTTGTCCTTCGCCCTGGCCCGCTTGTGGCGTTTGGGCATTTGCATCTCCCAGCGCTTGATTGGCATTTTGCAACGCTTCTCTTAATTCTGCATTCTGGGCACTTTGTGCCACCATCTGCTCACTTAGCTGATCCAAAAGCTCCGCAGAAACCGTTCCATTTTCCATGGCCTCTGACAACTGCTCCAGCGCTTTTGCCAAATCCTCATTAGACATTTGGGCTGCCGCCGCTCCCATTTGCTTGCCCAGCGCCGCAAGCTGCTCCTTCGTAAGCTGTTGCAGCTGTTCTTGCAGCTTTGCCATGGCTTCCTCGATTGCTTTTGCATCGCCTTGTTCTGCCGCTACAGCCAAGGGCGCAGTAAGCTCCTGTTTTGCAAAATCCTCTGCCAGCTGCTTTAAATCCTTGGAAACGCTATCCTTTTCAAGCTTTTTTAACTCTTGCTGTTCTTTTTGAACTGCGGCTTCGCCATCCTCTTTACTGGCAACACGCTTTAATTCCTTGGAAAGCTTCTTCATTTCCTTTTGCAAAAGCTTCTTTTCCTCTGCGGATAACGATTCCTCTTTTTGCACGTCCTTTATCACCTTTTCTACCTGCTCCAGCTTTGCTTTGGCATAAAGCTCGGCTTTTTCTTCCCGTGGTGAAGGCAAAAAGCCTGTTGCCATGGTTAAAATGATAAGCAAAAGCATCCAAAGAAACAGCTTTTTCGGCAATCTAAGCTGATACGCCTTTGCAAAGTCCACTTTTCCTCCAACGGCAATTCCGTCTTCTATTGCCATTTTCTCCATTTTGGAAGGCTCTTGTTTTTGCAATAATTCCAAAGCAGTGATCATGCGTTCCTGCCCGCCCAAGGCATCCGCCGCCGCCGCTGTTTCCTGCAATTTGGGTCGCTTTATTACGGTAAATCCCACCGCAAAAAGGAATGCAATTCCAAAAGCGCCAAGCACAAGCTTGACTGCATCCGGTATAAAAATAATTTTTGACAGCAAAACAACGGCAAGCCCAACTACACTTGCCGCCAGCCAAAACTTTACAAGGCTTTGTAAAAAACCTTCTAAAAAAAGCTTTCTTTTTAATGGAGCCAATAGGGTTTGAAACTTGCCCATAGCCTAATCCTCGCTTTTTCTTTACTTTTTCGTCTTTGCTGTCTTGTTTTTTTGCTTATGCTCCCGCACAGGGTTGATTAAGCTTGCTGCCAACGCAATAAAAACAGAGCCAACCACAAGCTGAAATATCATATGCAGCACCCAAAGATTATTTGCTCCCCATTGAACAAAAGGATTTATTTTTATGTTTCTATCTTGAATAAATACATCATTCAAAATATTGGTGCCAATCTGATGATCCATTAAAGAGAAAAATCCAACCCCAGGGTTCGGAATTAATTTTATGAGTGTGGCAGTCGGTGAAAGCTGGTCGTATCCCCTTACCGCCATGGGCAGCAATACCAAAAGCAGCGTGCCAAAGCACAAAATGCCTGTAAAAATATACACCAGCATAATGGATATTACAGTTTTTTTGTAAATACACGAGAAAAATACGGAAACGCCGCCCAACATATAAGCCGTCGTCAAGGTAAAGCAAATAAGTGTCAATACCGAGCCAATGCCCACGCTGCCAAAATAGAACACAATGGAGAAAACAGGCAATGTGCTTATAATCAGCAATAGGACGAATGCCATGGAGGATAAAAGCTTACCAATCACAATGGAAAAGGGTGAAAGCTTTGTTACCAACAGTAAATCCAAGGTTTGCCGTTCTCTTTCCCCACTGATACTGCCCGCAGTCAACGCCGGCACTGATAATACAATCAATGCCATTTGAATTGATCCTAATACCACATATAAATATACAACACTTTGTGGATCAAACGTATATTGATAGGATTGATATACGCTGGTATAAAAGAAAACAATGGCACCTATCGTCATCATAGCCAAATAAAATGTTAAAACCGCAAAGTTTTTCCACCCACGCAAGGAGGTAATTGCCTCTCTTCTTAAAACTGGATTCATCATACGTTCTCACCTCCCGTTACTTGCATAAACACTTCTTCCAAATTCCCTTCCTTTTCTTTATAGGAAAGAATCGGAATTTCCGCCAGCACCAATTGCTTTAAAACACTTGCCAGCTGTTCATTTGTGCCAGTAAAATCAAATTCCGCATCCTTTGCGTTCTCCACAATAGAACGGATAAAGGGTTGCTCCTTTAAAATTTGAAGCATTCTGTCCATCTCATTTAACGGCTGCACATGAATAATCCGCTTTTGGCTCAGCTTCTGCATGATTTCCTGCACAGAACCCTGTGCCGCTAATTTCCCTTGGTTGATAATACAAATTTCCGTACACAATTCCGCAAGCTCAGGCAGAATATGTGAGCTTATGATAATGGTTTTCCCCATGCCCTGAAGCTGCTTTAAAACCTCTTTTAGCTCTACTCTGGCTCTTGGATCAAGACCCGAGGCAGGTTCGTCCAATATCAAAAGCTCGGGGTCATGGACAAGACTTCTTGCTAAACAAAGCCTTTGCTTCATCCCCCTGGATAAGGAATCCACATAGCTGTCCTTTTTATGTGCCAAATCAACGATTTCCAAAAGGTTATCAATAATCGGGCCTCTTTCTTTATAAGAAATTCCATAGGCACCAGCATAAAAATCCATATATTCCGTTACCTTTAGGTTATCATACACACCAAAAAAGTCAGGCATATATCCAATTTTTTCCCGCAAGGCACGAGGATTTTTTGTAACCTCAACCTCATCAATCATAACGCTGCCGGAGGTGGCATTTAACAGCCCCGCCATAATACGCATGGTGGTCGTTTTCCCCGCTCCGTTGGGGCCGACGAACCCGCAAACCGCTCCTTTTTCAACGGATAGCGTCAGGCGGTCTACTGCAGTAAACTTCCCATAATTTTTTACCAAATCATTAATTTTCAACAAACAGACCACCCCCTTGAATCAATAATTCCGGAACTGCCCATTCTCTTTCTTTCAAGCAATGCATCATAATTTGCACCTGATTGCTTTCGTCAATGTAATTTTCTGCATCTACAGGCGTTTCCAAAGAAATCCCATCCCATTCCATTGTCTTATTATTAAACATTGTAATACCACTCGGAATCAATGCACCACGTTCGCCTAATGCCTGAATTTCCATACTGTCAATGCGAATTCCTTCGGGAATGCTATAGGTTACATAAAAATCAGATTCTTCAAAGGGATATACAGCGCTTTCTGTTTCATAATCATAATTATCAAACCTTACCGGAGCATCCGCTGTTCCACTTAATTCCAGCTGAAAATCTTCCTGCTTTGATAGCTCCAACGGGAAGTCTTGCATATACATCGACAAATTGTTTTCCAGTACCCGTGCGCCATTAACCTTCTTTTCGCCACTTAAAATTGGGGCTTCACTAAAGCCAAAAAAAGTAACAGGAATCACAGTGGAATTACCTTGATAAACATAATATTGCTGCAGTAAATCCAGCTTCTCATATTTCAAATAGGCCTCATATCTTGTCATCTCACCATTTGCGACTTGATCTCTGACGCCTTGATAATCATATCCTTTATAAAGCACGTCGTCTACATCTTTCAACTCTTTCTCGCTGATATCAATTTCTAAGGTTTCGCCCGCCTTCAATTGATCAAATTCCTGCATATGGTCGTTTAATAATAATATAACATGATGGAAATCCACGTTTGTATGATTTATGATTTCTCCCACAAAATTTCCGTCCTTCATAACAATGTTGCTTTCCACATTTCCGCCCAAATCCACACTTTTTTGTGTGCTTATATATTGGGTTTCCCAGCTTGGGGCATCGGGAAATTCCACCTCCGTTGTATCACCGCATAAAATGCGATATGCACATTTATCCTTTTTCACGCCATCCTCATAATAATTTTCTTCCGTATTAATATTCAGGGGCATTTTTTCATCCGAGGTAAAGGTTACATCACCCTTGCCGGAGGATTTTATTGCCATGCCAATATCTGCATTTGCAACGGTTGAACCTTCCTGCATTTCAACAAAGCCAATCGTATGAATCATACCGTTTTTATAAGAACTGCTTTGTGCTAAAAAGAACACCAATCCCATAAAAAGAACGGAAATCGCGGGAACTATAATCCAGCCTTTTTCACGTTTATCCTTTTTCTTTAAAATAACATAGAGCAGCGGCCCGGTGATTAAAATATAAACGATAATTGCACCTAAGATGAATGAAATAGAGCTCATTTCAAAGGGCGGGAAATCGCTTGCCATATACTGCAAACGGTCATAATTGCCTCCATTGTCATACACAGCTATGGTAAGGGACTGCACCGCAGCCTGATTCAAAGCCTCCTGCAACATACTTAACGTTGCACTTTGTCCTGCCATGGGCGTTGCTGACAGCGAAAAATGGCTCAGCACCACATGTCCCTTTCCCATTTCAACAGCAGAAAACGCTCCATTCCCCTGTTCAAGCCATACGTCGGATAGCTTCTCACCGCTTAACTTTGCCAGAGAAATATCCCCCGATACCCCCTCGAGCTCCGGAACCGTGGTGACACCTTCCACCTTAACCTCAGATAAAAAGTCCAAGCCCTGTAGTGTTTTTTGCGCAGAAGCACCCGTACCCACCAACAAGGTTCCCCCTTCCAAAACCCACTGAGCAAGGGCCTCCAGTTGGGGTTTAGATAAAACCGAAGCATCAAAATCATCTATAATAAAAACCGTAAAGCTGTCCATGATTCCTATGGATTTGGGGAAAGTTTTTTCGTCTAAAAAAACAGGAAAATCATAATTCTTGTTTAATTCCGTTTGATAATTCCGCTGATCCTTCATAACCTCCTCTGGCATTTGGGCAAGATGCAGGTTATTCAAATATTTTAAATCTTGGGTACTATCACTAAGCACACCAATCATAACCGTATTAGGGTCTTTTGCCGTCAAGAAAACATAATCCTGAAATACCTTATTTCCGTTTTCGTCTACAAGGGAAACCTCTATATATTTGTGAATACTCCCCATAGTAGCTTCCAAATCTATGGATTTCGACGCCCCTTGCTCTAAATCAAGCTTTTGATAATAAACTGCGTATTCTTTTTCCATGCCTACCAAACGAGTGTAGGCCTTAATTTGCACCTCACCATGAAAAGCCTCACCGTGATTGGTAACCACCCCTCCCACAGGCATTGCTTTTTTCACAATATAATTCTCGTCAAAGCCTGCCTGCAGCTCAACAGTAAACCGATCCATGCCAAAGCTTTCCAGTGAACCAATGGTGTCATCCGTTTCGGTTTCTTCTCCGTTATTATTTATGGCGACACTCTTTGCAGTTTTGGTCATTGGTGCAGCAAAAATGGTAAATGGTGCAATGAGGCTTAAAACCATAACAATTGCCATGACTAAGGCAAGAATTGCCAACATTTTTTTCTTCATTTCCTGTTTCTTTTGATATTTCATATTCCCCTCCATCATTTATTTAATTTTCAAGAAAAGCCTTCTATGTATCTTAAGAAGCAGCTCGGCTAAAAAAGCATTTTTAAAAGCTTACAAGTGCATTCATAGTGCTAATCTACTTTTTCTATTATACCAATCAAAAAACAGTAATGTTTTAACATTCCCTTACAATTTTCTAAGTTTTCTTTGTAAATATTTCATCCACATCCAAACCCATTTCCTTTAAAAACCTAGAGGGCTTCATTTCCTTCCCATAGCGATTTCGTGTGGCAGATAAGCAAAGCTTTTCCTTTGTTCTGGTTATCGCCACATAAAACAAGCGCCGTTCTTCCTCCAGCTCTTCCAAGGCTCTTTCATGGGGAACTACGCCCTCGGTCAAAGAAGGCAAAAAAACAGCATAAAACTCCAAGCCCTTTGCCCCATGCATGGTTGATAAGGTAATACCCCTTCTCGTCGTCTTGTCCCCAAACTGCTCCTGCATTTGCCGGCTCATTTCCTCCAGATTCTTTCGAAATTCCTGTAAATTGTCTGTATTCTTTGCAATTTCCGTTATTTCAGCGGCAATTTCAATAAATGCCTTCCCGCTGGACTTGCGAAAGGCTGCATACTCCTCTAAGTATTCATCATATCCAATTACCCGCCGAATATAGTTAATTCCCTCATAAGGCTTTCTTTTTCCAATCTGTTCAAAATCCTGCCGAAGCCTTTCCAAATTTTCTTCCTGCCATTTTTTCAAAGATGGACAAACGAAAAAGCTTCTAAACAAGGTATAGGGCATCCTCTGTGCTTCTTCTAAAAGGTCTTTACTGATGTAACGCTTTGGTTTGTTTATAATTCGGCGAAGAGCACTATCTCCGTCTTGGCTTTCCCCAAGGGTTAAATAGGCAAGAATGTCTTTGGCTATCCAATGGTCATAAATATTTCCTCCACCGTCACGAATATTATAAGGAATTCCCCTGCGATATAAAGCTCTGGCAAAAGCACCGCCTTGTAAATTTGTGCGATATATCACAGCAATTTCATTCAAATCAATTCCATCCTCCAAAAGATGGCTTATTTTTTCGGCAACCTTTTCTGCTTCTGCTGTTGTATCCTCAGCCAAAAAAAATGAAACCTTTTCTCCCTGACCATTGACACCCTTCAAGTTTTTCGCAAACCGATTTTCGTTTACCTCAATCACTTTCCCCGCCAAAGAAAGGATACGATCCGTTGAGCGATAATTTGTATCTAAAATGACACTTTCACAATTGGGATACTGCCTTTCAAATTCCAGCAAAAAATCTGGGCAAGAACCACGAAAACCATAGATGCTTTGGTCATCATCCCCAACAACAAATAGGTTGTTTTTTGGCGCCGCCAGTAGTCTGATGCATTCATATTGCACCCGATTTACATCCTGAAATTCATCCACCATGATGTATGAAAATTTCTCCTGCCAAAAAGCAAGTGTGCTCTGCTCCTCCATAAAAAGCTCGTAGCATAATAGCAGCATATCATCAAAATCAAGCTTGCCATGGCGTTCCTTATAGCTATCATAGGCACGATACATTTGACGAAACATTTCCCGTTCAGTTCCAACAGGAATAAATTCCATTGGTGTAAGCAGCTCATTACGCATATAAGAGGCTTGCATGATAAATTGCGCTATAAATTCATCTGGGTCATTTAGGCTCCAGTCTTTTTCCGCCAAAATATTTTGCAAAATTTTGTACTTCTCATCCTCACCCAGGATTTTTTCTGACGAATACCCATAGGTGCGGCGTAATATCCGAAAGAAAAGGCTGTGAAATGTGGCAAACAGCACCCCATCGCTGCCACTTTCACGAAATCGCTCTTTCATTTGGGTCGCAGCCGCCTTCGTAAAAGTCACGACCAATACTTTTTTATGTTTATCCCTGTTTTCCGACAAAAGCCGACGTAATCTGCAAAGAATCACAGTGGTCTTTCCACTGCCCGGCCCCGCCAAAACCAGCATAGGCCCGTCCTCATGATTCACGGCAATTCTCTGATTATCATTTAAAGTTTTACCCATATTCTACGCTCCTATCTTCTTTCTTCAGTATATCATAAAACAAAAAAATAAAAAGTTTAATAAATTCTTCACAAATATATAATTAATTCTTAGTTGTAAAATCGTTGAAAGTGTATTAAAATTTCATCATACTAAGGAAGTGTTGATTTAATGGAAGGTGTGCAGATGGTCGAGGAAATTTTTCGATTGGCAAGGAAAAAAACACAGCAATAGCAACGCTACCCAGAGGCTTTTGATGCCGTCCAAGTGGAAAATTCACCAAGCAGTTAGATGTGCACATGGAATTAATCAGCGTTTCCCTAGACTAATCATTTTGAGTATAAGGAGTATTTTTATGAATATAGGAATTTTTTCAGACACATATTATCCACAATTAAACGGTGTTGCTACGTCCATTCGTACGTTGGCACATGGATTGGAAAAAAAAGGTCATAATGTTTATATTTTCACCCCATGGGATCCTCGGACCCCTGAAATTGACGAACCAAATATCTTTCGCATCCCCAGTATGCCCTTATTCTTTCTCAAAAATTATCGTGCCGGATTGTTGTGCCCGCCTCACCTTTCAAGAAAAATTCATTCTTTAAACCTAGATATTATCCATACCCAAACCGAATTTTCTTTGGGCTTTTTAGGAAAACTTATCTCAACCAATCAAGGAATTCCATTGGTGCACACTTACCACACCATGTATGAGGACTATGTTCATTATATTGCCAAAGGGCATCTCATTTCCCCTGAAATGGCAAGAGAATTCAGTAAGTTTTTTTGCAATGCAACCACCGATGTCATCGCGCCAACAAAAAAAACGGAAGATCTTCTTCTAAGTTATGGTGTCACTACTCCAATTTCCATCATCCCCACAGGAATTGATACCTCAAATTTTAGCAAAGAGAAATTTTCCGCTGAGGAAATTCTTGAGCTGCGCCATTCTTTGGGAATGGATGCAACTACTCCTGTAGTTCTATCTATTGGACGAGTTGCAAAGGAAAAAAGTATTGATACTGTGATGGGGGCAATGCCTGGTTTGTTGGAAAAATTGCCTGAAGCAAAAATGGTAATTGTGGGTGAAGGCCCTGAACGAGCAAATTTGGAGTTGCTGTCAAAATCTTTAAATATTGAAGACCATGTTATTTTTACAGGCGGGAAGCCTTGGACAGAAATCGGAAAATACTACAAGCTTGGCAATGTTTTTTGCAGTGCATCTGTTACCGAAACACAGGGGCTTACTTTTGCAGAAGCAATGTCTGCAGGGATACCTGTCGTTGCAAAAAATGATCCTTGCATAAACAATATTATTACCCATAACCATACAGGCTTATTATTTGAAGAAAAAGAAGAACTTTCTATGTTGCTTTATCAGGTCTTAACAGATCAAGCATTGCAAAATAGACTTGTCAAAGAAGGCTTAGAAACCATGAAAGAGCTATCCGCCGAAAATTTTTGCAGTCACGTTGAAGCACTATATGAAAAAATTCTGGAAAGCGGAATAAAGCCAGAAAAGCTTTCTACGCCTATTATCCCTTTAGTAATCGGAGCAAGAGCGGCTAAAAAAATGACCCGATTCCCCAAGAAGCTGGTAGAAAACAAATTCTATTACTCCCACCAGTTGGCAAAGCTTTTGCCGTATATTAATAAAAATAAATAAAAATAAGTCCTTTTTTCTTATCTCCCATTTGGATTGCAGAAAAAAGGACTTTTTTATGTAAATTTTAAAATAGCCCTTGACAAATATGTCCTAATCTATTATGATATTTAATGTTCCAAAAAGATATGTGAGTGTAGCTCAGCTGGATAGAGCGTCTGACTACGGATCAGAAGGCCGCGTGTTCAAATCATGTCACTCACATTTTCAAGCTACGTTTTTTAAAGAAGCGTAGCTTTTTTTGTGCCTTTTCATAAATATAATTAATAAACACCAAAAAGAATGCCCTCGGCTGTTACTTTGCAGAGGCCTTTGTGTTCTTGTCATTCTAAAGAAGCGTTTGATTTAATGGTGGGGCAGGCGGATGACGAGAAGATTTTCAATTGAAAAGGAAAAACTGTAGGAATAGCAGCACTATTGTGGGCTTTTTGACAATTACAAGCGTAAAATTTATCAATTAGATGCGTGCACGGAATTAATCAGCGTTTCCCTAAAAATCAAAATACAAAAAGACGGCATAAAATGCCGTCTTTTTCCGTGGGGTTTGTGATTTGCTAAATTATTTATTTACTGTAGGGATTTCGTCCGTAGACCAACCGTCCATATTATCATCCCATAGATATTTCTTTGTTTCAGAAACAATAACACCACTTAATCCTAATAAAGCAACTAAGTTAGGGAATGCCATCATCGCATTCAATGTATCCGCAATATTCCAAACAAGATCAAGTGCTGTAACGGAGCCAATAAACACTACAATTACCCAAGCAACACGGAAAGGTTTAATAGACTTGGTTCCAACCAAGTATACCCAAGATCTTTCGCCATAATAGCTCCAGCCCAAAATGGTAGACCACGCAAATGTAATCAAACCAATTGTAAGTACGATAGGGCCAACAACGGGAATTGTATTAAAAGCCGCTGTTGTCAGCATACCACCATTTAAACCAGACATAGCATCAGGGTTTTTCATGATAGAAGTTACTAAAACCAAACCTGTTAATGCGCAAACAACGATTGTATCCCAGAAAACGCCTGAACTAGAAATCAAAGCCTGACGTACAGGGTTTCTCGTCATAGCTGCAGCATCAGCAATAGGTGCAGAACCCAAACCGGATTCATTTGTAAACAAACCGCGGGCAATACCAAAACGAATTGCCATCATTACTGTTGCACCAACGAAACCGCCACCTGCTGATGTTGGGGTAAATGCGCTGCCAATAATAATTTTAAATGCACCACCAATATAAGGTGCATTTATTACAAGAATGATAACACAACCCAAAATGTAAAAACCCGCCATAAAAGGAACAAGCTTTTCACAGAACTTTGCGATAGATTTTACACCACCAATAATAACCAAAGCTGTGGCAACGGTTAATACAAGGCCTGTAATCCACGTTGGAAGATGGAAGTTTGCTTCAACCATAGTTGCAATGGAATTGGCTTGTGTCATATTACCAATACCAAAGCAAGCAACGCCAGCAAAAATAGCAAACAATACGCCTAACCATTTCTGTCCAAGCCCTCTTTCCAAAGCATACATAGGGCCACCTACCATTGCTCCGGTTTTATCTTTTACTCTGTATTTAATTGCTAACAGGGCTTCACCATATTTTGTTGCAATACCAAAAAGACCTGTCAACCAGCACCACAGGATTGCTCCCGGGCCACCAATAGCCACCGCAGTAGCCACACCAACAATATTACCAGTACCAATTGTTGCTGCCAAAGCTGTTGCCAATGCACCAAATCCGGATACATCGCCTTCGGCTTCATTGTCGGGCGTGATAGAAAGCTTGATTGCTTTACCTATGTATCTTTGCACAAACTTTGTTCTGATTGTTAAGAAAAGGTGTGTACCAAACAACAGAATCAGCATTACGGGCCCCCAAACGAAGCCATTGATAGTGGATATGAAATTGTTAAATGCTTCCATGCTATTCCCCCCTAAATAATTATAAATGAGTGCGTTCGCCAGAGCCCCCAACGACGAATGTTTTTCATTGCTCCCCCACGTTAATTTTTGTTAAAATAATGTCATTATTATTTTATTTTAAGACGTATGAGAGTCTCTCGCTCACAATCTATTTTACCTATTTTTTTATAAATTTCAATATTTTTTTGTATGATAAAAACACATTTTTTATTACTCCTGCTAAAAAACTATGCAATATTTAATAATTATATTACTTTTTTTGATTTTATTTTGTCAATTAAATACAAAAATATTATCCTCTTTTTATAGAAGCACTCGAAAGATTGTAATATAATTCAATTTGTATTGATATTTAAACAATATTATAAGGCAATTTGTCCATATTTTCCGTTATTTATCACTTTCTATTATTATTTTTGGATAGCTGATTGTCATACAAAAAGCTCAATTAACAAAATATTAATTTTTTTTATATATTTTTGGCTATTTTATTGCTAAGAATAAACCATTTTTTAATTTTGCCTTTGAAATCTTAAGACTTAACTTTTGTTTTTTATTTGTTATTTATTTATCAATATAAATACATCTTGACTTTTTCTCATTTCTCTAAGGAAATATTGAATTATCGGAGGGTTCATAGATGGTCGAGAAATTTTTTCTATTGGTAACAAAAAAACAGGAGCTGTAGCGCTATTTATAGGCCTTTTTCGTTGCCAAGAGGAAAATTTACGAAGTAGTTAGATGTAGCGTGAAATGAAATCAGTGGTTCCCAAAATGTTATTTTGTGATCACAACATTTTTTCATATTATTTCTCTTTTCGTTTCATCCATCCCTCCAGCTATAAAATACCTATGCATTATTATATCTTAGGTATTCGAAACATAGAAATTTTCATGAAGGCTCTTTTATTCTCATTACGACCTGAGAAATACTTTATTTCTCACTAAAAAAAGCGGCACAAATGCGCCGCTTTTGAATACAAATTCCACTAAATTTTATTTATCCAAAACAGGGATTTCATCAGTTGACCAGCCATCTAGATCGCCGGACCACAAATATTTCTTTGTTTCGGAAACAATTACACCGCTTAACCCAAGTAAGGCAATCAAGTTAGGGAATGCCATCATCGCATTTAATGTATCTGCAATATTCCATACCAGAGACAAGGACATAACGCTACCAATAAATACAACGACAACCCATGCAAAACGAAAAGGTTTAATGCACTTTGTTCCTACCAAATATACCCATGCTCTTTCGCCGTAATAGCTCCAGCCTAAGATTGTTGACCATGCAAACGTAACCAGGCCAATCGTTAATACAATAGGACCAACCACGGGTATAGCATTAAATGCTGCCGATGTCAAAGCACCGCCATCGAAGCCAGCCATTCCTTCTGGATTTTTCAAAATAGAACTAACCAATACCAATCCTGTCAATGCACAAACAATAATTGTATCCCAAAATGTACCTGTCATGGCGATCAAAGACTGACGAACAGGATTTTTTGTCATTGCTGCCGCAGCTGCAATGGGAGCCGACCCCAAACCAGATTCATTGCTAAATAAACCACGGGCAATACCAAAGCGAATTGCCATCATTACTGTCGCCCCAGCAAAGCCACCGCCTGCCGCTGCGGGTGTAAACGCACTGCCTACGATTAGTTTAAATGCAGCTCCAACGTAGGGAGCATTGATAACCAAAATAACAATACAGCCTAATATGTATAACCCTGCCATGAAAGGAACTAATTTTTCGCACCACTTTGCAATAGACTTTACACCGCCCAAAATTACCAAGGCAGTACAAACTGACAAAACAATCCCAGTAATCCATTGAGGCGCACCAAAATTGTCACGAACCATTGTTGAAATTGAGTTTGCCTGTGTCATATTGCCAATGCCGAAGCAAGCAACACCGGCAAAAACTGCAAATAAAACGCCTAACCATTTTTGCCCAAGTCCTCTTTCCAATGCATACATAGGGCCACCAACCATTGCGCCTGTTTTGTCCTTCACTCTGTATTTAATTGCTAACAAAGCTTCACCATATTTTGTTGCAATACCAAAAAGACCCGTCAGCCAGCACCACATAATTGCACCCGGCCCGCCTAATACTACCGCCGTTGCCACACCAACAATATTACCTGTCCCAATTGTTGCCGCCAAAGCAGTTGTTAAAGCACCAAACCCTGATACATCACCCTCTGCCTCGGTATCCGGTGTAACAGAAAGCTTAATTGCCTTAAAAGTATGTCTCTGAATGAATTTTGTTCGTACTGTTAAGAAAAGATGTGTACCAAATAACAATGCCAACATTACAGGGCCCCATACAAAGCCATTTACTGCACTTACAAAATTATTAATTGCCTCCATAAATTTATAATTCCCTCCTAAATAAAATGAATAATATAATTGCATTTCAGTTGGAATCAAACTCTCTCAAACCAATTTTATTCTGTATTTTAAAAAATTTATACATTTATTAAATAGATAAAAAAGATTTCTGTAATGATTCCAAACCTTGTATTCATTGTACATTACTTTAACTAAAACACAAGTGTTTTTTTATTGAGGACATTTTGCTGCTTAGATGACATAAAAATCAAATTAAATTACTGCTAAGTTTTTAATGGATTTTTTCATTTTTTTATATAATTTATGCATTAAATTTATGGTTTTATATAGATACAAACGTGCATTATGTCTTAAAAAAATTTATAATTATATTTTTTTTTATTTTAGTATACAGTTTTTCTTCAAGAAAAAGTTTCTGTACGCGATTTTAAACCTTTAAATTTTTTTCAATCTAAAAATGAAGAAATGCCTATCATTACTTGGAAAGTTAAACATATTTTTTTAGTATAAACAATACTTCATATGAATTCCAGAAGACTCTCATGGTGTTATGTCTTGAATATTTTTTGAATACTCTGATTTCATCTATTAAAAAAGACGGTTTAAACACCGTCTTAGCATATCAAAAAATTAATAGAAGAAAGTTTAAAAACCAAAAATTTCTGCATATCTTTTTATTAGCATTTTAAAAGGGTGTCGACAAAGTCGACACCCTTATTTACAACTTTAAAGCCATATTCTTTTTTCGTGGGATTGTTAACGCGGAATTATCTATCTACTGTAGGAATTTCGTCTGTAGACCAACCTTCCATATTGTCATCCCACAGGAATTTCTTTGTTTCAGATACAATTACACCACTTAAGCCAAGTAAAGCAACTAAGTTAGGGAATGCCATCATGGCATTCAAAGTATCCGCAACATTCCATACCAAGTCAAGGGCAGTAACACTACCGATAAATACTACGATAACCCATGCAAAACGGAAAGGCTTAACAGATTTTGTGCCTACTAAGTAAACCCAAGATCTTTCGCCGTAATAACTCCAGCCTAAAATAGTAGACCATGCAAATGTAATCAAACCAATTGTCAATACGATAGGACCAATTACAGGAATATGATTAAATGCTGCAGATGTTAAAGCACCACCATTTAATCCTGACATAGCTTCTGGACTCTTCAAAATAGAAGTTACTAAAACCAAACCTGTTAAAGCACAAACAATAATTGTATCCCAGAAAACACCGGACATAGCAATCAACGCCTGACGTACAGGGTTTCTTGTCATAGCAGCCGCATCAGCAATAGGTGCGGAACCCAAACCAGCTTCATTTGTAAACAAACCACGTGCAATACCAAAACGAATTGCCATCATCACTGTAGCTCCGGCAAAACCGCCGCCAGCTGCAGTACCTGTAAATGCACTGCCTACAATTAATTTTAATGCAGCACCGATGTAAGGTGCATTTATTATGATAATAATAACACAACCTAAAATATAAAAACCTGCCATTAAGGGTACTAACTTTTCACAAACCTTAGCGATAGACTTAACGCCGCCCAAAATAACCAAACCTGTAGCGACTGTTAAAACAAGACCTGTACCCCAAGTAGGCAACCCAAAGTTGTCATGAACCATAGTTGAAATAGAGTTTGCCTGTGTCATGTTACCGATACCAAAGCAAGCAATACCAGCAAACAGAGCAAATAATACACCCAGCCACTTTTGACCAAGACCTCTTTCCAACGCGTACATAGGACCACCAATCATGGAGCCTGTTTTATCTTTTACTCTGTACTTAATTGCCAACAAAGCTTCACCGTATTTTGTTGCAATACCGAAAAGACCTGTCAACCAGCACCAGAAAATTGCTCCAGGGCCACCCAACGCTACCGCAGTCGCCACACCTACGATATTACCTGTACCAATTGTAGCAGCCAAAGCAGTTGCTAACGCACCAAAACCAGAAACATCGCCTTCTGCTTCGTTATCAGGTGTGATAGAAAGCTTAATTGCCTTAAAGATATGTCTCTGAATAAATTTTGTTCTGAATGTCAAGAAAAGATGTGTACCAAACAGCAGACACAGCATTACTGGACCCCAAACGAACCCATTGATGGTGGATACGAAATTGTTAAATGCTTCCATTTTACTACCTCCCAAATTATGTTATAAGATAATTTCATCGGTTAGAATCACCACCTTTACTCGTTGTAAGACTACTATCATTGCCCCCACGATAACGCATGATATTTTTTGTCGTTACAAAATAAAGATGTTCCCTCAGATTCTGTCACCTATTTACTATTTTATATGATTATTGCAAAAAAACAAGTATTTTTTTATAAAGGAAAATGTGAAGAAAACATGTTTTACCTGAAAAATGTACAATTTTTATTAATATCCGTATATTTTTTTGACTCGTTTTATTCATTCAGTATTAAAAAAAGCTAAGTTTGCTTTTCAAATAATCTAATTACTTTTCACAAATTTTCAAGGTAAAATCACTGCATTTTTTGAGAGATTTCACTAACAAATAACTCGTTTTCAACATTTTTTTGCATTAATAATGGTGCATAGTCAAAACACAATTTAGTATTTTTTTCCTTTGTGCAATTTTACCTTGCTTTTTTTAATTTTTTTTGTATTCCACTGTATTTAAATCGTTTGTAATGTCTTTTTTTCGGCATATAATAGGTTCGTTATTCATGATTACTATTTTCCGCGCAAACGCCAACTCACATAATAGGGGATATTTCTTTACACCTTTTGATTCGGCGCCCTAAAACTTGACTTTAGCCTCTCTTTTTTGTATTTATTTGCATATTCACGTTTTTCATGAGCTAATTCGGCGCCCTTTCCAGAGATTTTTCCACTCATCTGATTTTCTTATCCTATTTTTCTTTCGCGCGTTATTGCGGCACTCAACTAATTACTTAGTGGTTCCCTATTCGGTAGCCGCTTATGCAACAAGGAATTGATTCCCGAATAATCATTGCAAATGAACCATAAAAACGCAAACAAAAAAGCCCGATAAAGTTCGGACTTTTTTAGTAAAATAATTTTTCTTTTCAAAAGAGATTCTTTTTCCATTTCGCTCGTTCGCATTCATGATGCTTCGTGCTTTTTTCGCTTAAAATAAGCTTAATTACATCGTTTTCCATCAAAGGTCTATTTGCCTAGCCAGCAAAAGAACTTAAGCTATAACTGCTTAAAAAGCAAAATAACCTATATATTCATTAGATAGCACCACTGCCTTGTCGGAAAATTAAATAACTCTCCTTCTAGCCAAAATTTTTATTGATTTTTGCGCATACAAAGAAATAGAAAACCTCTATTTGAATAGACATGGCAATCATTTCCTTAAATCACCTTAGTTTTTTTCTAAAAATCCCACCATTGGATCCAACCAATGGCCATCCAAATTCTCTGTTTCCCCTTTATCACAGCGTGCAGCTATGCTGGGGTCAATAGGTAGTTTACAAACCATTGGAATATTATGTCTTGCTGCAATTGCATCAATATTGCTTTCGCCGAAAATTTTGTGTATCTCATCGCAATGAGGACAGACAAAGTAAGAAAGGTTTTCTACAATACCTAAAATAGGCACATTCATCATTTCTGCCATCTTCACAGCCTTGTCCACAATCATTCCAACCAGCTCTTGTGGTGATGTCACAATAATGATCCCATCAATCACAATAGATTGAAATACTGTCAAGGGAACATCGCCAGTGCCGGGAGGCATATCAATAAACATATAATCAATATCTCCCCAAATTACGTCCCTCCAAAATTGCTTTACCGTTTCAGCAATCAACGGCCCACGCCATACCACAGGGTCTGTTTCATTATCCAGCAACAGGTTAACAGACATTACTTTAATTCCATTTTTGCTTTCACAAGGAATCATTCCCTCCTTTGTTCCGTGTGCCTTTTCTCTTATACCAAAAGCCTTTGGTATGGAGGGGCCGGTAATATCCGCATCCAAAATTGCTACCTTTTTGCCTAAACGGTTCATCAAAACAGCCATTGTAGAGGTTACCATAGATTTCCCAACGCCGCCCTTACCGCTCACTACAGCAATCACTTTTCTGATTTCACTTTTTCCGTTGGGTGGAATCAATAAATCAGCAGGCTTTCTGCTTGAACAATCGGAAGAACAGCTTCCGCAGTCATGGGAACAATTTTCGCTCATAATTACATCTCCTCAGAATTTTTTTCATTTATTCTATTCTTATAACAAAACTTCTCACACTTTTTTCCGCATGGCAAATTTTGCCCTTCACAAAGGGCAAAATCGCCACCCTCAATGTAAAGCGGCTTACCATTGACTAAGGCATCCGCCAATTTTTTCCTTGCCTCATTATAGATACCTTGCACCGTGGTTCTGGCTATGTGCATTTGCGCAGCGCATTCTTCTTGCGTATATCCAACTAAATCAATCAATCGAATTGTTTCGTATTCATCTACGGCCATGATCACTCGATTCTCATTGTTATTCTTTTTCATCGGCGCAAAACCGCAGTTATCAGGTAATGAGCAGACGTTTCTGCATTTTCTCGGTCTTGCCATAAACCATCCCCCTTAATTTTTGACATATGTTACTTATTAACAGTATACAACTTATCAATCATATGTCAACTATTTCTTAGTAATAAAAAGGCGGAGAAAACTCCGCCGCAGAAACAGTCAATTATTCTATTTTTTCATGACCATAATTTTTCAATAAAAATCCAATGCACATCACTACGGCAAATAATATTAAATAATAAATGATTGCCTTTCCTAAAGAAACGATTGCAGCAAACACCATAAAACCACTGGCCAAGATCCCTATAATCGGTGCAATATAGTGGTTAAAAACGCCTAGGTCTGTTCCTTTTTTCAGCTGCATCAAAAAGATAGGAATATACATGGCATAAATTGTAATAATTGGAAGTTCAGAGCTATCAAAGCAAAATGGGCCAAACCAAGGCTGTGTTAGGTTTGCGCCATAAAAATAAGTCAGCCAAATTGCTGCCATTAAAACACCCATAGCCGAGGAATTCGTCGGCATATTTGTAACCTTATCCACGCCATTAAAAATATGTGGCACAGGGCCTTCATTTCTAGCAGCCATTGCATAAAATCCTCGGGTACAAGCCAACATTAAACCGTTTAAGGTGCCTAAGCAGGAAATAACGACAACCACAAAAAGCAATGTTCCACCAGCTTGTGAAAATACGGTAGAAAACGCAATTTTTGCCCCTGCTTCTCCGCCTTCCATCATGACGCTGTTTTCAACGGCTCCCGCCAGACCAACATAATATAGCATATAAATTATAACAGTAAAAACTGTTCCAATCACCAGCGCTAACGGCAGGTTTCTCTTGGCATCCCTCAGCTCCGCATTAATGCTGGTTGCACAAATCCACCCTTCATAAGCAAAGCTTGTGCCTACAACAGCGGTAAACAAAGGGTTTCCTTGGACTTCAGAAATTACCCCGGTATTAAAGTTCTCCACAAGAATACCATTTTTTAGTCCAAAAATAGTACCCACTACCGCCATTAACGCCAAAGGAACCAGCTTAATTACCGTAGTCGTTACTTGAAATTTACCTGCCAGCCTTGGAGAAATTGCGTTTAACACATAACTGCATACTAAAAATAAGCCTGCTATGGTCATAGCCTCGGGCCCAACAATATCCCATCCCAATAAAACGCAAAAATATCTGGCAGAAACCCATGCCAAAACAGAGGTCATTGCCGGAAAATAAATTGTCGCCATAAACCATGCAAAGAAATACCCATATTTTGAACTAACCATGGTTTCCGCATAGTCAACAATACCACTTACCTTTTCATGGCGCGTTGCCAAAACCGCAAAGTTGTATGCACAGGCAACCATAACCAAACCACCTAAAAACCAGGCTAAAATCCCCTGTGGGAGGTTTCCCCCCGTTGCCACCAAAACCTTTTCAGCCTTAAAAAACACACCACTGCCGATTACAATACCCACTACCATGGCAATCGCAGTCAAAAGCCCATATTTCTTTTCTAATTCATGATTCATAACTACCTCTCCTCTTATATCTTTTGCACATAACCGCATCAATGCAGTTATGCTTTGCTTAATAAAAGTACCATACTTTTATTGATAATACAACTTAGAAAAAAAATATGTCTTGTTTTTTTATCAATACACTTTATTTGTTGGTGATTATGCCTATACTGTTTTTCTTTTATTTTCCCCCTTATTCTTGTGTAAAAACTTAGGAAATGATACACTATATTCAAACGAAAAAGGAGGCCGCTATGCTGCTCTACACGATTCTTCTAGCCTGCATTGCTATATTCTTCTATAGAGAGGGAAAGCTTTTGGTGAAAATGAGCTCTCGACTATTACCGGATTTTAACAAAGAACCCTCGGTTGCCAAAAATGCCGCCCATCAACTATTCCTCATTTCCATTTGCGCTGCAATCAGTGCAGCTATTATGCTATTTAGTTTTATTTATCGTCAAATCACCCATACAGCCAGCCCAAATTTGGGAATTGCTCTTTCCTTTTTGGTTTATGGGTTTGGGATTATTCTTGGAATGTACCGCTGTTATAAGCTAAAAAAGGAGCTTTCGTCTTAATTTTTTTTAAATTTCTATAGAGTTTTTTCATTATCCAATATCTCTGTTTTTTTTGACTGGTTTAGCTGCTCTAGAAAATTTATTTGAAATATGAAAAAAACGGCAAAAGCACTAGACTTTTGCCGTTTTAGACTGTAGACAAAGTCAAAACCTTGAGGGCTTTGCCCTCAAACTCTCACAATGGTTTCACCCTTGACCCCTACAAACCGCATGAACATGAGGTTTGTATAAAAGTTTTTGGTCTTGCTTTTTTCAAAAAGCAAGCAGGGGGTCATCACTTTTGCTCCGCAAAAGCCAGCTCCGCTGTCTACCCTGTCTTGGGTAGTGAGAGGGCGGCGCCCAAGGTCTATCGTCAGTCAGACGGCAAAAGCACTAGGCTTTTGCCGTTTCTTTATTCCTCACCATCATCAAACAAAAAATCAATGGTTCCAAGCTCCTTTGAAACCTTGGCCACAGCAACCCTCACTTTATCTCCCAGACGATAAATTTTTCCGGTTTTTCTGCCAAAAACGATCATTTTTCTATCATCAAATTCGTAATAATCATCATCAAGCATAGCCAACGCCACCATGCCCTCAATGGTATTTGGTAATTCCACATAAATTCCCCAATTGGTTACACCCGAAATAATTCCTTCGAATACCTCCCCAATTTTATCTTCCATATATTCAACCTTTTTCAGCTGATCCGTATCACGTTCAGCCTCATCGGCAATACGCTCCCGTTTTGAGCAATGTTTTGCAATATCCGGCATCTTATTTTGATATTCCTTTGTCTGTGCTTCCTTCAATTCTCCATGCAGCATTTTTTTCAAAAGCCTATGAATTTGCAAGTCCGGATAGCGTCTGATCGGAGAAGTAAAGTGGCAATAATACTTTGCCGCCAATCCAAAATGCCCAAAGTTATCTGCGCCATAACGAGCCTGCATCATGCTGCGCAAAATCATCCTGGTGATAATCTTTTCCTGCTCCGTTCCTTCTGCTTCAAGCAAAACTCTTTGTATTTCCCGTGGATGAATTTCTCCGTCCTTTTTGCGTAAATGATACCCAAAGCCACGAATAAATTGCTCCATGCGTTGAAGCTTTTCTTCATCCGGCTCCATATGGGTACGATACAAAAAAGGAATCTCCTGCCAAAAAGCATTCTCGGCAACAGTTTCGTTACAAACCAGCATAAATTCTTCAATCAAATTTGTAGCAATACTTGTTTCATAGGGATGAATATCAATGGGCTTGCCTTGCTCATTTAAAATAATTTTAGACTCAGGCAAATCAAAGTTTACAGACCCTCTCTTTTTGCGCTTTTCGCCAAGAATCTGCCTTAACTCATTCATCATCGTCAACATAGGCACAATCTGCGCATATTCCTCTAAAAGAGCAGGTGTTTTATCCTCTAAAATCTCACGGACCGCCGTATAAGTCATGCGAAAATCTGAATAAATGACAGATTCGCAAATTTTATGGGAAACAACGTTTCCTATGCTGTCAATTTCCATCACGCAGCTCAACGTCAATCTGTCTGTATGGGGGTTTAAAGAACAGATTCCATTGCTTAATTTATGGGGCAGCATAGGAATTACCCTGTCAACCAAATAAACACTGGTGCCTCTCTCATAAGCCTCCCGATCCAAAGCAGTATGCTCCCGAACATAGTTGGTAACATCGGCAATATGCACGCCTAACAAATAGTTTCCGTTTTCGTTTTTTGTTAAAGAAACTGCATCATCTAAATCCTTGGCATCTTCGCCATCAATGGTAATGGTCAAAAGCTCTCTAAAATCCACTCTGTCCGCTTTGTCTTTTTCGGAAACCTCTGCTTCAAGATTTTCAATTTCCTTATAGACCTCCTCGGGAAATTCAACCGCCAAATCAAACCGGCGGATCACCGAAAGAATATCAACACCTGGATCGTTGATATGCCCCAATATCTCAATAATCTTTCCTTCAGGATTTCTTCTTTCTGCAGCATAATTGGTGATTTCAGCGACTACCTTATGTCCGCTTACAGCACCCTTTGCGTTTTCTTTGGCAATAAAAATATCCTTGGCTATTTTCTTGTCATCTGCAATGACAAAGCCAAAGCCTTTACTTTGCTCATAAAGACCAACAACGCGGGTAATGCCTCTTTCCAAAACCTTTATAATCACACCCTCGGATTTTTTATCTTTATCCCCGGTGCGAATTATTTTATATAAAACCTTGTCTTTTTGCATGGCACCGCTCGTTTCATTTGCAGGAATAAAAATATCTGCACCACCTTCATCCGGTGTTACAAATCCAAAGCCTTTGGCATGGCCCGTAAAAATACCCGTTAACATATTAATGGCCTTTGGTGCCACAAGCTTTCCTTTTTTTGTTTCTACCACCTTGCCTTCGTTGATTAATTCCAAGATAATTCCTTCAAATTGATCACGGTCAGAATCCGGCACAGACATCATCCGCCGAATCTCCTTACGCTTCATGGGAATATATTCTTCGCTTCCAATATAAGCAAGCAACCTTTGTTTTCGTTCTTCCAACGCATTATTTTGTTCCATAAATTCCTCCTGTATTTCAATTTCCAACATATTTTTTCTTGATTACAAAAAAGAGATGCATTTCTGCATCTCTCAACTTTTAGCTGATCAAATTAATTATAAAAGCAATAATCATAAAAAGCGCGCCGCCAATTTTCGTATATTTTTCTAGCACACCCTCAACAGAGTGACCTTTATTTTTACTCCAATAAGTGTCTCCGTTGCTACTGCCATTAATTGCCCCTAAGCCTGCAGAACGCTTAGACTGCATTAAAATAATGATACACAATACCAATGCCAAAATAGCCAAAATAACCGTTAATACTGTACCTAGTGTTGTCATTTGAAATCCTCCTATATATCTTGCTCATTTTTCTGAGTCTTATCCATCATCAGACAGCATAAATATTGTATCATATTATTTTTCGCATCGCAACATTTTTTTATAATTATATCATAAATTCCCGTTTTTCCTATCCTTTCTTTGATCAAATTACCGCCTGTTTTATTGTTCAAGAAAAATCATTTCCAGCTTTTTTCTTCTCTCCACTGCTTGAACTTAAACTACATTCCCAGGAAGCGTATGTTTTTTTGAAAACCTACCTATTTAATGTAGTTCATATGAGGAAATGCGTTTTTCGAAAAATCATGTTTTTATTTCTTCTCAATCCCATGGTTGTATTAAAAATCAGAAATTGTGTTTGCTCATATTTTGAATTATGGAATTAATATGGATTGCCCAGCATAAATCATATCCGCATTCTCCAGGTTATTCGCCTCCATTATTTTAGTAATACCACCGTTGTCCCCATAATATTTCCTGCTAATAAAGCCTAAGCTGTCGCCGGCTTCAACAGTGTACCATGTTTCTACTGTTTTTTCCTCAGGCTCTTGCGCTTTTTCCACTTGCGTCCGTGGCTGTGCTTGGGTCTGTGTTTGTGTCTGTACTTGTGGCTCCAACGCAAAAGCCGCCTGAACCTTTACCCCTTCTATATTTTTCTCCAACTCTTTGTAAGAGCTCTGCACCATTAAAATTTCGCCCTCCAAGCTACGTAAACGAGTCATATTGCTCATTAAAGCAAAGCCCATACATAGACAAACAACACACAGGACGCAGCTAACTCCAACAAGCATTGTATATTTTCCTTTTTGCGCCTCTTCCACCTCTATCGCACGTTTTTGCAGCACTCTGCGGATTTCTTTTGCTGCATCCATTCTCTCCTCAGGACTTGGCCTGCGTCTTTTTCGCTCTCCCCAAGCCCCCTGCTGGCCTTCATAGGGTTCCTCCTTTTCTTCAGTGGCTTCGATTTCCTCTTTTTGGTGAACCATACTATTTTCCAGCATATAATCTTGCATTTCCTTGTTTTTTTCGTAATAAACGAAATATCCCCGCGCTTGCCTTAAACCTTTTTTGTCCTCGTTATAAATGTAAAATGTGTCCATTTTATCCAAACTGTCAATCACAAATAAAACCTGCCATTTTTCTTTGAAAAATTCATCATGAAACATCTCGTCTTTTGCCATCAAAAACGAGCCAAAGCCCGGCTGCATATGTACCCATCCAACCAAAGTCATTCCCTTGAAGTATGTTTCCATTTGGCTCCCGATATATTCCCAGGTTTCCTCGCTAAAGCTTTCCACACCGTTTTTCTGTTGAGCTCCTTTCCCCTGAATTGCACCACAAATCACAACAGCATCTTCGCCATTTATTTCTAAATGACGCCCAACCAGAGCTGCAACTTTTTCCTTGCCACCATTACTTTTGCCATATTGATATAAATATGTATACACATAATCCTCAATGTAGATTCGCACTTGATTTTCCAGTGCGCCCATTTGCTTTGTTTTCTCAGGCAAAGTTGATGATTCGTCATCTATACCGTAACCATACAAATTCATATCACCGTCATAATATTGCCGCATTCTATGTCCTCCCTTGTATTCAATGTCCGTCGGCATGATTCTTTGGCCTTTTCCCAAAGACTTTCTGCTTGTCCAAAATATACCATGCCTCCCTTGCACTTTCTGTCAAATGCTGTCGTAGCATTCCATTTTTCTTCCGCAAAAACATTGCATTATCCCTAAAATTCGCATAATAAAAAACAGAAATATTGAGGCCATTGTGTGGGGTTCGTAAAAGGCTGTTTTCATGCAAAAACCTGCTAACAAAAGTCAATATTTTTTAGCAGGTTTCCTAATATTTTTATATAGAGTTAAAATAACGACAACTAGACTGGTATTTAGCCAGTCAAAAAATACTACATATTGATTTACACTCACGCTATTGATATATTTCCATTACTCGTGCGTAATAGATTCTTAGGAACTTATTCAATCCTGCTATCTTTGCTAAGCGCTTACACTTCCCTTCACGCTCCTTTTTCAATATAAACTGATATAGCGCATCATCTTCTGGTGCACCATGTGTTTTTAGACACCTCATTACTTCATATCCGATTTTCCTTAATGCAGAGGAATCTCGTTTTGATATTTTACGTTATGTGCCTATGAACTGCCCGGATTGATAAGGCGGAGCATCTATTCCAGCATAAGCAATCAATGCCTTACCATTGTGAAAGCGTTTTACATCACCAACCTCAGCGATAAGTTTAGGCGCAAGGATATCACCGACACCGCCCATTGCACGAACAACAGGATATTCAGGCAAGGTCTTTGATAAAGACTGCATTTGTGTTAAAATCTTCATTAGAGTTGCATTGACTTCTCGAAGCACTCTTACAGCCTCTTGTACCAGCATTTTGACGGATGGGGTATTTGAGGAAAGTGTTGGGATACTTTCTTGTGCCAATGTATAAATCCTTTGGGCTTTATCTTGGCTTTGATGGTATCCCTTTTTATCTGCCCATTTCAGATAGCTGTTCAAAAACTGCTTTTCCGATTTTTTTGTGATATTGTCAAAGTGCCTGTATTCTTCGACAAAATCGCTAAGTTTATCCTTTCCATTGGTTTCATTCCATCCTTTCAGCAAAGATTTTATTCCAGGCATAGTATAGTCCAGCAAATGAGTGAGTTCCAGAACGCTTTCTATTCGCATTCTCATGTAATGTCGATATCGTCGGCATAGAAGCTTTAATTCCTCATAGACTTGTGCATCTGCTTTGTAGTTCTTTAATCGAAACCAATGATCAATTCCATAGTTAGAAATAGTAATCGCATCTTGCTTGTCCGTTTTTACACCCCATAATCCTTGACATCGATATTCTTTCATTTCAAATGGATTGATTATTGAAGTGAACAATCCTTTTTCCTGCAAGTAAGTAGCAACTGGAAGATGATAGATTCCGGTTGCTTCCATAACTACTTTCACCTCATCATCAAAACGTAGCAGCATGGTTGCGAGTTCCTCCATATCTTTCTCTACATGGTTGATTTCAAATGGTTTACTGACAATTTCACCATAGGGTTTGAGAATACAGATTGTACTTTTTCCTTTCGATACATCAATTCCAACACTTATCATATGTTTCCTCCTAAAATAAATTTTGTAATTGTCTCTATCCACACTTATTTCGATTCATTTTAGTTCGTTACACGAAAGCTCCTGATGAGTCTCAACCTGCTTAATCGAATGTTTATAACAAGGGGTGGTTGACGGTTTTTATGGCGGATGTGGTTAATCCAAAAAGAGCCACGTCAGACCAATTACTCCCTTATTATAAATTAAAATAAGTGCAAATGTACAAGCACTAATGATGTGCTCTAACACTTACACTTATATGGTACTAAAAAAGCCCCTTGCTTCGCAATGCGGCCTTCTTGGTTTTTAAGTATTGGTTAGTTCTTTTCTTGTACCTCTATTCGATTTCGAATTTCCTGCATCCGTAAATCCATATTACTGATAATATCGGCACATTCCTTTAATTCTACAAAGATTTCCTCAGCATCCGAAATATCTTTTTTATATTTTAGCTTATGTTCTAAGCTCGCCCAGAAATCCATCGCTATGGTACGAAATTGCACTTCCACCTTCATCATCTTCTTCTCTTCCGCCAAAAAAACCGGAACCTCCAAAAGAAGATGCAAGCTACGATACCCATTTTTCTTTGGGCTTTTAATATAATCTTTTGCCTCTAGCAGCGTAATATCATCCTGCTGAACCAGCAGCGCTGCAATCGCATAAATATCATCCACAAAAGAACAAATGACACGAATCCCAGCAATATCAAATAGGTTTTCCTCCATGCTTTTTACGCTAACGGGAAACCCTTTTCTTTTAAGCTTCTCAATAATACTTTTAGGCTGTTTTATTCTTGATTTAATGGCTTCAAAGGGATTTCTATTATACTTTAACGCAAATTCTTCATTTAAAACATTCAGCTTTGTTTCTACTTCCATCAAAGCACATCTGCACTCCATCATTAGCTCTAAAAAAGGTTGTGTTTCTTTTAAAACAATGTCCGCCTGTTCAGGCAACATTTTTTCTTCAAAATCCAACTCTGCGAAATTCATCTTAGGTTCATCCTCTCTTTGCAGCTTAACGTTAGTATAACATAATGCGTGAAATTTGTCTATTTTTGCATTTTATTGCTAAATTGGAAATTTAGCCATATTCATTGGAAATTATGTATTTATTTCATCTTGCGAGCTATTGGGTCTTTCATTTTTTATTTAAGGATACTCGCAAATTCATAGTTTGTTTTTTGGCCTAAAACCGAGAATACTAACATTTTTACAATCACAGCAGCTTCCTCCACGGAAATATATTTGCTTTTATCAACTAAATAGTTGACAAAAGCAAATATATTTCTTATAATATCCTTATCTTATTAAGGAGGTATAACGGATGCAGACAAAAATAAAGAAAGATATTGGAATCATACGAAGCTTTAATCGACTTTATACCAATGTATTGGGGTTACTGGATCAGCATATTCTCAAGAGTGACTTTTCCCTATCCGAAGTTCGCGTGCTGCACGAAATTGATAAAACTGAGAGTTGCACAATGAAGAAGCTATCAGCTATTTTGTGTATAGATACAGGCTATCTGAGCCGCATTCTTAAGCAGTTCAAGAACTATGGCTTTGTTGATACAAGACAATCTCCAGAAGATGGTCGCTCCAAGCTTCTCTATCTAACCGAATGTGGACGCGAAAAAATTGCCGAACTAAATGATCGCTCTGATGAACAAATTTCTTCCTTGATAGAGCCTCTGTCCATGTCCAATCAAGCCAAACTGGTACAGAATATGACTAACATTGAGACAATTCTGACTAACGGCAAAAACATTCGAATCGAAGACATTACAATTCGTAATAATTTAAAACCAGGGGATATTGGCTACATCATTTATATGCACGGCTGGATTTATGGAAATGAATACAACTATTCCTCTGTCTTTGAGAGCTATGTGGCAATGTCTTTTTATGAATATCTGCAAGATTATAACTCAAACCCTAGTCGCTTATGGATTGCGGAGCACAACCATGAGATTATTGGATGTATTGGCGTTGTGGGCCATGACGACCGTGCGCAACTGAGATGGTTTCTTCTGCATCCCAACTACCGCGGCATCGGTTTAGGCAAGCGCCTACTGAATGAGGCGATGACTTTTTGCCGTGAAAACAGCTTCAGGCGGGCTTATTTACTTACATCGAATGATTTAGAGCTAGCCATCTCCATGTATCAGAAGGTTGGCTTTGTAAAAGTGGCAGCAAAAGAGAATAACAGTTGGCGTTCAGATTTGACTGAGCTAGTATTTGAAATAGAACTCTAAAACCCAAAATTTCAGCTTTGTAAAAACTAACCAAAGACATAGCTTTTTCTTCAAAATGCGTACAGCTTTATGTTAAATTAAAGGAGAAAACGATATGTAACTCTTTGCTTAAGCGAGTAATGGTTTTCCTGCTCCTACGTTTTGATTTAAGTTTTCTGATATGAGGATGTTGCAATATATCTACGTGAATGGCGTTACTAGCTGGTTATGCTAGCCAACAAAATGTCTGACCCTCCTAAGGTACAATAAATTGTACAAATTTTCACAAAAAAAGTTCCCTTTGGTTTCAAAGGGAACTTTTAAAGATACGATATATTTATTATCAGAAATTAGTTATTCGCTTTTGCCACTTTATATTTTCTGATTGCATCAGCCAATTTAGGCAGAATAACCTTAACGTCACCAACGATACCCAAATC
>JAQUSU010000001.1:0-24357 GCA_028710085.1 Anaerotignum sp.
TAAAGGAGTACGGGTTATCGGTTGAAAGCTGTGTGCCAGAACCGTTATCCCACTTTGTAAATTGATAGCCGTTATCTGGAATAGCAGTCAAAGTAACGTCATCTCCGTTGGCATAGGTATCGCCGAATACAGAGCCGCCAATGACTGTACCGCCTGTAACCTTATTGACCTTAACCATGGATAGGGAGCCTACTGTGGACTCCACTGCGCCCAGAGCGGGCGTTGAAGCATCTCTAGCACTACCGTTCTGGTCGGTTGTAACCTGATATTGGGATAAATTTGCGCCTGTGCTTGTCAGCTCTGTCCAAGCGCTACTTGCGTAATACCCAACTACAGGTGCTCCGTTGCCGTTTGTGAATGCTGTTGGAATAGCGGCACCAAGGGCTGTGCTTCCTGATTTCAAAGGCACGGAGGTAGTCACAGAGCCTGCAACCTTCGCCAAATAGGGCTGATAGATTGTAGCATCACCGTATAAGGAGCCATCCGCTGCCAACACCTGAGAGGTGGAGCCGCCTGTGAAAATGGAATCATCAGAGCCATTTGCTGCACCGGCATACTGGGTAATATCTGTACCGGTGCATATACTTCCGTGGAAAATACAGTTGTAGGCTGTTACGCCACTCCAATGGCCTGTATTAAAATCGTTTAGAGCGTATGTAGTCCCATTGGTGGAAGTATAATTGTAGGCAAAAATATCATTTACAAGAAATAAAGATGCACCTGTACCGCCGCTGCGCATGGCACCAGCATTAGTGTTGCCAACACTTACATTACCAGAAAAGGTACTGTTCAGGATATAGCCCGTTCCCGTGTAATTATTTATAGCCCCCCCCAGCTCTGTGCTTTTGTTATTAGAAAAAGTGGAGTTGTTGACATATAAATATGCTTTGTTTTCACCTGCACCGCCGCCGCCACTGCTGCTTAAGCTGCGGTTTTCACTGAAGGAGCAGTTTTCTATGAACATTTTTCCGTTAGAAAGGTTCAAAAATCCGCCACCATAGCGTCCACCGTTACGGATGATGTTGCAATTATTGAGAAAAACTGTTCCTCCGTTATTGCAAATACCACCGCCGGGTTGACTTGCACTGCCTGAGTTGCTGATGGTAACACCGCTAAGGTTAAGCGTTACACCCGAAGACACATAGATGCCCGAGCCGTAGCCTGTGGCTGCGCCGCCCTTAATCGTGGCGTTTTCAATTGTCACTGTGCCCGCTGTAATATTAAATACACGGAAGGCTGACGGGGAAGTATTGTAGGTTCCTGCGTCGCTAAAGCCGGGAACGGGAACGGAAATTGTGTGTCCGTTGCCATTGATTGTAACGCTTCTTGCAATGGAAATTTGAGCGTCGACCACGATGTCGGCACTGACATCAATGGTAGACGTTGCAGCGTCGGAAATTGCACTGGTCAGTTCTGCATATGTGGACACTGAAACTGTATTTCCGACACCTGCGAATACAGGGAACGCTGTCATTGGTAGCGTTGCAAGTAGCATTGCCACCGCCACTACACTGGAAAGTAATTTTTTCATTTTTCCTCTCATAAATAGTATTCCTCCTAGTTAAATTTGCTTTGCCCTTAGCCGCCGAAAAAAAATATTTCTTTCTTTTATACTTTTTCTATCCCAAATGCACCTCAAGGAAGAAATAAATCTATAAATCGACAATTATTGCAAATAATAAAATATTATACCACTTTTGCATTACAAAACCATTACAAAAATTCTGCGCAATTTCTACAAAGAAAAGAAGTGAAGAGTTTATTTTTTTGAATATTTTTGGGTTATTGTCGTATTCTTTTTTTACATAGGTGGTTTATAAAAATTTTCATAGCAATAAGCATAAAATTTAAGCGGATGTTCCTCAAATTCTGCTAAAATTTTTTCATACCGTTCATAGTAGCGGCGAAATTTGAGGGCATTTTCTGTTTGTATGTATAAATCCAGCAGGCAGTGATAGCCTGACTCCGACACAGGGTTTAAGTTAAGGAGCTTAAGCAAAACGGTTTCTGCCCGTTCTGGAAGGCCGTTCGTTAGATAATAGCTGGACAGAGTGACAATAAGCTCCTCAGCTTGAGACATAATACATTCTCTTTTTTCCGTGACCCAGAGGGCATCAATGTTTGTGAGCAGTTCAGGGTTTAAAATGTCGACAATTTTTTCCGCTTGTTTTACATTGTTCGAGGTTACAACCTGATTTTTTTTGATAAACCGCTGAAAATCAACCAAGTCGCATATCCCATCGCCGATTTTGACACTAAAATCATCCCGTACGATAAACGTTTTATTTTCCACTCCAGCTTCACGAAAAGCATTTCTTATTCTGAACAGGTTTACTCTAAGGTTATTTGCATCTTTTTCCACATCACCGTTGTCAAATATAACCTGCATCAAGTCGTTGCGATATACGGTGTTTCCTTCGTTGCAAAGAAGGTAAGCAAGCAGCTCCTGTGTTTTCTTTGTTGGGAGCCTGACTTTTTGATTCCCGTATGTAATTTCAAATTTCCCAAAACACTGGATATAAAAGCTTTTACACTCCAAAGGATTTTGGGTTTGGGATGTTTCCAGAATATGCTTAAGCGTTCGTTCTAAATGCTCCTCGTCGATGGGCTTTACGATATAATCCAGCGGATACGCCCGAAATGCTTCCAGTGCGTATTCGGGATACGCCGTTACAAAAATAATGGCGGTGTTTTCAGATTTTTTTTGCAGTTCAACACCGAATTCAATGCCATTTGTTCCTCTCATTTCAATGTCGAGAAAAACAATATCCGGGTTTTGTGCCAGTATATAGTCAAGTGTGCCTTCAGTCTTCAAAAATGTCCCAATCACCTCCACTGCGTTTTTTTTCAATAAATAGGACAATTCATCCAACGCTGGGCGTTCGTCGTCAATCAGTATGGCTCGCAGCATGATTTTTCCTCCTTTGGAATGATAATATATGCATCTGTTCCCCCTTCTGGGCGGTTTATGATATGCAGCTTGGTAGAAAATAGTTTCTTCAAGCGGCGGTTAATATTATAGATTCCTACACCGTTACCATGGTGCTCATTGGAGAGTAGCGTGGAGATAAGCTCCGGTGGGATGCCAACCCCATCGTCTGTGACGCCGACTTTCACAAAATTACCGCAATCTTTCACATAGATTAGGATATGCCCGTCCTCTGATTTTTCCATGACACCATGTATGATTGCATTTTCAACCAGGGGCTGAAGTGTCAGGGGCGGAATTAACAAAAAAATGCTGTCAATATCATATTCGATGTGCAAAAAATCCGAAAAACGTGCTTGTTCAAGTGCCACATACGCCCGAACAAAGGAAAGCTCATTTTCAATAGGCACCAAATTTTCCGGATCTTTTGCGCTGTAACAGTTTCTGAGGTATTTGCTGAATTCCGTTAGGAGCTTTCTGGCCTTCTCCGGATCGGTTCTGGAGATGGAAATGATGGCATTTAGAGCATTATTTATAAAATGGGGACGTATCTGAGATTTCAAAAATTGCAGCTCCAGCTTTTGCTCACGCTTATCCGCCTCAATCAATTCCAGCAGCATCCGCTCTTTTTCCCTGCGGTTTCTGTCATAACGAACCCAAAACATACATTGGAGAAGGGCGGCTATAATTAGAAAGCCGAAGGGGGAAAATTCCGTATAACCGGTGCTGATCATGTTGGTTTCAAATAATACATCATATGAAATGCAAAGGGTCAGTGCACTTTCGCCGGCAACGATGAAGAATACTTCTGGCTCTCGTTTTACTGTAATCTGTATGGTTTTCACGATTCCGTAGATTCCGGTGCCAAAAGCAATGGTGTCAGCGAAATAAATAAAATTGGTAAAAACCTTTACTGGTGATACAAGTGTGAGAACGGTCATTCCAGCCGCATAGATAATGAGAAATTCAATTAATTTGCGGGACATGTTCTTTGGATATAAATATTTTAATAGCCCCAGGCAGAGGGCAGGCAGCCAGTAGAGGGTGATATAATCAATTAGAACGATGGCAAGGAATCTTGGTGTTGAAAAAAAAAGATTAATAAGGTGATTGCCGTTGATGCTTGTCCGTCCGATAAAAGCTATGCAAAGTGCCAGAAACAGAAAATATCCTTTATCACGCCGCAAGCTAAAGAGAAACATACTAAAAAACGATATTAGTACAAGACAGCCTGTGATAAAAAAGTCCATGCCAAATATCATCTGACTCATGTGATAGACTTCTTGGGGATTCCCGAAATAAATTGTATACCAAGCGCCGCCTCTGGCATAAACAAAGTTTGATACATGAAGGATGATATCAAAATTCTCTTGTTTTGGCACAAAAGAGACAGTTTGAACTTCATACTGGGGGAGAAAGCCATTTTTGGAAGTACTGACTTGTCCGCTGGAAGCCACCAAAGCATCGTCAACATATAGCGCATAGGCTGTGGAAAACGGTAAGATACGCATGGCAAGAGGGGTATCTGCTTTCGCTCCTGTGATATGTAAGCGGTAAGTGGCATAGCCCATCCCGCCGATTTTCTTTCCGTCCACAATAAAATCGTTCCAGATCGAAGGAACCTTTGCCTTCAAATCAGGTGTGGGATGATTCCTTAAATCATTTTTATCCAAAAGGCGATTCCAGTAAAAATCCCAGTTCCCCGATAAAGACAACGTGGATTCTCCATCCCATTGTGACAAATCCAGTGTGCCATTGGGAATGGGCATATTCGGCGTTTCGGCTTTGGCGAACAGGCAAAGCAGCATGCCGTAGATTATGACCGACAGCAGTATCCATATTAAGATTAGTTTCTTTTTTTCATGCAACATAATGATTACCACCGTTTCTCATAGCCCTCGGATTTCTTCTTTCCGCCATAAGAAAATCCATTTCGTTAATTTATCATTATCATAGCATAGGAATGAAAATCTGTCAGTAAAATAACTCCAGTAAAATGAAGCTGTTGTGGCGGAAAATGTTTATGAATAGGGGGATAGGAACGTTCAAAATGGGGCTTGCTTTGTCCTAGGAAAATAAGGCGATTGGAGGCTTTTTGACCGTTGGAATTCTTTTAAAATAAAAACTTCCCTTCCTTATTATAGAAAATACAATAAAGAAGGGAAGTCGGAATTTTTCCAAGGTTTTACTTTTGTTAGAGTCTACAGGCAATCGTTGTTATCGTTCTGGGATGATCTCAATCCAGTAATTATCTGGGTCATTGATAAAATAAATCCCCATTTCAGGATTTTCAAAACAAATGCAACCCATTTTTTTGTGTTTTTCATAAGCGGCATCATAGTCTTCTGCTTTAAAAGCAAGATGAAACTCGTTTTCCCCCAAGCTGTAGGGTTCCCTACGCTCCCTTAACCAGGTTAATTCCAAACGAAAATCGGTTACTCCGTCACCAAGAAAAACCAATTTCCAATTGCCATCAGGGGATTCTTTTCTGCGAACTTCTTTTAAGCCAAGGGCTTCGTCATAGAATTTTAAGCTTTTTTCTAAATTTAGAATGTTAAAATTGTAGTGGTTAAATGTGAACATAAGCAGCCTCCTTTTTCTTATGTGAATGAGTTAATGATGGTCATGTCCGCAGTCACAATCGTGATGATGGTGATGGAGACCTTGCTCGCAATCCTCATCATGATGGTGTTCATCTTCAGCATTTGCGATGGATTCATACCCGTTATCGGAAAAAACCATACCCACCTTATCAACAATTAATATCCTTTGCTCATCTGTAGATACGTTGTCAATGGCCTCCATGATGCAATCCATAAGATCTTTGACTGTGCCCGCGGGAGGCAATGCACCCAAAAGCGTCTGCATAGCAATTTTGCGTGTTTGAATAGGTAAGGTGTCGAAGCTGCTTCTTGTTTTCTGGATAAAAGCATCAATCAGTATATTTTTTTCTTCCTGGGTGGCAAGGGGTAAATCCTGAGGAAAGTCGAAGCGGAACAATTCGTCGTTAAGATCGCCAAAGAAACAGTCACGAATAAATTCTTCAGACATAAGAATCCTTTTTGTATCCTCGCTAAAGCTTTCAAATGAACCAGCTTTTTGCAAAAGATGATATTCCGTATGACCGATTTCGTTTGCCTTATCAATGATAGGCTCTACCGCTTGTTCAAGCTGATCGTTTAAAGTGTCCAAGAAGGCAGCTTTTTCCGTTAAATTCCATTCGCCGTCAATAAAATCACATACAGCGTGATATAAATCGGCATAAGCCACATCCTTTTGTGTTAAATCTGCAAAGGAATAGGTAAGGTAGAATAAAAGAATCAAGGAGTTTATATCGTGGAGAATGCAGGAAAAATATTCCTCAATATTCTCTAAGTCCTCCAGCAGCTCGTTCATTTCTTCAAACGCAATGGCAAGCTCCTCGTTCGTTAGCTTGTGGGGCAAAAGCATACGTTTTTTACCCAATTCTTCTGCGATTTCCCCAAAATATTTCCCATAAAGGGGATTGGATTCGGGGCAGCAAAAGCCTTCAAAGGTTTTCAAGGATTTATCAATGAATTCCTTGCTTTCTCCGGCGAAAGCAGTGTTTAAGCACTGGCTTACTTCGGCATAATATTTATCTCTGACCATGAAAATAGGGACGCATTTTATGAGCTGACCCATAAAGCTGTTTTGCTCCAATACGGTTTGCGCGCTTTCCAAAAAGGCATGGCAATCCGCAAAAAATAATGACCATTCCACCTGCTTTTGGGCTACCTGATCCTCCGTATATTTTCTTAATGCAATTTGGTCGCTGATAATCGTGGAAATAATATTCCACTGAGAAAAATAACTATATACGATTTCATAGATAGACAACAGGCGTTTTTTCAGTTCTAAGCATTCCTCCAAAGCGGTTGCACGCTCTTGGGCATTGCTTTCCAGTAAATCCTCCAGACTGAGAAGATAATGGCGAATTTTTTTTCTGATTTCTTTCACATCTTGGGGGATTTCATAGGGAAGTGCAGTAATACCCTTTTCTTCCTCCTCCATAGCGCTTGTTAAAAGCAATAGCAGGCTGCCAACAGCTTGCTGATAAATATAGTCTGTCGAAAGATTTTTTATTTGTTCCTCTGTTGCATGATTTGCCAAAAGAAGATCTCCTTTCTAATAAAAATTTCCAAAATAAGTTTCCTTTCTATTATAAATGAACTTTTTAAAAAGCACAACGAAACTTTTCATCGGGAATATTAATTATATTGCATTATATTCCAAAAACCAATACCTACAGATTTTATCGCATATAGGGAGGGCTTGTCTTTTGAAAATAAGGCTTACGGTTCATTGTTTTATGGAATTTATATCCTTTTCTACATTGCTATGGTATAATATTATTATGGTAATAATAAGGAAATAAAGAAAGGTGGCAGGTTATGAGCATGGTGTTTTTAATAGGTATTTTTATGCTTATTTTTGTTTTTGGTGGAATGGTATTAGCGGGCTTTGCAATTTGGGCGCTGGTTACAAAAAAAGAATCTTTACCTCAATGGGTGAAAATTGTTCTTTGGTTATTTGTTGTTTTAGCGGGGATTTTATTGATTACTGGGATTGTTTTTGTTTTTTCATTTTTAAGTAAATTTGTAATGCATTAAATTTAAACAACGAAAACCCCTTGTATTAGCGGATTACAAAAGAGGCTTTTTGAAAAGGGAATAAGTCCACTTTAGGTATTTTTTTCATAGATTGGGGGAAGCTGTGAAGGAGAATATCTAAGGAGGGGTGTAAATGGATTTAAAGGGTAGTAAAACAGAGCAAAACCTTATTTCGGCTTTTGCAGGGGAATCTATGGCGGCAAACCGGTATAGGCTTTATGCAGAAAAGGCCCATGAAGAGGGCTATGAACAAATAAAAACTATTTTCGAGGAAACCTCGGTAAATGAAGTTCAGCATGCAAAACGTATTTTGAATTTTATAAATGGCATTGGCAGCACCGAAGCAAATTTGGAAGCCGGCGCTTATGGCGAGCATGAGGAATGGACGAAAATCTATAAGGAAATGGAAGCGGTTGCCAAGGAGGAGGGCTTTTCTGAAATTGCAGCTTTCTTCAAGAATGTTGCAACAGTGGAAAAGGAACACGAGGAACGCTTTCAAGCCTTGCATAAATTACTGCAGGAGAAAAAGGTTTTTCAAGGAGATGAAACCACCGTCTGGGTTTGTAAAAACTGCGGATATGTTTCCGTTGGAAAAGAACCCCCCAAAAAATGTCCTGTTTGCATGTATCCCCAGGCATATTTTGAAAGAAGGGCAGAGAATTATTAAGTGTAAAGGAGGAGCTTGTTCTCCTCATACATAACTGAGGACTTGTTAAGGCAAAAGGAGTCGGTGTGAAAATTTTTGTGTATGCTTGTACCGTTGCCATTGATGCCTTACGGCTTTCCCAAAAAGTTTTCTCTGTGATTGAAAGAACGAGATAGGGTATATCCACCCCCCTTAGGACATAAACTAGTAAGGAACATAGTCTTTGGGGAGGAACGTGCATGAAAAAAAGGATATTGGCGGCGGTGACAGCACTTTTCTGTTTTCTGACGCCCTTTTGTGTTTGTGCAGAAGAAGGTGACAGCAGTGCCTTGCAGCTGCAGTCAAAAAGCGCTGTTTTAATGGATCAGGCGACAGGCACGGTGATCTATGAAAAAAACAGCCATGAGGCAATGCCCCTAGCCAGCGTAACGAAAATAATGACCTTATTGCTCATTTACGAAGCCCAAGCAGACGGCAAGTTTGCATGGACAGACTCGGTACAGGTCAGCGAGCATGCGGCGGCGATGGGTGGTTCTCAGGTATTTTTAGAACCGGGAGAAACGCAAACGGCGGCTGATATGACAAAGTGTATTGCCATAGCATCTGCCAATGATGGGGCTGTGGCGATGGCGGAATTCGTTGCCGGCAGCGAGGAAGCATTTGTTCAAAAGATGAATGATAGGGCAAAGGAATTGGGGATGGAGGATACCAATTTTGTAAATGCCTGCGGGTTGGACGTGGATGGTCATGTTTCCAGTGCCTATGACATTGCCCTGATGAGTCAGGCGTTGATGAAGGGTTTCCCTGAAATTAAGGAATACACCACAACTTGGATGGATACCATTATTCACAAAACCAAAAAAGGAGAGTCTGAGTTTGGCTTAACCAACACGAATAAGCTGATTAAATGGTACGATGGTGCAACGGGGTTAAAAACAGGCTCAACAAGTAAGGCATTATATTGCCTGTCAGGTACAGCGGAGCGAAATGGTTTTGGGTTGGTTGGCGTTGTTATGGCGGCACCGGATTTTAAAATACGTTTTCAAGAGGTTATGAAGCTTTTAGATTATGGCTTTGCAAATTATTCCGTGGAAAAAGGGTATCCCGTTGGTGAGGTTATGGGGCTCATTCCTGTGGAAAAGGGCTCCAAGGAAGGCGTAAATGCGATTGTGAAGGATGAAATTTCTGTGCTAATGACGAAGGGCGAGAATGCTGAATGGGAAACCAAAACGGAGATGTTCCCCATCGTTAAGGCGCCCATTGCCCAAGGCTCCAAGGTTGGCGAATTGATATATATTTTGGAGGGCAAGGAAGTTGGCAGAACAGATTTGATTGCTGCTGAAGCCGTAGAAAAGGCAAACATACATAGGATGCTTCAGCGGATGATGACCAATTGGTGTTAAGACAGTTCTATAGGTCTAATAAAACACACCCCAATTACCACAAGGTAATGGGGTGTGTTTTTAATATAACGGATTGTTTGAATGACAGCCCCATGAAATCAGTCTAGCAAAGATTTTTCTTTTTTTGCTGTTTATCGCAGTACATTTTTTTATCCGCCGCTTGCACAAGGGTTTCGATTGTTGTTGCATCATCTTCCCCATATACGGAATAGCCTACACTTAGGGAGAGGGTATATGGCAAATTTGCTGAAATATCAGCCAAAGAAGCATCTATTTTTTCAAGATAGGATATCACATCTCCATCCTCATTTGCCATGATTACCGCAAATTCATCACCGCCATACCTTGCGATAAAAGCCCTTGTATCGGAAAAGACAGTTTTTAAAGCTTGGGCAATCAGGATTAAGGCTTTGTCCCCCTCGATATGACCAAATTCATCATTGATTCTTTTGAAATTATTAATATCAAAGAAAATTAAAAATATAATTTTGTTTTTTGAGGATTTTGTAATTTGAATCAGGTGCTGCTCGCATTGTCTACGGTTATTCAATTGTGTTAACGGATCCAAATGAACTTCTTTTTTCAAATTGCAAAGATATAGCATAATAATGGAAATAATTACCGTTGCGGTAGCAATATGAACCGTTGGGAAAAGTGTATCGATTTCTTTTCCCAATAGAGGCAAGAGGGAGTAAAGAAATAAATAAATGGACATTTTTTGTTTTTCCAATACAAGCTCTTTTTTATACAAAAGAAAGGCGGTCATTGCTCCGGCTAAAATGTAACCATAAACCACAAAATTTTGCAAAAAATATAAATCACCTTGGATGTACTGATTTTTTTCATTCAGATAGAATATCCAATGGGTAAAGGGAGAACAAAGAACCATTACAGCAACAAAAAGAATAGGTAAGAAGTACAGAAGCTTAATCGCAGGATTGTGCTGCACATCCTCCAGAAGCTCATGAAAAACAAAGGTGAGCCAATAATAAGCACTGATTTCCAAGGAAATAAGGTGACACATTATAATGAAATATTGAAAAAAGTTCGTTCTTTGTGAAGGCAAAGGCGCTATATAATAAAAAATGGTATTGGCAGCTAAGGCTAGAATAATGAAAAAGATTACCCGATAAAACAATGTATCGTTTTTTTGTATTTGTACCGACAGTTTGCCATCTATCATCAATAGTATAAATAAAATAATTCCTAATATATTAATTTCCACAATACCTGTATTCATAGATCTCCCCCCTGTTAAGCGTTTCCCAAGGCTCTATATATAACAATTATTATTTTATTTTTTAAAGAATGGTCACAAAAAAATTGACATTATGTATTTAATCAAGTACAATATAAAAAATTTAATAATAATAAATAAATGAAGTGTTCAACCTTCACCAAAGGAAAGGGGCATCCTTTTCGCCCGGCTTTACTTGGTGAAAATACAAAAGATAATTTGCGGAGGTATTCATTGTGTTTCATTGGATTAATTTTTTAACTTATGCAGTAATCACCACGGCAACGCCGGGGCCAAACAATATTATGTCAATGTCAAATGCGGGGAGGGTGGGGCTAAAAAAATCCTATCCCTTTAATTTGGGGATTTGGGCAGGCTTTTCTATCGTAATGATTATATGCACTGTGTTAAGCAGTGCCTTGAATGCAGTGATGCCGGTGATAAAAACGCCGATGCTTGTGCTTGGAGCGACATATATGCTTTATTTGGCATACAAAACCTTCAAAAGGACGGGAGAAATTGGAGAAAAGCAAGTGAAAAACGGATTTCTTTCAGGTCTGCTGCTACAATTCATTAACCCTAAAATTTATATTTATGGCATGGTTTCCATGGAGTCTTACATATTACCCTATTTTCAAAACAGCCCCGGAAAGCTTTTCGGCTTTGCCATTTTATTGGCAACAATTGGGTGCTTTTTCAATCTTTGCTGGGCGGCATTTGGTTCTGCGTTTCGGCTGTTATTCTCCCGCCATGCAAGGGTGATTAATACGATTATGGCTTTCCTTTTAATATATTGTGCGGTTTCTTTGTTCTTATAAGCTTTGACGGAGTTTCATTTTTATAAAAAGCAGTCACTTCATTTGCAATTGCCGGATGAGAATGACTGCTTTTCTTATTTCAAATTTTTTCGGCCTGCAACAAGGCCATAAGCATTCCTCAGGGTTTTCCAAGATTTAGATTACTTTATTATATGCACAAGCGAAAGAACTGTTAAGATTGATGTTTAAAGTAGTTTTTGATAAACCCTGTTACTTTGTAATAACCTAAAAACGGCCTATCCTTTTGCGGCAAAATAGTTTTTGTATTTATGAAAAAGAGCCTGAAGTAAAATATACTTCAGACTCTTCTTTTACCTCATTCAAAAAATCTGAGAGGTAATGGATTGCTTTTACTAGCCAATCAAATGAAATTCAGCGAAACAAACGCTTGGGCTTAGCCCTGAGTTTTGCCTGCCATTGCTCTTTCCTGAGCTTCGATCATTTTCTTTACCATATAGCCGCCAACATAACCATTCTGTGCGGATGTTAAGTCGCCGTTGTAGCCCTTTTTCAAAGGTACGCCGATTTCGTTTGCAACTTCATATTTGAACTGTTCCATAGCTGCTCTTGCTTCGGGTACGTTCATCTTAGTACTTGTGCTGTTAGAAGTTCCACTCATTTTAATTACCTCCTTGAAATCTGTGTTTTGTGTTGCAGTAATATTATTACACCGTCAATTATTATTATGTAGGAACATATTGGAACAATTATCGGTAGATTTTAGAAGTGCATTTTTTTGAAACAAATTTATCATGCTTCATGCGTAAAATGCTCTTTTAAATGAAATTCATTTTTATGATACGTTAAAAAGTCGTCCTTTTGCAGCTTGGATAGCTCCAAAGACATCGCGCTGCGCTCAACCGCCAAATATTCAGCCAGCTGTTGACGGTTAAAAGGAATTTGAAACGTTGCAGAGCCTGCCTTGATAGATTCTGCGGAAAGATAGGAAAGCAATTTTTCGCGGGTTGTTCTTTTTGTAATATGTTCAATTTTTCCCGTGAGCATTAAATTTTTTTCTGCGAAAACAGAAAGCAAATTTCGTATCAAACGGGTATGGAACGAGCAGGCGGAGGGACAGGTGGTTAAAATTCGCTTGACATCCAAAAATAAAACCGTTGTTGCTTCTACGGCAAGAGCACTGACGGTTAAGCCTTGCTTATCTGCACAAGCAAAGGATTCCCCAAACATTTGAGAAGGGGTGATGTCGCTTAGTATGGTTCTGTTTCCCCAAAAATCATCCTTCACAATATGCACACAGCCTGATAAAACCAGCCCCATATAGTCGACAGTTTCGCCTTGGTGAAAAATTACTTCATTTTTATCATATTTTTTTTCTACGGCCGAAAGACAGCCGAGCATGGATTGTATTTCATTGGCTTCTATGCCGAAAAAAAGCTGAGATTTTTTTAGTATAGAAATATAATTCATAAAAACCACCCTTTTGTTGTAATTCCAACAGAATTTTTATGCTTATTATAGTATTCTTTACTCAGAAAGACAAGAAAAATCAAAAAAACAAAAAATATTGGGGGGTAAGAATATGAAAAGAAGGATTATTGAAATCAATGAAGATAAATGTAATGGCTGTGGGTTATGTGCAAATGCGTGTCATGAGGGCGCAATCGCTATGGTTGAGGGAAAGGCAAGGCTGATTCGAGATGATTATTGCGATGGCCTTGGGGATTGCTTGCCTACTTGTCCTACGGGGGCCATTCAATTTGTAGAAAGAGAAGCACTGCCCTACGACGAGGAAGCGGTTAAGAAAAACATGGAGACAAAGACCGCTGGTTGCAGTTGCCCCGGCACCCAATCTCGTGCATTGCAGCACCAAGAGGAACAAACCGACTTACAACAGCAGCCTATGGTACAGGGTGTAAAAGCTCAGCTTCGGCAATGGCCTGTGCAAATTCAGCTGGCACCCGTGCAGGCACCGTATTATGAAGGAGCAAATCTATTGATTGCAGCGGATTGCACTGCATATGCCTACGGAAATTTTCATAACCAATTCATGAAAAATAAGGTTACCTTAATTGGTTGTCCCAAGCTTGACAAGGTAGAATATGCCCAGAAGCTGCAGCAGATTATTATGCAAAACGATATTAAAAGCGTAACCGTCGTAAGAATGCAGGTGCCCTGCTGTGGGGGGATTGAAATGGCAGTAAAAGCTGCATTGCAAAATAGCGGGAAATTTTTACCGTGGCAGGTAGTAACCATTTCTACACAGGGCGAGATTGTTGAATAAGCAAACACTACTCCTTTTATTGGAAATCAGTAAGAGGAGTTTTTTATTGTCTTTTCGAATTTTTCCAAGGAAATTATAATTCCTAGATTATTGAAGAAAAGTCGAAAAGCCAGAAGGGGTGAAAAGAAAAAAATGTAATTTATGGAAAAATTATGAATTTTAACCGTAAAATTAGAGAAAATTAATGATTTTAATTAAAGTTAGAAATAATTAATAAATTCTATTTTTATAAAGAGTTTGTGCTAGATATTTTAACAAAAAGAAATTTAAAAAAGCCAAAGAACTCACTGTTTAGAACAAAAATTGAATCTTTACGAATTTACTACAGCCAAAAAAATATGATAAAGATTATTAAAAAATAATTAAAACGATAGAAGAAACACTATATTTTACGATTTCTTAACTTACATTTTCCCTGTATTGAGAATAAGATAAACTTGAAAAAAGAAAAAATGAAGCATATAATTTTTTTTTATATATCGATGCTTCATTTTATTTGAGAAAACAAAGGAAAAGAGATGGTGATTTCATGGAATCTTACAATTTTTTACTGGTGCTGGCACTCATACTATTGGCTACCAAGGTGTTTGGCTTATTGACAGAAAAGATAAGCTTGCCCCAGGTTTTAGGAGCGTTGGTGGCTGGGGTTATTCTTGGGCCAAGTGGTTTTGGGATTATTCAGGAAACGGATTTTTTAATGACAGCATCAGAAATTGGTGTAATCATGTTGATGTTCAGCGCAGGTTTGGGAACAGACATGAAGGAGCTGAAAAAGGCAGGTGGCATAGCATTCCTAACTGCCGCGGTAGGCGTAATACTCCCTGTTGTTTTCTGCGGTGGTCTTTATTTCTTCTTCTTTGAAGATAGTATGGATTATATGAATATGATAAGAACCATATTTGTCGGTGTTGTTTTCTCAGCAACCTCAGTGAGCATTACGGTAGAAACGCTAAGAGAAATGGGTAAGCTTAAAACGAAGGTTGGCACAACAATTATGGGGGCTGCAATTATTGATGATATTATTGGAATTATCGTGCTATCTGTGATTTCGGGTTTAAGCGAGAGTGCATCTAGCAATCCATTATTGGTGTTGGCAAAAATCGGCGGATTTTTCGTATTTGTTGCAGTGGTTGGCATCGTTGCGATTACTATTTTTAAAAAGCTGGATAAGCACCATGGAAAAAGCAAACGTGTTGTAGTTTGGTCGTTGGCTTTTTGTTTTTTCATGTCCTATGTAGCTGAAGAATATTTTGGCGTAGCCGATATTACAGGGGCATATTTTGCGGGGCTGACCCTTTGTAATATAACGAAAACAAGGCAATTTGTATCGGATAAAGTTTCCGTTGCATCCTACCTTTTCTTTTCCCCTGTTTTTTTTGCAAGCATTGGGATTAATACAAACGTTACGGGGCTGGATTCACGGGATTTGCTTTTTGTGCTGCTGATTTTTGCAATTGCAACCATAACAAAGATTGTGGGTTGCGGAGGTGTGGCAAAGCTTTGTAAAATGACAACACAGCAGGCTTTAGGCGTGGGCGTGGGTATGGTTTCACGAGGCGAGGTGGCTTTGATGGTTGCACAAAAGGGCTTAATGCTGAAGATGGTGTCTGAAGAAGTTTTCCCGGCACTCATCGTGGCTGTTGTTGCAACGGTATTTATTACGCCAATTTTATTAAATATGGTCATGAATAATTATGTGGAATAGAGAATTTTGTTTTGAATTAAACAGCAGTAATCATTGGGAACAGGTTAAAACATTTATAGATAGTATCTGCATAAAAAGTAGATACTATTTTTTGGTTGAAAGTATTGCCTTGCTTCCTTTATGAAATAATTTTTCTATCAAAGGGAATCGTAATTATATTTTTTCTACATTAAAATAGGGTTGAAAAACATGAAAACATAGTCTAAATCTTGAAGATAATAGATAAGAAAGAAAATTTTGGAAACAATATTTAGGCAAAGGGAGTGTTCTATAAATTTAGTGCTTATTGAATGAATCTTTGCGCCTAAGAAAAAATTACATTAAATCGTTTCCTTCCAAAAGCAGAATTCACTTTCTATTAATGGAAAATTTTTAGAACTAATGTTTGTATTTTATGCTATACTTTTTAAAACGTCTGTGTTATAATTTGTAAGTATTTGAAGTTAATTCTGCCTAGATATTTACTGAAAGCAGAATTGTGGATAGAAGGATATTTTGATGCAAATAGAGTACAAATTCACAAAAAGGTATTTAAATTTATTAAAATAAACAAACTTTTTTTGGAGGTGAAAAAATGGAATTCAAGGTTCATTCTGAATATAAGCCAACGGGAGATCAGCCCCAGGCAATTGAAACCCTTGCAAGGGGCTTTCAAGACGGGAAAAAATTTCAAACTTTGTTGGGCGTTACAGGTAGCGGCAAAACCTTTACCATGGCAAATATTATTGAAAAATTACAAAAGCCAACCCTTGTCATTGCCCATAATAAAACCCTTGCGGCGCAGCTTTATAACGAATTAAGAGAGTTTTTTCCCGAGAATGCTGTGGAATACTTCGTTTCCTACTATGACTATTTTCAGCCTGAGGCATATGTTCCCAGTACGGATACCTATATTGAGAAGGATTCTTCCGTAAACGATGAAATTGATAAGCTGCGCCACTCGGCAACGGCAGCGTTGGTGGAACGGGAGGATGTTATCGTTGTTGCCAGCGTTTCTTGTATCTACGGCTTGGGCGACCCCGAGGAGTATTATGGGATGATGCTTTCTTTACGTCCTGGAATGGAAAAGGATCGTGACGAGGTAATGCACAGGTTAATTGAAATGCAGTACGACAGAAATGATATGAATTTTGAGAGAGGTACATTTCGGGTGCGTGGGGATGTGGTGGAAATTTTCCCTGTGGGTTCCTCAGAACACGCTGTACGAGTTGAATTTTTTGGCGATGAGGTAGAAAGAATTACGGAGATTGATGTTTTAACAGGGGAAATTTTGGGAACAAGGGCGCATATTTCTATTTTCCCTGCCTCCCATTATGTAACGTCATCCGATAAGCTGAAAATTTCCATTGAACGTATCGAGGCGGAGCTTCAGGAACGCTTAGCCCAGCTTCGCAGGGAGGACAAGCTGCTGGAGGCACAGCGGCTGGAGCAAAGAACCAATTATGACCTTGAAATGATGCGTGAAATGGGTTTTTGTACGGGGATTGAAAACTATTCCCGGCATTTGTCCCTAAGAGATGCGGGAAGTACCCCCTTTACGCTGATTGACTTCTTCCCCGATGACTTTTTGATGATTGCAGATGAATCTCACGTTTCGATACCGCAGATTCGGGGAATGTATGAAGGGGATAGATCCAGAAAAACCACTTTGGTGGACTTTGGCTTTCGTTTGCCCTCCGCTTTGGATAACCGTCCTTTAAAGTTTGTGGAATTTGAACAAAAAATCAATCAGCTGTTGTTTGTTTCCGCCACGCCCTCTGTGTATGAAAAGGAGCATTCGGAACAAATTGCAGAGCAAATCATTCGTCCTACGGGGCTTTTGGACCCGGAAATTTTTGTTCGCCCCATTGAAGGGCAGATTGACGATTTACTCTCAGAGGTAAAGAAAACAACCTCCAAAGGGCAAAAGGTGCTTGTAACGACGCTGACAAAAAAGATGGCGGAGCGTTTGACGGAGTATCTGCGTGAGGCAGGCGTTCGGGTGCGCTATCTTCATTCGGATATTGTAACGTTGGAGAGATTGGAAATCATTCGAGATTTGCGTTTGGATGTTTTTGATGTTTTGGTGGGAATTAACCTTTTGCGTGAAGGGCTGGATATTCCCGAAGTAAGCTTGGTTACGATTTTGGATGCGGATAAGGAGGGCTTTTTGCGTTCGGCAACCTCCTTGATACAGACTGTGGGCAGAGCAGCAAGAAATGCAGACGGTCGGGTCATTATGTATGCCAATGTGATGACGGAAAGCATGGACAAGGCCATCCGTGAAACCAATCGCCGCCGTGGTATTCAGGAAGCCTATAATGATGCCCATGGAATTACACCGCAAACCATTCAAAAAAAGGTTCACGATATTATCCAAATCAGCAAAACCGCAACAGAAAAGCATAAATTCGGTTTGGACAAGGATCCGGAATCTTTGAGCAAAGAGGAATTGAAAAAGCTGATTCAGAAAATGGATAAAGAAATGAAGCAGGCGGCTATGGAACTGCAATTTGAGCGTGCCGCAGAATTAAGAGATAAAATATTAGAAATAAAAAAGCTGTTAGAACAGTGATAGACGGTATTTTCGCCTTTAGGAGGAACGATGAAGGATAAAATTGAAATTCGGGGCGCGAGAGCACATAATCTAAAAAATGTGGATCTCACCATACCAAGAGATAAACTGGTTGTATTTACGGGGGTCAGCGGCTCAGGCAAAAGCTCCTTGGCCTTTGATACCCTTTATGCAGAAGGACAGCGGCGGTATGTTGAGTCCCTGTCCTCTTATGCCCGTCAATTTTTGGGGCAGATGGAGAAGCCTGATGTGGATTTAATCGAAGGGCTTTCTCCTGCCATTTCCATAGACCAGAAAACCACAAGCCATAACCCTCGTTCTACTGTGGGAACGGTAACGGAAATTTACGATTATTTGCGATTGCTTTATGCTCGAATCGGCATTCCCCATTGCCCCAAGTGTGGGAAAGAAATTAAAAAGCAAACCATAGACCAAATTGTTGACCGTATTTTGGAATTGCCTGAGCGCACAAAGCTCCAGCTACTTGCACCTGTCGTTCGGGGGAGAAAAGGGGAGCATGTGAAGCTTTTGGAGGATGCGAAAAAAAGCGGTTATGTGCGTGTGCGTGTGGATGGCAATTTGTACGACCTTTCCGAAAAAATCGAGCTGGAAAAAAACAAGAAGCACACAATAGAGCTTGTGATTGACCGATTGGTGGTCAAAGAAGGAATACAAAAGCGTTTGACGGAATCCATAGAAACGGTAGCTGCTTTAACAGGGGGACTTTTGGTGGTGGATGTGAATCAGGGGGAGGAGGAGCTGGTATTCAGCCAGAATTTTTCTTGCCCTGACTGCGGCATTGATTTAATGGAAATCGAGCCACGGCTTTTTTCCTTTAACAACCCTAGCGGTGCCTGCCCCGCCTGCACAGGCTTAGGGATGCAGATGAAGTTTGACGAAAGCCTCCTTGTTCCCGATGATAGCCTTAGTATTTTGGGTGGAGCCATTGTTGCACCCGGCTATAACTCTATTTCCACAAAGGATAGCATGAGTCGTGTGCTTTTTGAGACACTGGCGGAAAAATATAAATTTTCGTTAGACATCCCTTTTCGGGAATTGCCGGAAAACATAAAGAAAATTATTTTTTATGGTACAGGTGGCGAAAAAATACGCATTACTTATTCTAATTATCGGGGAACAGGCACCTATGATTATGATTACGACGGTTTAATTCCCAATTTGCAGCGGCGCTATACTGAAACCTCAGAAGCGATGCGTGGGGAATATGAAGAATATATGACGAATATTCAATGTCCAACCTGCCATGGACAGCGTTTGCGCCCAGAGGTGCTTGCCATTACGGTGGGTGGAAAAAATATTTCGGAATTGACACAGCTTCCCGTTTCCGAAATACAAAAATTCTTTCAAAATCTTGCGTTAAATGGACGGGAAGAAATGATCGCTCATCGAATTTTAAAGGAAGTGAATGCAAGAATTGGTTTTTTGATGGATGTTGGCTTGGAATATCTTACCCTTTCTCGCGCTGCGGGCACCCTTTCGGGCGGGGAAGCCCAAAGAATCCGTTTGGCGACCCAAATTGGTTCGGGCTTGGTTGGCGTGGTTTATATTTTGGATGAGCCGAGTATCGGCTTGCACCAAAGGGATAATGATAAGCTGCTGAAGTCCTTGCAACGCCTTCGGGATATTGGAAATTCCCTGATTGTGGTGGAGCATGACGAGGATACCATGTATGCGGCAGACTGCATTGTGGATATCGGCCCAGGGGCAGGTAAGGAGGGCGGCGAGGTGCTTTGTGTGGGCAGTGTTGATGAAATTAAGGCTTGCCCCCGTTCCATTACGGGGGATTATCTTAGCGGCAGGAAAAAAATAGAGGTGCCGAAGGAGCGAAGAACCTTTGCCCCTGAAAATGTAATAAAAATTAAGGGTGCAGAGGAAAATAACCTGAAAAATATTGATGTGGAAATCCCTTTGGGCGTGTTTACCTGTGTAACCGGGGTGAGCGGCTCGGGGAAAAGTTCCTTAATCAATGAAATATTGTATAAGCGTTTGGCAAGAGACTTAAACCGTGCAAAGCTTCGTCCAGGTGCCCATGAGGAAATGAGTGGGCACGAAAAGCTGGATAAGGTCATTGATATTGACCAATCCCCCATCGGGCGCACGCCAAGAAGTAACCCTGCCACCTATACGGGTGTTTTTGATATGATTCGTGAGGTGTTTGCCCAAACAACGGAGGCAAAAATGCGGGGCTATCAAAAAAACAGATTTAGCTTTAATGTAAAAGGTGGGCGCTGTGAGGCCTGCGCGGGAGATGGAATCATTAAAATTGCTATGCATTTTTTGCCGGATATTTATGTTCCTTGTGAGGTTTGCCAAGGAAAACGTTATAACCGTGAAACGTTGGAGGTAAAATACAAAGGCAAAACCATTTCTGATGTATTGGAAATGACCGTGGAAGAGGCTTTGGCGTTTTTTGAAAATATTCCCAGAATAAAAGGTAAGTTGCAGACCCTTTATGATGTGGGGCTATCTTATGTTCAATTGGGGCAGTCCTCCACCACTCTTTCCGGTGGTGAGGCACAAAGAGTGAAGCTGGCAACAGAGCTGAGTAAAAAAAGCACCGGTAAAACCATGTATATACTGGATGAACCCACAACAGGACTGCATACTGCCGATGTGCATAAATTAGTGCACATCATGCAGCGGCTGACGGAAGGCGGCAATACCGTTGTTGTCATTGAGCATAACCTTGATGTAATCAAAACCGCGGACTATATCATTGACCTTGGGCCTGAGGGCGGCGACAAGGGCGGAATGGTGATTGCCAGTGGAACGCCTGAAGAAATCTGCAAGGTGAGTCGTTCTTATACAGGAAAATATTTAAAAGGCGTGATACAAAAGGGATAAAAAAATAAAAAAAAGTGGGAAATTCGATTTTTTTGATATTTCCTACTTTTTTTGTTATAATTCAGAAAAAGGTTTTTGCACAAAAGAAATGTTTATATTGACAAGTCGTTTAGAAATCATTACCATAATAGGTATAAGATTTTTTGGTTAAGTGGAGGAAGGTATGGCAAAGGGAAAAGAACCAGTGCAGGATTTTATTCAGGCAAGTAAAAGGCTAGCTGATTTATTTGGCTGCGAGGCGGATTTTTTTATAAAGCCGCTGTTGGATTTGGAATGGACAGTGCGCCGGGATGATGATTTTTACTTCCTCTGTTATTGGTTAGAAAACGATAAAAAAGTTGAAGCGGTAATTGTGAAGAAAAACGGGGAACCATTGATATATCATACAAAAGATTACTCTATGGTCATAGCGATTGATTGCGTAAAAATAGGGTTTGTTTTTCGAAACGGTAAAAGAATTTAGAACTCCAGCAATGATGGTTATGATCCAGCGAACGCACCTGAAAGAAGGACTGGAATAGTTTTTTTTCGTTCGGACTTCTAAAGGTTTGTTTTTTTGCGTAAACTGAAATACAGAAGGAACGTTGCCGAGGAAAAAAACGGCATAGAAAAGGGGAGAAAGAGATGCATATGGATGGATTGCCGGAAAATAACAATGTCGCCATTGCCGGTAAAATCGTGGAAGAATGTGTGTTTAGCCACGAGGTTTATGGAGAAGGCTTCTATACGTTTAAGATAGCATCTGAGCGTCTTAGCGATCAGGCTGACATCCTTCCGATTACCGTTTCGGAAAGATTGATTGAGAAATCTCAGCTAAAAAAAGGCATTTGCGTGGATGTCATAGGGCAGCTTCGTAGCTATAATAACTATAATAGCAAGAAGAATAGGCTTGTACTTACTGTTTTTGCCAGAGAAATCTGCATTTTATCCGAGGACGAAAAAAAGAATATAAATCAGATTTTTTTGAATGGATTTATCTGCAAGGAGCCAATTTATAGAAAGACACCTTTTGGCCGTGAAATATCAGATGTTTTGGTAGCGGTTAACCGCGCGTACAATAAGTCTGATTATATTCCCTGTATTGTGTGGGGGCGTAATGCAAGATATATTGCCAACCTAAAGGTAGGAGCGAACATTAAAGTTTGGGGCAGAGTGCAAAGCAGAACTTATCAGAAGAAAACGGGTGAGGATATTGAAGACCGTGTTGCCTATGAGGTTTCTGTTTCAAAAATTGAAATTCCCCATGCTGATGAAAAAATGGATTTTGATGAAAAAACTACCGAAGAATAGCAGGAGTTGAATAAAAAGTGAGACAAGGACAGATTTCCGTTTATTATGGCGCAGGCAAAGGAAAAACCTGTGTGGCTGTTGGCAGAGGCTTAAGAGCAATTGGGGACGATATGCGTGTTGTGATGATACAATTTATGGATTATCATAACAGTAAAGAAATCGAACTGTTAAAAAAGCTGGAGCCTGATTTTCGTATTTTCCGTTTTGAAAAGAACCGTGCGGAACAAGAGATTAATGAATCTATTCGTAGGGAAATCACAGATGAAATTAAAAATGCCTTTAATTTTGCGAGAAAAATTGTGGATACAGGAGAATGTGAAATGCTTCTTCTCGATGGAATTTTAGAGTGCATCAAAAAAGGGTTTCTATCTGCGGAGCAGTTGGATGAATTATTGGACAGACGGCCTGATTATATGGATATTATCCTGACGGGAGATTCTCTGCCGCCTACGATAGCAGAACGGGTGAATTGTATTTATCAGTTGAAGGCGGAAAAACAATAAAGTTGTGGAATTTTGTCTTTCTTATTATAATGCAATTTTGGATTATTTTTGTAGGAAAAGCTTAAGACAATAGTGATTTGAAAAACTACCGTTTTTTGACGGTAGTTTTTTGCACATGGAATTTGGGAAACAGTTGGAGCTGTGAAGAAACTCGAGAGGGTACGTCGTTTTGATAAAATGTATACTGTGGCATTGGGCGGGTAAGGACGTTGCAAAAAAAATCCCCTATCATATTGGAGATAGGGGATTTTGCAGTTTATGCTAAAACATCTTTCATGGAATAAAATCCGGGGTCTTTGAAAGCCATGTATTTTGCAGCTTTTACTGCGCCAACGGCAAAAACCTCACGGGAGGTAGCCTGATGTCTTAACTCAATTACTTCATCTCTACCGGCGAAAATCACGTCGTGATCGCCTACAATATTTCCGCCACGCACAGCATGGATACCAATTTCCTTACGCTCTCTTTTTTCTCTTGTTTGAGAACGGTCATACACATAATGAAATTGCTGGTCCATCGCCTCATTGATTGCATCTGCCAAAGCCATAGCGGTACCGCTGGGGGCATCAATTTTTTGATTATGATGCTTTTCCACAATTTCGATGTCAAAATTAGCATCATATAAAATTTGTGCTGCTTTTTGCACCAGCTCCATAAGCAGGTTTATGCCGACAGACATATTTGCGGATTTAAAAACAGCCACGCTTTTTGCAGTTTCCTTCAGCAGTTCTGTGGTTTCGTCCGAAAGTGCAGTGGTGCAAACAACAACGGGAATATTTTTTGCCTTTGAAAATTCCAATAAAGCCGGTACAGCTGTTGCTGTGGAAAAATCTATGATTACGTCTGCATCAACTGTACAATCTGCGGGGGTGGCGAATACAGGGAAATTAACCGCAGGTAATCTTGGATCAATGCCTGCAACGATTTGACAGGCATCGTCATTTCCCACGATTTCCGCCACAACCTGTCCCATTTTACCACCGCAGCCGTGCATGATAATATTAATCATATGGTACACTCCTTTGAAATCAAACTTTATCCTTGCTTTTTGAATCAATCGTAAAGAAATCATATTGTACTGGTTCAAAAAGGCTTGTCTATTTACTGACCAACGTCAGCTGTCTGCCGTAAAAATGAAATTATTCTCAAATACTGCAAAAAAAGATGTTTTTTAAAAGCAGAAGGTTTTGGAAAAAATGCTGAAAGGAACCAACTTTTTTCACAGGGTGCCGATTTTGTCGGCACCCTCAGACTGTCGAAAAACCTTGGGCGCCGCCCAAACCTGCTTGCTTTTTGAAAAAAGCAAGACCAAAAACTTTTATTTAAACCGCATATTTATGCGGTTTCTAAGGGGTCAAGGGTAAAACCCTTGTGGGTGCTTGAGGGCAAAGCCCTCAAGGTTTTGGCTTTGTCGGCACCCTGATGTGGCTAGAAAGTTCCTTGACCCCAAGCCCAAGCCTTATGAAATCAAACCGTAGTTTTTCATTGCGTTCTTCAATGTTTCTAAATTCTTATCTTCCATTGCACAAAGAGG
>JAQUSU010000001.1:24457-53321 GCA_028710085.1 Anaerotignum sp.
TTTGTCGGCACCCTGATGTGGCTAGAAAGTTCCTTGACCCCAAGCCCAAGCCTTATGAAATCAAACCGTAGTTTTTCATTGCGTTCTTCAATGTTTCTAAATTCTTATCTTCCATTGCACAAAGAGGCATACGGCAAGGCCCAACCTGGTAACCCATCAAATCCAAAGCTGTTTTTACAGGGATAGGGTTAACTTCGCAAAACAAAGCGGAGATTAATTCAATGGCACCCAGCTGTAATTCAATGGCACCCTTTATATCGCCCGCCAAGAATTTTACAGCCATGTCATGTGTCTGCTTCGGAGCAATATTGGAAAGAACGGAGATAACACCCTTGCCACCCAAAGACATGATAGGCAAAATTTGGTCATCATTGCCGCTGTAAAGATCAAAATCAGAGGGAATCAAGGAAGCAATTTCAGCCACCTGTGAGAGGTTTCCGCTGGCTTCTTTTAAAGCAACAATATTTTTCACCTTGGACAGCTCCAAAACTGTTTTGGGCGCAATATTACATCCCGTTCTGCCGGGAACATTATACAGAATAATGGGGATTGAAATGCTTTCGGCTACTGCTGTATAATGCAAAATTAAGCCTTTTTGCGTTGCCTTGTTATAATAGGGTGTTACCAGTAATACAGCATTGGCTCCTACTTTTTCACAGCCCCTTGCCAATTCAATGCAATGCGCCGTGTCGTTGCTGCCTGCACCTGCAATCACGGGAACACGACCGTTTACGACTTCAACAGCATAGCGTACACATTCAATTTGTACTTCATCGGACAAAGTGGATGCCTCGCCTGTTGTGCCGCAAATAATCAGCGCATCGGTGTCATTGGCAAGCTGGAACTCAATCAGTTCTTTCATTTTTTCAAAATTGACAGTACCATCGGGGAATGTAGGCGTTACTAAAGCAACACCAGCACCTGTAAAAATTGACATAATGCAAGCACCTCCAAATTTTTTTTATATTAAATTGTTATGCATTCATATTTTTAATAATTTCCTCGGCGATTTGAACTGCATTGGATGCAGCACCCTTACGAATATTATCGGCAACAACCCAAAGGTTTACGCCGTTATCCACACTTTCGTCACGGCGAATACGGCCAATGAAAACTTCGTCGTGACCTGTTGCGTTGACAGCCAAAGGATATTCATTGTCTTTGGAATTGTTCATGATAACAATGCCAGGAGCGTTTTTCAATGTTTCGATTAAATCGTCCAGATCAAACGGATTTTCAAATTCCACGTTGATGGATTCGCTGTGAGAGTTGAAAACAGGTACACGAACCGTGGTAGCCGTTACCTTCAGGTTTTCGTTATGAAGCATTTTTCTGGTTTCTTGTACCATTTTCATTTCTTCCTTTGTGTATCCGTTGTCCAAAAAAACATCAATATGTGGCAAGCAGTTATTTGCAATCGGATGAGGGAATTTTTTGGGTTCCTCTCCCTTTAAGCCGTTTTCAAGATCCATCCAGCCGGCAAGGCCTGCACCGCTTACTGCCTGATAGGTTGAATAAACAACACGCTTAATTTTGTATTTTTCATCCAAAGGCTTTAATGCAACCACTGCCTGAATTGTGGAGCAGTTAGGGTTTGCAATGATGTTTTTGTGCCATGCAATATCATCAGCGTTCACTTCGGGAACAACCAAAGGAACTTCAGGATCCATACGCCACTGGGAGCTGTTATCAATTACTATGCATCCGTGGGCTGCTGCAATTGGCGCAAATTTTTCACTTGTACCGCCGCCTGCAGAAAACAGGGCAATATCAATGGGTTTATCAAAGGAGTTTTCTGTCAGCTCTTCAACAATATAATCCTTTCCGTTGAAGGTGATTGTTTTTCCTGCGGAGCGGCTGGATGCCATAACGTAGAAATTTTCAATAGGAAGCTGTCTTTCTTCTAAAACCTTTAAGAAAGTTCTGCCAACCATACCTGTTGCTCCAACAACTGCGAGATTAATTTTTTTCATTTTAATACTTCCTTCTTTCTTAATATAATAATATAAAAATGTAGGTATGTGCGAAGAATCAAAAAAATCCTAAAAATAGGTTATACCCTATGATGGGCAAACAAAGCATTTTTTTTCATTGATTTTCGCTAATTTGGAGCTATTATGTTCCAAAGCTGTGGTTTCGCCAAATAACAAAAAAAGCCGACAAGCGCCGGCTTCCAAATTTTGAATACAATAAAAAGATATTATTGCAAAAACTTAGTTTGTAGCGCTCCACTGGGGATACCAATGACAGTTGCGCGGCTCTTAACCGAACAACCAGAGAAAAAAAGAAAAGGCTCTTTCTCCCTTCGGCGTATGACCCTTTCTGCGGACGGCCCTTATCCCTTATGATATTCGCCCGAGTACTCATGTATAACGCACCTCTACTTAAGAACTATTTACTTATCCCATAGTCTACCATTAGAAATGTATTCTGTCAAATGATTTTCATGTACAGACAATATTTTTTTTACAGCTGTAAAAACATGAAAAAAAACAAGAGAAAAAGGCAATACTGTTGGAAACAAAATAAGAAAGGAGATTCAATATGGCTCAAAAAACAGAATTAACGGAAGCACAAAAGCGTGATAATGCCATGAAATACGAAATAGCAAAGGAGCTGGGCTTGCTTGAAAAAGTGGAACAGCTCGGCTGGAAGGGGCTTACCTCCAAAGAAAGCGGACGCATCGGCGGAATCATGGGAAAGAAAAAAAGAGATGCAACCGCAAAGGGCGAAAGCCCTTGCAATACATCAAAGGAAAAGCTATAATATATGAATATAAGGTTTCAAAAGTTGATGCAATGGGAGTAAAGAAAATGGAAGCATATAAGGGTTTCGCCTCTGTATACGATAATTTTATGGATGAAATAGACTATCCCGCATGGGTGCAATATATTCAAGAAGCTTGGAAAAGGCTTGGAAATGTGCCGAAAACCGTAATTGATTTGGGATGTGGAACAGGAAATGTTACCATTCCCTTGGCGAAGGCCGGCTACCAAGTTTTTGGGGTTGATATTTCAGAGGATATGCTGGCTGAGGCACAAAGAAAGGCTTTTTTAGACGAGCTTTCTATTCCCTTTTATTGTCAGGATATGGTGCAACTGGGCTTGTCTATACAAGTGGATTGCGTGTTAAGCTTATGTGATTCTTTGAATTATTTAACGGAGGAAGGGGAGCTTTCCGCCGCTTTTTGTGCGATAAAAAGGCATTTAAATCCCAACGGACTGTTTTTGTTCGATATGAATACAGAATATAAATTTAAAAATGTTTTGGGAGATAAAACCTATGCAGCCACGACAGAGGATTCTGCTTATTTTTGGGAAAATTCCTATGATGAAGAGGAACAAATGAACGAATATTATGTGAGCTTCTTCTTACGGCAAGAAAACAAGGATACCTATGAGCGCGTAGAGGAATATCATTATGAAAAGGCGTATTCCTTGGAAACGGTAAAAGCATGCTTGGAAGAAAACGGATTTGAATTATTAAATGTGTACGACGGATATTGTTTTGAGCGAGCAAAAGAGGATAGCCAACGCTATTTTTTTGTGGCGCAGTTAAAGGAGAAAATGTAAAATGAGTGATTATATTGTAAGAGCAATGGGGGGCGGCGGCAGTATTCGTGCCTTTGCTGCCACTACCGGTGAGCTTGTTCAGCATGCTCGAGAAGTACATCATACTTCACCTGTGGCTTCGGCGGCATTGGGAAGAATGCTAACTGCGGCGGCGATGATGGGGAGCATGCTAAAGGGAGAAAAGGATTTAATTACCCTTCAAATCAGAGGACTAGGCCCTTTGAAGGGAGCAGTAGTAACCTCAGACAGTCATGCAAGGGTAAAGGGCTATGTTTTTAATCCGAATGTAGAAATTCCCTCCAAATATCCCGGGAAATTGGATGTAAGCGGTGCAATTGGAGAGGGCTACATGAGTGTTATTAAGGATATTGGTTTGAAAGAGCCTTATGCCGGACGTATTCAGCTTGTTTCTGGCGAAATCGCTGAGGATTTAACATATTACTATGTCCAGTCCGAGCAAACACCATCAGCGGTAGGCTTGGGCGTTTTGGTGGATACGGATACCTCTATTCGCTGTGCAGGCGGATTTATCATTCAGCTTTTGCCCGATGCAACGGAAGAAGTGATTTCCACCTTGGAAAAGCGATTGAATACCATTCCTTATTTTACGGACTTGTTAGATATGGGGCATACTCCTGAGGAAATTTTAGGAATGATTCTCGAAGGCTTGGATATGAAAATTTTGGACAAGGTGCCTACGGAGTTTTACTGCAATTGCACAAAGGAACGTGTGGAAAAAGCGTTAATCAGTATCGGCAAGGAAGAATTGGAAAAAATTTCAAAAGATGACAAAAAAGCAAACTTACACTGTCACTTTTGTGGGAAAGAGTACGATTTTACAGAGGAAGAAATAAATAGGCTGTTGGAAGAAGCGAAATAATTATTTTACGGAAGATAAGAATCTTTTAACAAACAGAAGCTTAGAAGGGAGGCGTGCCCATGAAACGGGACTTTGCTGTTGCAGTAAAGGCGGTTATTGTAAAAGGGGATCAGGTTTTGGTTTTAACAAGATCCCAAGACGAAATGGAATGCAGCTATATGAACAGTCACCAGAAGTGGGATTTGCCCGGCGGTGGTCTGCATTTTTATGAGCACAGCCAGGAAGGTCTGAAAAGAGAAATTAAAGAAGAAACCAATTTGGATGTATTTGTAGGTGAACCCGTTTCCCTTTTTGATGTAATAAAGAATCATATTCATTTGTGTATTTTTACATATGTTTGTCGCTGGAAGGCAGGCGAGGTAGCTTTAAGCGAGGAGCATGAAGCATTTTATTGGATGACAAAGGAAGAAGTATGCCAAAGTGAGTTACCCAGTTGGATGAGAAGGGACTTGTTGCGCGCATTTACAAGAGAAAAGGAAATGAAAGTTGAAAGGCACGAACAGGCTTAGATAGGAAATCTGAGCTTTTTTTTGTGAATGAAATGCGTAAAGCCGTCAAAACGTAAAAAACTCACGAAAAGAATGAAATATATTTCAGTCGAAAACTGTTAAAAGCGTATAGAAAAAAAAGATTTGCAGAATATTGCACAAACAAAGTAAGTTTTTTTTGTGCAATAATGATAAGAGGTAAATTTTTCTCGTGTTTAATTTGCTAAATAAAAGTTTTGGGCACTAATAAATTGCATGCAAATTACCTTACGAAAAGCCTGTAAACATCAATAACAGAGTTAAACGATAAAAAGCATACTGATTTTAATTTAACAATTTTTTTGGCAAACGATAAAATATTACTGTATTGTCGAGAAATATTGGGTTATTGACAATGCAAGGTAAATATTTTATTATTTAGGCTGAGGTATGTTTTAGATTTCGTACATACTGGGTGGATTCATAATAAATCCTATGGTTTTCGTTATGTTTTCGCAAAAATAGTAACCTTTTTTTCCATGGTTTATGAAAGAATAGGTGAAAGCCCTAATGAAGACCTTTCCTTTTTTTAAAAAATGAAATGTTATTAGTTTAACAAAAAAAGAGGTCTTTCCCCAGAGAGAAGTGCATACTATACAATTTGCTAGGCAAGTTGTAAACAAGAGAGGTGATGGTAATGGCTTATGAGATCCTGAAGAGCATCGTAGAGGCTGAAGAGCGGGCTGGTCAGATCGTAAAGCAGGCCACGGAAGACGCAGAGGCTTTGAAAAAAGATGCGCAAAAACAAAAGGACGAGCTTTTGCAACAGGTGCAGCAGCAAGGAAAAGAATTGACGTTGCTTGTTGCCAAGCAAGCGGAGGAAGAAAGCCGCGTCGAAATCCAGAACATCCAGAAGGATACGAAAAATGCTTGTTTAAAAATTAGGGAGCAGGCGGAACAAAAGAAGGAAGAGGCGGTTCAGGCAGTCATTGGAAGGGTCGTGGGAGCGTATGGCAGTCGTTGAGATGCGAAAGCTTACTGTCATTGGTCTAAATAGCGGACGGACTCCTTTTATTCACGAATTAATGCATTTGGGTGTTGTGGAAATCAATTCTCAAGAAGGCATTGTGAGTGATGAGGAGTGGATGCCTGATATTTTTAGAACCAGTAACAGTGCGGATGTTTCACGTTTAGAAGCAGATATTGCCCGTGTTGGCACTGCAATTGAGGCGATTAATCGCTATGACACAGGCAAAAAGCCTTTATTCCAAGTCCGAGAAGAACTTGCTCGTAGAGATTTTAACGTCTATATGGATCGGACAAAAACGGATACGGAAAAAAATGTGGATGCAGCGGTTATGAGCTACAAGCAAATTGCAGATGGGCAAAACGAAAGCAATCGTTTAAAAGGCGTGATTGCAGGGCTAAAGCCTTGGGAAAGCCTAGACTTGCCGTTGCAAATGAAGGAAACGGAATTTTCCGCAGTCATTCTTGGAACGGTAAGCAGTAAAGCAAAGTTTGAAGATTTATTGCAGAAAGTATTGGAGAAAGCTCCTTCAGCAGTTGTTCAACAGGTAAGTGCAGATGTGCAGCAAATTTATATTTCCATAATCTGCTTAAAAGAGGAACGTGAGCAGGTGCAAGAGGCTTTAAGGGAATTTGCATTTAATCCGATTTCTTTCGGAGAACATAAGGGAACAGTAAGGGAAGCAATCAAACAATATGAAATTGAAATAGAAGAAAATCAGCAGAAAATTCTTAGAAATATGCAGGTTTTAGGTGATTTGTCAGTCGCAAAAAAGAATATCGAATATCTTTATGACAGCTTGGTTATGCGCCGCGACAGAGCAAAAATCGTTGGTGATATGCTTAGCACGGAGATGGTATTTTACTTTGACGGTTGGATGCCAAAAAATGCCCAGCCTGAGGTGGAGGAGCTTTTAAAGAAATTTGAGTTCTATTATGAATTTAAAGAGCCTGAGGCGGAGGAAGAGATTCCTGTTTGTCTTCATAATGGCGCATTCTCCACTCCCTTTGAGGCAGTCACAAATATGTATAGCTTGCCTTCAAGGCAGGATATAGATCCAACAAAGCTTCTGGCACCGTTTTACTTTATATTTTTTGGTATGATGCTCAGTGATGCAGCTTACGGTATTATAATTGCGGTTGCTTGTTGGATTTTGTTGAAGAAGTTTAAATTGGAAGGCATGACCTATCGTATGATAAAAATGTTCTTCTATTGTGGCATTTCAACTTTTTTCTGGGGTGCGCTTTTTGGTGGATGGTTTGGAGATTTCTTCACCGTGGCGGCGAAAACCCTGTTTGATGTGGATTTTGTAATTAAACCAATTTGGTTTGATCCGTTGACGGAGCCTATGAAATTATTGATTTTCTCCCTGATATTGGGCGGTATTCATTTGTTTGTAGGCATGGGAATTCAGGCGTATATGTCCATCAGAGACGGTCATCCCCTGGATGCATTGTTTGACATTGGCCTTTGGTACGTATTATTAATCGGGCTGGTTTTGTTCGGCTTAGGCGGCAGTGTAGGCCCTGCAATGGTTACAGTAGGCAAGGGAATGGCTATTGTAGGTGCGGTAGGAATTCTATTGACCGGCGGAAGAAATAAAAAAGGAATTGCCGGCAAGATTACAGGTGGTCTTGGTAGCCTTTATGGTATTACCAGCTATTTATCTGATGTTCTTTCTTACTCCAGACTTCTTGCGTTAGGCTTGGCAACGGGTGTTGTTGCAAAGGTAATCAATACCCTGGGTTCCTTGGCAGGCGGCGGAGTAAAGGGCGCAATTGTTCTGCTGATTGCATTTGTATTTGGTACGATATTCAACATTGCAATCAATGCGTTAGGTGCTTTTGTGCATTCTTGCAGATTGCAGTATGTAGAGTTTTTTGGAAAATTCTATACCGGCGGCGGCAGACCGTTTGCACCTTTTGAAAGAAAAACGAAATATATCAGGATACTTAAGGAGGAGAAGAATAATGGTTGAGAGTTTATTCAGTGGTGAATTTTTAGCATTGACAGGTGCAGCAATTGCTGCTCTTGCAGGGATAGGCAGCGCCATCGGCGTTGGTGTTGCCGGTGAAGCGGCAGCAGGTGTTGTTTCCGAGGATCCTAACAAATTTGGTCAGGTTTTGTTGTTACAGGCATTGCCCGGCACACAGGGCATTTATGGTTTGCTGATTGCTTTCTTGGTAATGGTTAAGGTTGGTCTTTTGGGCGGCGACGGCATGATTGAATTGACAATGATTCAGGGTGCGGGTATTTTTGCAGCCTCCTTGCCCATTGGCTTGGTAGGCATCTTCTCCGGTATTGCTCAGGGAAAAGCAGCAGCTGCAGGTATTATGTTGGTTGGCAAGAAACCCAGTGAGTTGGCAAAAGGTATGCTTTTCGCAGCAATGGTTGAAACATATGCGGTATTGGCTCTGCTCGTTTCCTTCCTGATGCTCAACAGCATCCAGGTATGATAAACTTGAAAGAAAAGGAGGCGCACTCCTATGAATGACGGTAAAATTATCATCGATAAAATCATAGAGAAGGCAGAAGCGGAAGCGAAGGCGATCAAGGGAAAAGCCAATCTGGAAGTAGAAGCAATATTAAAGGCGGCAGAGGAAAAGGCGAAGCGCGAAAGTGAAGCTTTGAAAAAAAGTGCTGAGGCTGAAGCGGAAAAAGTGAAGGCGAAAGCCATTTCCGGCGCAGAGTTACAAGGAAAAATTTCAGTTTTACAAGAAAAGCAAAGCATTCTTGAGGATGTTATTGCTCAGGCAAAGAAAAGTTTGGAGACCTTGCCGGATGCACAGTATGCACAAACGATAGGCAGCATGCTTGCCGGTTTGGATAAGGGAAAGGGCACGGAAATTATTGTTTCCGAAAAGGACAGGGAACGCCTTGCAAAAATTATTGGGGAAAGAGGCTTTATTCTTTCCAATGAAAACAGAGAACTTAACGGTGGGTTTATTGTGAAAAATGGGGATATTGAATACAATTATTCTTTTGAGTCCATTATCGCAGTGGAGCAAGAAGAGATTAGACAAATAGCTGCAAAAATTTTATTTTAGGGAGGGGATTCTTGATGTCAAAAAATAAGATTTACCCTTTCGCTGTGGCCAGTGTTCGTTCCATGGAAAACTCCTTGATGACAAAGCAAAAGCTGATGCAAATGGCAGATGCCAAAACAGCTGAAGAATCTTTGCGTATTTTGTCTGATAGCGCCTACGGGAAAACCCAAATCAAAGACGTTCATGATTTTGAACGGATGATAGGAAATCATTTGGAGGAAACTTATCAAGCGGTGGCTGGATTAATTCCTAATGAAACATTTATTGATATTTTCCTTTATAAGAATGATTACCATAACATCAAGGTTTTGCTGAAAGAAGAAGTATCCAAGGTAAGCGGCAAAAACTTTTTGATACAAGGCGGAACAATTCCTTTAGAGACACTGCGTAAGAATTTGCGGGAAAGAAACTATGTAGGATTACCCAATATGAATGGAGAAGCTGTGGAAGAAGCTGTTAACATGTTTGCGAAAACCCGAAATGGAAGATATATTGATACCATTTTGGATAAGGCTTGTTTTTCTACCATGGAAAAGGCTGCAAAAAAACTGGGGAATCCCTATGTTTCCAAGTACATTCAAATGCTGGCAGATATCACAAACTTAAAATCCCTTCTGCGTGTGAAGAAAATGGATAGAGATTATCAGGTTTTTGAAGAAAGCTTTGTACTCGGGGGGAGTACTAGCTTTGAATTGTTTTCCAGAGCGTTTCGCAGTGATTCTTCGGTGGCGGTTCTTAAGGAAACACCATATGGCTTGCTTTGTGAAAGGTATATGGACCAAGGATTTACCGTTTTTGAAAAAGCTTGTGATGATTATTTGATGGAGTATATCAAAGATGCAAAATATAAAACTTTGACTCCGGAACCGGTTATGGCGTTTATCTTAGCGAAAGAAACCGAAGCGAAATGTATTCGCATCATCATGACTTGTAAAATGCATAACATAGATGCAGCCATTATCAAAGAAAGGGTGAGAGAAGCATATGTCTAAAGTTGGAATTATTGGCGATAAGGACAGTATTATGGGTTTCCTCGCTCTTGGAATGGATATTTTTCCTGCATACAATGCGGACGAGGTAAAAAAAACAATCCATAAATTAGCAGAAAAAGATTATGCAATCATTTATATTACGGAGCAGGCTAGCTTGATGGCAAAAGACAGTATTGCAAAATACAAGGATTTCGAATTGCCTGCAATCATTGTAATTCCCGGTATTGGGGGAAGCATGGGTCTGGGTATGAATGAAGTAAGAGAATCGGCAAAGCGTGCGATTGGTGCGGATATATTGTTTAGCGAATAAATACGATTGTAGGTGAATGAGCATATGAAAACAGGCACGATAGTAAAGGTGTCGGGTCCGTTGGTAGTAGCGGAAGGCATGAGAGACGCCAATATGTTTGACGTGGTTCGTGTATCAGATAAACACCTTATAGGTGAAATTATCGAAATGCATGGAGATAAAGCATCCATCCAGGTTTATGAGGAAACCTCAGGCCTTGGCCCCGGCGAGGAAGTTGTCTCCACAGGGATGCCAATGAGTGTTGAATTGGGGCCTGGATTGGTTTCCACGATTTATGACGGTATTCAGCGTCCTCTGGAAAAGCTGTATGAAGCCAGTGGTACGAATATCCAAAAAGGGATTGAAGTAAAATCCTTGGATCGTGAGAAAAAATGGAAATTTGAGCCCACAAAGCAAAACGGTGATGCCGTGGAAGCCGGAGATGTCATCGGTATCGTACAGGAAACAGCAATTGTTATATGTAAGATTATGGTGCCTTATGGCTTAAAGGGTACAATAAAGGAAATTTATGTTGGCCAATTTACGGTTGAAGAAACTGTATGTGTTGTAACGGACGCAAAGGGCAAGGATGTAGCTGTAACAATGATGCAAAAATGGCCTGTACGTCGTGAAAGACCTTACAAAATCAAAAAGACACCCGATTCCTTGTTGGTAACAGGTCAGCGTGTCATTGATACATTTTTCCCTATTACAAAGGGTGGTGTTGCTGCAATTCCAGGGCCTTTTGGTAGCGGTAAAACAGTAACACAGCATCAGCTGGCAAAATGGGCAGATGCAGACATCGTTGTTTATATCGGCTGCGGCGAGCGTGGTAACGAAATGACCGACGTTTTGAACGAGTTCCCTGAGCTGAAAGACCCCCGTACCGGTGAGTCCTTGATGCAAAGAACCGTTTTGATTGCAAATACCTCCGACATGCCCGTTGCGGCGCGTGAGGCATCTATTTATACAGGAATTACCATTGCGGAATATTTCCGTGATATGGGTTACAGCGTTGCTCTTATGGCTGACTCCACTTCCCGTTGGGCGGAAGCACTTCGTGAAATGAGCGGTCGTTTGGAGGAAATGCCCGGTGAAGAAGGTTATCCTGCATACTTGGGCTCCCGTTTGGCACAGTTCTATGAAAGAGCAGGCCGCGTGGTTAGCTTGGGTAGTGAAGAAAGAATTGGTACGCTGACAGCAATCGGCGCTGTATCCCCTCCTGGTGGTGATACCTCCGAGCCTGTATCTCAGGCTACCTTGCGTATCGTAAAGGTATTCTGGGGTCTTGATGCAGCTTTGGCATATAAGCGCCATTTCCCTGCAATCAACTGGCTGACAAGCTACTCCTTGTATCAGGATAGAGTGGATGAATGGGCTGATATCAATGTGCATCCTGATTTTTCCGAACATCGCATTGAAGCAATGAGATTATTGCAAACAGAATCAGAATTGCAGGAAATTGTTCAGTTGGTTGGTGTTGACTCCTTATCTCATAGCGATAGATTGATTCTGGAAACAACCCGTTCTATCCGTGAGGACTTTTTGCACCAGAACTCCTTCCATGAAGTGGATACCTATACCTCTTTGCATAAGCAGTATAGAATGTTAAAGCTGATTTTAAGCTTCTATCATGAAGCACAGGCAGCAATAAAGGCAGGCGTTCTCATTCAAAAAATAACAAAGCTGGATGTAATTGAGCGTATTGGTCGTGCAAAATACATTGAGGAGCTTAATGTTGACAAGAGTTACGACGAAATCGAAAAAGATATTATAAAAGAAATGAATGAGTTAATCAGCAAGGGGGCAGATGAATTATGATAAAGGAATATAGATCGATTCAAGAAGTTGCCGGCCCCCTTATGCTTGTAACGGGCGTTGATGGCGTAAAGTATGACGAGCTGGGCGAAATTGAGCTTTCAAGCGGTGAAGTAAGAAGATGTAAGGTTTTGGAAGTAAACGGCGATACCGCTTTGGTACAGCTCTTTGAAAGCGCTACAGGCATTAACCTTGCGGAAAGCAAGGTGCGTTTCTTGGGCAAAAGCTTGGATTTTGGCGTATCCCCTGATATTTTAGGGCGTGTATTCGACGGAATGGGTAAGCCTATTGACGGCGGCCCTCAAATTATCCCTGAAAAACGAAAGGATATTAACGGCGCGCCTATTAACCCTGCGGCAAGAGAGTATCCGGCTGAATTTATTCAGACAGGTATTTCCGCCATTGATGGCTTAAATACATTGGTTCGTGGGCAGAAGCTGCCTATTTTCTCTGGTGCAGGCTTGCCCCATGCAAACTTGGCGGTACAAATTGCCCGTCAGGCGAAGGTTCGTGGCACGGATTCAAAATTTGCCGTAGTTTTTGCGGCAATCGGTATTACTTTTGAGGATGCGGAATTCTTTATCAATGACTTTAAAGCAACAGGCGCCATTGACCGTTCCGTTGTCTTCGTAAACCTTGCAAATGACCCTGCGGTAGAGCGTGTTTGTACCCCTCGTATGGCATTGACGGCAGCGGAATATTTGGCATTTGAGCAGGGCATGCACGTTTTGGTTATCTTAACGGATATCACAAACTATGCGGAGGCACTCCGTGAGGTATCTGCGGCGAAGAAGGAAGTTCCCGGCCGTCGTGGTTATCCTGGCTACCTCTATACTGACCTTGCAACTATGTATGAACGTGCCGGTCGTATGAAGGGCAGAGAAGGCTCCATCACAATGATTCCAATTTTGACCATGCCTGAAGATGATAAGACCCATCCAATCCCCGACTTAACAGGGTATATTACGGAAGGTCAGATTATCCTGAGCCGTGATTTGTATAAAAAAGGTATTCAGCCTCCCATCAATGTTTTGCCCTCCCTTTCCCGTTTGAAGGATAAAGGTATTGGTAAAGGCAAGACAAGAGAGGATCATGCTGACACCATGAACCAGTTGTTCGCAGCCTACTCTCGTGGTAAGGATGCAAAGGAATTGATGGCAATTTTGGGCGAGTCCGCATTGTCCGATACGGATTTAGTCTATGCAAAATTTGCGGATGAATTTGAAAAGGAATATGTTTCTCAGGGCTTTAGAACTGACAGAACCATTGAACAGACTTTGGAAACCGGATGGAAGCTGCTTCGTATGCTGCCAAAGAGCGAATTGAAGCGTATTCGTGATGAATATCTGGAAAAATATTTACCAGACGGGGAGTGATGAGTCGTGGCTAGATTAAATGTCAATCCGACCCGTATGGAAATGTCCAAATTGAAACAACAGCTTAAGACGGCAACGAGAGGTCATAAGCTGTTGAAGGATAAGCTGGATGAGCTGATGAAACAGTTTTTAAATATCGTACGGGAAAACAAACGCCTGCGTGAAGAGGCTGAGGCAGCCTTGGAAAATGCGTACAAGAATTTTATTATTGCCAGAGCGGTTTTGAGTGAAAGCATTTTGGGTGAGTCTTTGATGATACCCCAACAAACCGTTGCCGTAAAGGTGGGCAAAAAAAATATTATGAGCGTAAATGTACCTGTTTTTGATTTTCAAACAGAAGAAAAAACAGGGGATATTTATCCCTATGGTCTGGCTTTCTCTTCAGGTGAATTAGACAGCGCAATGCTCTCATTTTCAGATGCGATGGAACCGCTGCTGCGTTTGGCAGAAAGCGAAAAAACCGCTCAGCTTTTGGCGCAGGAGATTGAACGTACCCGCCGCCGTGTAAATGCTTTGGAAAACGTTATGATACCAAATTATCAGGAAACCATTAAGTATATTACGATGAAGCTGGAAGAAAATGAACGTGCAGGAACGACCAGAATGATGAAAGTCAAAGACCTTGTTTTGAAAAAAGCATTGGCAGAAAAGAAAAAGCGCGAAGCAGGAATTGTTTCATGACGAAAAGTCCCGTGTAGATATTACATGGGGCTTTTTTATGAACTGAAAAGGAATTTTGGTGAAATAAATGCGCAGGATAAGGAGTGAGCAGGGAATTAAAAGGTTTTTGTGAAAAATTATTTGAAGTGCTTTCTTCATTATTTGTAAAAAAAGACGATTGGCAAGTCATTTTTTGCATGAAAGCTTGTGAAAATGAAAAAAAATAATAAAAAAATAATTTTTGCTTTGTTTTTATCTTAAATTTAGCAATTAATAATAAAAAAAACGTACTAAAAACAACCAAAAATTCTAATTATTGTAGAAAAATTCACTACGAGTATTGTTTTTATTAAGAAAAGTGATATACTTAAACTATAAATAGGTGTGGAATTGGCAGTTGTTGTGGGATTATTGAACAATAAATGAATTTTAGTTCATTTTTGTTAAATAAAATAATTGCAATGTATTTCCGCCTAGGATATAACACATAATATAATGATGAAAAATGGTGAAGGAGAAGTGAAAAACAATGAAGTTATCTGACAGAGTACAAGCGATGCAGAATTCCCCTATCAGAAAGTTCAACCCTATGGCTGCAGAAGCAAAGGCTGCGGGTGCAAAAATTTATCATCTGAACATTGGTCAGCCTGATATCGTAACACCTTCTGTATTTATGGAATCAATCAGAGGGTTTGACCAGAAGGTTCTTGCTTATGCAGAATCTCCCGGACTTCCCGAATTGCAGGATGCTATGATTGATTACTTTAAAACTTTTAAGATGAATTTGGAAAGAAAAGACATCTTAATTACCAGTGGTGGTTCTGAAGCGTTGACTTTGGTATTTTTGGCCTTAATCAACCCAGGTGACGAAATAATTGTTCCTGAACCCTACTACACAAACTATTTGACATTCATTCAGGCTGCTGATGGTGTAATTAGCCCTGTTACAACATATGCTGAAGAAGGCTACAAATTTGCTTATATGGACAGATTGGAAGCAGCTGTAACAGAAAAAACAAAAATGATTTCCCTCGTTAATCCCGGAAATCCTACAGGCTGCATTCTTTCCAGAGAAGATATGAGAGTAATTTGTGATTTTGCAAAGAAGCATGACCTTTGGATTTTGTCTGATGAAGTTTACAGAGAATTTGCATATGACGGCAGAGAAATGACATCCTTTGGTCAGTACGAAGACGTTGCTGACAGAGTTATCATCATCGACTCTATCTCCAAGAGATTCTCCGCTTGCGGCGCTCGTATTGGTTGCTTAATCTCCAAAAATGCAGACCTTATGGCAAACGTTATGAAGATTGCTATGGGTAGACTTTGCTGCCCTACTTTGGAAATGATTGGTGCAACAGCTCTTTACAAATTGGATCCTTCCTTCTTTAATGAAGTTAGAGCAGAATATGAAAAGAGAAGAAATGTTTCTTACGAAGCACTCAAGAAAATCCCCGGTGTTGTTTGTGAACAGCCTGGTGGCGCTTTCTATATTACTTGCAAGATGCCCGTTGAAAATACGGAAGACTTGTTAGTATTCTTATTGAAAGAATTCAGAGAAAACAACGAAACAGTTATGTATGCTCCTGCAGAAGGCTTCTACGCTACACCTGGCTTAGGCAAGAACGAACTGCGTATTGCTTATATCTTAAATGCAGACGATATGGCAAGAGGTATCGAATTGTTAGGCAAAGGCATTGAAGCTTATAAGGCTGCAGGCCACAAATAAGATTCCTTATGAAACTAAAAACACCCCTTTTGGGGTGTTTTTTCATGTTTTTAGAACGACGAATTTTGTCCCTGCATATACTTTTAATGCAGGGGGTGATGGGGTTGAGTTCCATCGGTGTATATTTAACGTTTGAAGATGACGAAGCGCTTTCCCAGTGCTTAGCGTGTATTAGACCTTTGGCCGATGCAATTATTCTTTTTGACCAAAGTGAGGGGGAGGCGGAGCTGCGAGCATTGCGTACCAGGAAGCTTATGGGTCGATTGTTAGGAAAAGAGATTGATGGCGAAGGCTTTCAATTGTTATTCACCTGCGTTGAGGAGGAGACACCTTCACTTGAGGTTTGCATAAACCTCGGGGAATATTTTTATAAAAAACACGCATGGAAGCAGGCTGTTTTTTGGTTTGAAAATGCCCTTCGATTAGATGGTGGCGAGAGTAGTTTTGTATGTTTGCGATTGGGAACCAGTTATGGAGAAATTGGTGGGTGGGAGGCAGCAGCCACCTATATGAAGCTGGCGGAAATACTTGGAAATGCAGGGTTGGAACGGTCAGCACAAAGAGATAATGATTCTCATGTTTAGTAAAAATTCAAAAAGGATGTTGAAAAAGCCACCAAATAATGAGTTTGATGGCTTTTTTGTGATGGGTTACTCACTAGGGAAGTCTTGACTCATTCCGTATGCACACCCTCCATGAAATCAGAGCTTCCGTAGTTATTTCTAATGTACCCATCTCAAATACATAAAAAAAGAAAAGCGGCAACCAATTAGTTTGGCTTACCGCTTCATTATTGTTCTGTTTTCAGTTTTTGTAATTATAATAGGGTAATTTCCGCTTTTTCGCAAGCATCAATGGTTTCCTGATCCCAAATGGAGGATTGAACCTCGCCAATATGTGCTTTGCCTAAAAGCAGCATACATAAACGAGACTGGCCGATGCCGCCGCCGATGGTGCAAGGCAGTGTGCCCTCTAACAGCATTTTGTGGAAGGGAAGTGTACGACGATCGTCGCAGCCTGCTTTACGCAATTGCTGATCCATAGCCACTGCATCAACACGGATGCCCATAGAGGAAACCTCAAAAGCACAATCCAAAACGGGATTATAGAATAAAATATCGCCGTTTAATTTCCAATCATCATAGTCAGGTGCACGGCCGTCATGGGGCTTGCCTGATTTTAAAACATCCCCAATTTGCATAACAAAAACGGTTTTATGCTCCTTCGCGAAGGCATTTTCCCGTTCCTTTGGCGTGAAATTAGGATATTTATCTTCCAATTCCTGTGAAGTAATAAAGGTTACCTCTCTGCAAATGTCAGTGGTAATACGAGGATATTTTTTCTTTATCACATCCAGTGTATCACAAATACTGATGACAATACCCTGTACGGTATATTTCAATTCTTGCAAATTTCTCTTTTCAGGGGTGATTACTTTCTCCCAATCCCACTGATCAACATAAATGGAATGAAGGTTGTCCAAAACCTCATCTCTACGAATTGCATTCATATTGGTATAAATACCTTTGCCGGGGCGGAAATCGTAACGATATAAAGCCAGACGCTTCCATTTTGCCAATGAATGAACAACCTCTGCAGTAATCCCAGTTGCAGGCACTTCAAAGCTAACAGGGCGTTCAACACCGTTTAAATTGTCATTCAGGCCCGTTGTGGGATCAACAAACAGAGGCGCGGATACTCTTTTCAGATTTAAATTTTGTGAAAGATTTTCTTCAAAGGTATTGTGAATCAAACCGATTGCATTTTGCGTTTCATATAGAGTGAGCGCTGATTGATAGCCCTCAGGAATAAATGTTTTTCCCATAAAATAATCCTCATTTCCTATTAATTTTACTTGTTTTAGAATAACACAGTAAAATTGTAAATTCAAGTAAAATGATGCTTGACAATCAACTCCTACAATTGTATTATATCCATATAACATACATTTGTAGGAGTTGATAGCATGAAAAAATCAGAGGAAATCTCTCGCTTACCGGATACGGAGCTGGAAATAATGAAGGTCATTTGGAATGGCGGGGAAAATCTTTCTACTTCAGAGATTAAAGAAAAATTGGAGACAAAACGACCGTGGAATATTTCGGCATTGCAAACATTGCTGAACCGCCTGATTGACCGAGGGTTTTTAGATTCATATAAAGAAGGAAAAAATCGGTTTTATATTGCCATCGTAGAAGAAAATGCATATTTGGCCTTGGAAAACCGAGTGTTTTTAAATAAAGTGAACAACAATTCTCTAACTAAGCTGGTTGCCTCTCTTTACGATAGCCGCGCAATTTCTCAAAACGATTTGGATGAATTGGCGATATATATCCGTCAAAAAACAGGGGGCGAGAAGGAATGACATTATTTCAAAATGTTTTGGAAATATCCGCTTTTACCTCTGTTGCAATTATTATTCTTGGGATGCTTTCCCACTTTTTGGGCAAGAGATACGGTGTAACATGGAGGTATTTCGTTTGGCTAATGATTGGGCTGCGATTAATTATGCCAATTAGCTTTTCTCTACCTCGTCCCATTGTGAAAATATCTGTACCCCAAGTAAGTATGCAGACGATTGCCGAAACAAAAGTGTCTTCTTCAGAAACAGACTATTTCAGTGACGCATCATTTCCCGTAGTAGAAAGCAACGTCACGCAAAATGAGTTGCAGCCACTTCCAACCGAAAATGCGCCAACAATTTTGGAAGATGCAAGAGAAAGACTTTGGATTTTATGGCTATTTGGCATGGCAATTTATTTTGTCTACCAAGGGACAAAATATAGCAGCTTTGTGAGGAACCTCAAAAGAAATAGCCGTTGTATCAGAGATGCGGAGGTTTTAGAGGTATTCTATGCTGCTTGCAGTGAAATGAATATGCGAAAACGGCCTGAAATATTTTTCTGCGGAATATTACCCAGTCCCCTTTGCGTGGGATTTTTTCATCAAAAAATCTATTTAAATCAGGAGGAGTATCCCAAGGAGCGGCTGGGGTATATTTTAAAGCACGAGCTGGTACACTTGAAAAGGCGGGATATTTGGTATAAAGCCCTGCTGCTTTTTGCAAGAGGGGTACATTTTTTCAACCCCTTTGTTTATTGGATGGTGCGTTTGGCCCAACGGGATATAGAATATTCTTGTGACAGCTTGGTTTTGAAAAAATGCTCTTTCTCCCAACGTCAAGAGTATGGGCTGACCATTTTAGAAAGCATTCGTCAAGGTGGGCAAACAAATTCTCTTTCCACTGCCTTTTACGGCGGAAAAGAAGAGCTGAAGGCGCGAATTGATTGTATTTTTGATATGGGTAAGAAGAAGCGGGGAATACCGCTATTGCTGGTATTGATTTTCCTTGTATGGGTTGGAACGGCTTTTGTGGGCTGTTCTGAAAATGAAGAGGAGACGCAAATTTCAAAGGAAGAACTGGATTGGGCTGGGGTGTTATATCAATGTAAACTGGACTATATAGGTAACCATGTAGGTGTGGGATTTATTTATCGTAATTTAACCTTGCCTGAGGGGATTCTATCAAACACTGAGGGGATTGAATTATTTACCAAGGAAGAGCCTTATGGTGCAAGGCAATATTTAGAATTGGAAAAAGGTGCAAATATTCCTGAGAATGGCTGGTTTGAAAAGAATGCCATGATATTTTTGGCCTTAGTGGATAATGCATCTTATTTTGAATATTCCATTACCGACGAAAATGGAGAGGAACAGCTTCTACATTTTGATCGAGAGGAAGCTGTACAATATTTTGGTGATACAGATTTAAGAAGTATGGCTGGGGATGAGGGTACCTTTCGGAATTTTATAAATGAGTTGGAGCAATTATTTTCAGAGGATGCCGACTATGCCTTAAAGCAGATTGAATGCAATGTGCTGCTGAATGAAATTGCTGAGGAAATGGGGGAAACCTTTTCCTATGAGGCTTTATTGAAAAATGAAAAATATGATGCTTTGTTGAAGCTTGGAGAGGGTGCATTAACGGCTATGCTGATTGATTTTGCGCAAGGTCAGGCAAATGATACAAGAGGATATATTATGATGGTAGCGTGCTTGGAGCTTTTAAAGACACCGGCTGCCATGAGCCCTACCTTGGTGGAGGAAATGACGCCCAGTCAATGGTATAATGCCTATTGTGCTTTGGATTCTATGGCAGCAGAGCCGTTTCTTTATGATGAGGAATGCTATTCACAGGACTTGGAAAAGGACGGCTTGCTGTCAATGAAAAAAGAAACGCAGGACGGCTTGATAACAAGGCACAGTGATGTGATGAAAGCGGTTTACACTGCCATGGAACAGCGTTTTTCTTCCGAAAAGAGCAATCGAGAGGTTCAAATTTTTGCACCCCTCATTAGCCATGTTTCTGAAAGTGAAGATAAGCTTTCCGTTTATGCCGTCATTGGGGTGAAACAATACACATTTTTGCGCATACCCAATGTGGGGTATCAGCTGGTTGAAGGCGGAGGAAGCGTTGTGCCTTGTCGTTTGGATTTTGAGCGGAAGGAGGATGGCTGGACTTTAGTGGAATGGGTGGAGACCAAGGATGGTTCGGAGTACGCCCCTTCAATTGAGGAGATGTGTAAAGGGACAATTGGCGTGGCAAATGCTATGCTTTCCTATGATAGAAGAGAAATGCAGCTGCTGCTGCTGCAAAACCTGATTTTTTATTTAAAGGATAAAACACAAATTACAGTTTATGAAGTTTCTCATATGGAAGAACAGGATATTCAAGAGGTTAGCCAATATATTTCGTTTGTGCAAATTTAAGTTGCAATAATTAATTTGGAGCGATGCTGAAAAAAGGCTGATTGACATTTTCAGGGCTGCCCTACTAGGCGCATAATAATGTTGTTGCGTATTTCAAAGGCTATTTTTCGAAATAAATTTATTTTGAAAAATAGCCTTTTCTTGAAAATGAACGTTTTACACTGCTCCGTGCTTTTTTTTCAGAAAACAAAATAAAACAGCTCAATAGAAATTTGTCAAATATTTGTTATATGTGAAAGAAAAAACGGTTAAGGTTGTTCCATTTTTTTTAATAAAGTGCTATTATTTAAGAGTAACATATTTCCAAATAAAAAGGAGGAATACTATGAAACACGGGAAAAAGGTTTTATCCTTTCTGTTGTCCATGGCAATGGTTTTAGGGATGTCTGTCCCTGCGTTCGCAGGCACAATGGATGGTAAGCTGGTTATTATCCATACCAATGATATGCATGGCTACTATCAGACAGGAGAAAAATGCATTGGTATTGCGGGAGTGAAAGGTTTAAAAGACTATTATGCCGCCCAAGGTGCTGATGTTATTCTCATGGATGCCGGGGATTTTTCACAAGGAACTACCTTGGTAAATCATTCTAAGGGATTAAATGCTGCGGAATATCTTGTTTCAGCAGATTATGATGTTGTTTCTCTTGGAAATCATGAATTTGACTTTGGTTTTGATTCTCTTTTGGATATGGTTGCCGTATTAAAAGCAGGCAATGTCACTGTGGTTGATGCAAATATTCTAAAAAAGGGTACAAGTCAGCCTTATTTCAATGATAGCGTTGTATTGGAAAAGGGCGGTATGAAGATTGGTGTGTTTGGCTTGGATACAGCGGAAACACAAACAAAATCTAGCCCTAGCAGCGTAAAAGATGTGGATTTCTTGGATGGCGAAGCGATGTATAAAAAAGCACAAGCAGAGGTAGATGCTTTAAAAGCAAAAGGCTGTGATTACATTGTTGCCCTGGTACATTTAGGCGTTGACGAGGAAAGTGTTGGCAGACGTTCCACTGATGTTGCAAAGGCTGTCACTGGAATTGACCTTATGATTGATGGCCATAGCCATACTGTAATGGATGGCGGCGAAAAGGTAAATGGTGCTTTAGTTGTAAGTACAGGTTCGTATTTGGAAAATGTGGGTACTGTTGTCATTGATGAAAAATCAAAGGAAGCAACAGCAAAGCTGATAAGTGCAGCAGATTATTATGCTACAAACATTGGAAAGTACGATGAAGCCTTAACAAAAATGGTAGCTACGGATAAAGCTGAAGTAGATACCTATTATGCAGGTCTTTTTGCAAAAACAGAGGTGGATTTAAATGGTGAAAGAGAGCCTGGCGTTCGTACAGAAGAAACGAATTTAGGCGATTTTGCTGCGGATGCATTCTTGTATGTTGGTAAGGAATATGCCAAAGAACAGAATTTAGGGATTAGCGTTGATGTTGCGCTTTCCAACGGCGGCGGCATTCGTGCCAGCATTCCCGCAGGAGATATTTCCATGAGCACACTATATACTGTATTCCCATATGGCAATACGGTTGCGTTGGTAACGATTACAGGCCAGCAGCTTCTTGAAGTTTTGGAAGCTTCCGCATTCTGCACACCAACTGCTTTGGGTGGGTTCCCTCAGGTTGCAGGGGCAGAATTTACCGTAAATACTGCTGTGGAATATAAAAATGGCGCACAGTATCCTGATTCTACTTATTATGCACCCGCTGCACCCGGTAGCCGTGTGACCATTACAAGCGTAGGTGGCAAGGCGTTTGATCCCAAGGCGAAATATACCGTTGTGGTAAATAGCTTCCAGGCTGAGGGCGGCGATACATACTATGCATTGACACAAGGCTCATTTAAGCAGGATACAGGCATTGTTGATGCAGAAGCGTTGATTCAGTATGTTGATTCAATGGATGGTGTCATTGGCGCAGAATATGCAAAACCTCAGGGTAGAATCAGTGTTGTTTCCCAGCCTGTTGCTGCACCTACTGCACCCGAAGTTAAGCCACAACCCGAAGTAAAGCCTGTACCTGAGGTTGTTACGGAACCTGTAAAAGAACCCGTAAAAGAGCCTGAAGCAGCTCCTAAAACAGAAGCAACACAGGCCGCAACGGATGTTTATAAGGTTGTAAAGGGTGATAGCTTGTGGAAAATCGCAAAGAACCTTTTGGGCGATGGAACCCAGTGGAAAACAATTTACGAAAACAATAGAGATCAAATTAAAGATCCTGCTCAAATTTATGTTGGCCAGGAATTGATAATTAATAAGTAAATTGTAAGTGTTTCATTTTAAGAAATCTAAAGGCGGTAATGCATTTTGTGCAATTACCGCCTTTTTTATGAAAAAATTTATCATTTAGAAAGAAAAAAATATTTATTTTCCTTTCAAGTTAAAAACAATGATACTGAAAATAATCACTGCACCGCCAATAAAAGTCCCCATATTTGGAATTTCTTTTAAAATGATAAACCCCATAATAGTGGAAAGGAGCGGCGTAATGAACATAAAATTGGTTACCTCACTGGTACGATTGGCGAAGGACATTGCCTTACCCCAGAAAAAGTATGCAGCTGCACTGGGGAATGCACCCAAGTATATCAGGGCAAGAATATGCTTGGGGCTGGCGTTTGCCAATTGGCGAAAGCCTTCAAAAGACCAAAACCCAAGTAATATTGTTCCGCAAAGCATACTGTAGGTTACGATTTCCAAAGAAGAATAGCCTTTTTGAGAAAGCCTTCTGCTCAAAATGTTGTATCCGCAAAAAACCAGAGAAGCAGAAATTGTCCAAACCAAGCCGATATTAATGGAAAAAACACCTTCCCAAAGCAGCAGAATTAAAACGCCAATAAAAGCCATTAGAATGGAAACCCAGCCTAGGGGGCGTATTTTTTCGTTGTAAAGCTTTGTTGCAACGATTGCCGTAAGGATGGGAGTGATGGCAATCACAATGCTGGAGGTGGCAGAGGTTAAGGTCTGGATACCGGTATTAAAGGTAATCATATAAAGGGTAAAGCCTAATCCTCCGGAAAGAAAAAACCAAGGAATATCTTCTTTTTTCGGTTTATGTATATGAGTGCATTTGCCCATAATCAATAATAAAATTGCGGCAATACCGCAACGTAAAAACCCTAATGGGTTTGATGTAAAATGTTCCTGAACAATTTTTGTGAGGGGAAAGGCGGATGCCCATAAAAACACCGTCAAAAACCCAAGTCCCCATACCTTTTGTTTATTTATCATTCGTGTTCCTCCTTAAATAATGCTTATGAAAGTTACCATTGTTTTGCAACGTGAAAGTTTCAAAAAAAAAATGAGTATTACAAGTAAAGCTTTGGTTCTTTTTTGAACCTGCTTTTTACCAACAACGCCTTAGAAATAAGATGCCTTGGCTGATAGGTTATTTCTTCCCGAGGTAGCCCTGTTGTTGAACCAATCATCATAAAGCTTGCACCCCTTAGCCCCTAAATATTATTATTTTACAGAACGTAAATAATATTTTACACCATGGCAATGAATATGGAAAGCCTATATAAGTTTATTTTTCTAAATGCGTAGGGGATTTTTGAAATGCTGATTAAATTATACTTTGCGCAAAGTATGATTTAAGTAAAAAAGAAAGAACCTCCGTTGGTTTTGGAGGTTCTTTTTTGCGTATGCTCTTTTTGGGAGAAAGTCCGCTTTCTTTTTTCAGCATTCAAGCTTTATTTCAAGAAATCTCGAAGCCTGTGAATTGCTTTATTGTTTTTTGTGATTGAATCCAAAACTTTTTTGAACAAATTTGAATTGATTTGTAATAAATTAATTCTGTGCATTAGTGAAAGTTCCGATTTCATCTGGGTTTCCAAGTTATTTAAGCTTTCTTTTATAACCTGTGAGGTATAGATACATTTTTCAAATGCTTTTTTTCTTTCACTCTTTGCCGTATCCATTTCCTTGATGTTATACAGTTCCGACTATGGTTAACGTGCTTACACCGGGAGTAACAATCCAATTGCCATTTACAGGGTCTTGGGTAAAGGTTGCTGCAGGCACAGTAATTTGACCAGCTACGGTTGCAAATTCCCCGGTTACTGCATCATAGGAATAGTTAGTTGGATCAACCCATGCAGCACCATTGAATGTTACAGTGATTGGATCCAAAATAGGATCAAAGGTATCTGTAAGAATAACATTGTCACCCGCTACAGCTGCGGTATTGCCTGTATTTTGGATGGTAAAGGTATAAGTGATTTGGCCATTTTCTGTAACAGTTGCAGGGCAGAGAGATTTGGTGATCGACAAAATGGCGATATTTTCGGTGGAAATTGTTTCGGTGATTGTAATGGGGCTGGATAATCCGCCGCCAGTAATTACAGCTGTGTTTGTAATGATGTCAGCAACGTCTAATGGTGCATACTGGTTTGCATTAACTTCATAAATAATCGTTACATTTCCGTTGGCAGGAACATCAATGCCAGTGATAACCAAAGGTGGGCCGGCAGCTACCACAGGGGTTGCTTGCAATACACCATTTGCATAAAGGTGAATGGAACCTGCTTGATAGGTTAGGGGCACTAAGGTTCCAAGACCGAATGGATAAGAGCCTAAGTTATCAGTAATCGTTAAATCTGTAAAAGCTGTTGCTCCGCTGTTCACAATACTAATGACGAAGGTTATGTCGTCGCCAGCGATATAATCGTCCATGATAGCGGTTTTGGTAGCCGAAAGAACATCTAACAATTCGCCGCTTACTTCATTTGAATTGGTTACATGACCATTATAAGAAAGTGTTGCATGGTTGTAAAAAGTTGCCATAATAATACCTCCTAATTTTAATTTATGAATGGTTGCTTAATTCATAATATGAAAATAGTTGGACAATGACACAAATTATGTTACCTTTTGATTATAAAATATAATTTAGAATAAAAAAATTAAAAATATTGGGTAATATATTTTTAAAGTCAGAAAATGGCTATTGACTGGCGCAAGAAAAATGAAAGAGTTTTTTATTGTATTTTATACAAATATTTGATATAGTAATGATGTATGTAACGAGACAGAGAGTGAGTAATGGGTGAAGCATTATGAGAGTGATTTCTGGGGCAGCAAAAGGGCGAAAGCTGCAAACGATTGATGGTTTATCTACAAGGCCTACGACAGATAGAATAAAGGAAACTTTATTCAATATCATTTCTTTTGATTTGCCTGAGTCTAGGTTTTTAGATTTATTTTCAGGAAGCGGCGCAATTGGTATTGAGGCCTTAAGCCGTGGAGCAAAGGAAGCGATTTTTGTGGATCATAACCCTCAGTGCCAACAGGTAATTCGAGAGAACCTAATGCACACCAAGCTGGACAAGCAAGGCAGGGTGATTGGTTTAGAAGTACCCAATGCTTTAGCACAGCTTGCCAAAGAAAAGGCAGAATTTGATATTATTTTTTTGGATCCGCCATATGAAGCAGGGCTGACTGAACCAACCTTGTTGGAAATTGTTAAGGGCGGACTGTTAAATAAAGATGGATATATCATTGTTGAGCGCTCAGCGCAAGTTCCACTGGCATCTATCCCGGGGTTTAGGGTTTTGCGTGAAAAGGAGTACAGAACTACAATTATGACGTTTCTGTGCCTGGAGGAAGATAATTTATGAAAAAAGCAATTTATGCGGGCAGTTTTGATCCTGTTACATTGGGGCATTTAGATATTATTCATCGGGCAGCAAAGCTGTTTGATACCTTAGTTGTTGCAGTTTTGGAAAATCCCAACAAATGTTCATTATTTACTGTTGAAGAGAGAAAAAAACATTTGGAGCTTGTTCTTGGCGGAATGGAAAACATAGAAGTTGCGTCCTTTAGCGGACTTTTGGCTGATTTTTCAAAAGAAATCGGTGCAACTGTTGCGGTGAGAGGGCTTCGTAATGCTGTGGATTTTGCATCGGAGTATCAGATGTATTTAATCAATCGTAAGCTGGGCAAGGAAATGGAAACTGTTTTCTTCGCTGCTGATGAAGAGCATATTAGCTTAAGCTCAACAAACGTAAAGGAAATTGCAGTTTTTGGTGGAAATATTGATTTTATGGTTCCTCAGGAAATAAAGCCTTTTATTATAGAAAAATATAAGAAGTGAGGGAGAGCTTATGGATTCTGTTTTGCAGTTATTAGACGAATTGGAAGAAATTTTAGATAGTAGCAAGGGGGTACCTTTTAGCAACAAGGTATCCGTTGATAAGGACGAAATTTATGATATTATCAGCGAAATTCGTATGAAGCTTCCCAATGAATTAAAGCAGTCTAAATGGGTAATCGAAGAAAGAAATAAAATTTTGATAGATGCGCAAAGAGAAGCTGATGAGCTAATGAAAAACGCGGAAGACCGAATGGTACGCATGATTGATGACAATGAAGTTACAAAAAAAGCATACGAACAGGCTGCCGCAATTATTGATGCGGCAAAGAAAACCTCGAAGGAAATGCGTCTGGGCGCCATGGAGTATGCGGAAGGCATATTGGCTGATGCAGAAGGCAAGCTGAAAGAGCTCAAGACGGTTGTATATACTGAAAGCATAAAAACGGATGACTATTTTGCCCAAACGCTGAATGTTTTGGCTGAAAATATTCAAGAACTGCGTTTAGGCAAATAATCCTTATCTTCTTTGATAGATAGAGAAGATTAAGGCACAGACAAAAAAGAAGATACTACTTTTTATATAAAAAATAGGGATGGAAAATGCAGTTTCTGCTAGGATAGCAATGGTAGGGACTGTTTTTTGTGCGTATTTTTCAAGAAATGGAGCTAAGACAAAAAAAATTAAGCCGCTGCATAAACTGTTACAAATTTTTGCCCCAATATAGAGGCTTTTTTTTATGGGCACATTTCGTAAAACCCCAAAGGTTTGGCAAAGAATAGACAATCCTCCAAAAGCAACGAGCATACAAGCTGCACTAAGACGGAACAGAAGGTTGTCGGGAGCTGAGCTTAGTAAAAAAGCACCGTTGGTCATTTCCAATATTCCGCCGCTCATTGCGCAAATAAATTCTTCTGAAAAAGGCAAAAAAGAAAAAATGCGTCCTAAGAGATGAAAAATCCCCGTTTGTTTCAAGGCTTCAACGGCAACGCCAAAAAGAATAATATACCCACCGATTTGTGCAATGGTATCTATGGAATCGGCTATGGTTTGGGGGAGACATTCTGTAATGGAGGGGGGAGAGGCTTTTTGATAGGCGGCAAAGTTGTTGACGGATTTTGTTGCATAGAATAAACGAAACAATATGCCAGTCGCAATTGCACCGAAAAAGCAGCTGAATAAAAAAATATATCCCCAAAAGGGTGCATGAAAAAAAGCTGCGCCTACTGTGCCCACTAAAAATAATGGGCCGGGATTATTGCAAAAGGTTAATATATGCTCAGCTTGGGAAAGTGTAATTTTTTTTTCTTCATATAAGGACGCAGTGATTTTTGCGCCCATGGGGTATCCCGAAAAAATCCCAAGAAAAAAAGGGAATGCGGCAATTCCGGGTAAGCCAAAAAGGGGCTTCATCAAGGGCTTTAACCATTCCCCTGCCATTTCAGCTGTACCCATGCGCAACAGCAGCCCGCAGGCAACCATAAAAGGGAATAGGGACGGCAAAACTTGTTGAAACCAAAGCGTAACGCTTTTTGCCCCTGCCTCCAGCATGGCTTGGGGGTAACGCAATAGGGCAAAGACCAAAAAGCAGGCACAAAGAATAACAAACGAATTTTTTCTCATGATGAAATACTTCTTCCATTATGTATTGTTACAATTTATGCCCCCATTTGTTGTTCTATGAAGGGCGGGGCTTACGAAATTGTCAAACAATGGCCATGGGTATTGTAAAATCTTGATTCGGGCTGCGATAAAGGGCGTTGGGGACTGCCATTGCGTGTAGATCGGTTGCGGTTTTTTCCAAGGCTAAAAGGTGCAACCCGTCCTCATCTAATATTTCGCGCGCCTTTTTTAAATTGGTTAATACCGGGCATTTTGCGTTCAACGTAAGGTCGCCAAGAATTTCAGCGTTCTCTTTGCGAAAGCCTAATACGCGAATATAGGGCATTCGTGGCTTTTTCATAAAATAGTTTACTTCAGTTTCTTTAATGTCCAACAAAATATGAAGAAGAATACGCTGTATTTTGGTTCGAGTGTAGCGTTTGGACTTGATAAAATCAATCAAATCTTCCACCGCATAGCAAGTGTCTATGGCGCGAAGGATTCTGTTTTCCAAGCCTTCGGTTACCTCGAAAATC
>JAQUSU010000001.1:53421-106375 GCA_028710085.1 Anaerotignum sp.
TCCAAAATTCTCACGGCCGCACACGCAAAGGTTTCGGCATTTGCTGCTGCAAAAAGGACGGGTAGCTCCAAAACCATATCCACCCCGTTTGTTAAAGCAGCTTTTGCCCTTGTCCATTTGTCAAAAAAAGCGGGTTCGCCTCTTTGCACAAAACTGCCGCTCATTACTGCAACAACGCGGTCGGCACCACTTTTTTTCTTCGCCTCTTCTATCATATATTGATGCCCAAGATGAAAAGGATTATATTCTGTTATAATACCAATTGTTTTCATTAATACATCTCCTTTTGGCAAATAATATGCTATTTGTAATATAAAAATGTAGTGAAAAAATATTAAGGCAAGCCCGAAAAGTTGACTTTTCTTAACCAATGAAGCAATATCCTTAGGTTGTCAAAAAAACTACCATTTAATACTTTATTATACCACAAAAGAATGCCTTTGAACGTTAAGAAGAAATAAGTTTAGTACAAAGTTTAGAAGAACGGGGCTATGGATATATTTATTTCCTAATGAGACGATGAAGTGTGAATAAATTAACAAAAAATGGTTAAAGAATTATTATAAAACCGTTAAAAATTCATATGGAAAAAAATTCAGGAAAAGGGTATAATCATAGATAATAGCTTATGATTAGAGGATGATAGAGTGGAGAAATTTGCGGACAACCCCGATTTCTTGCAGGATATTTTTTTGGAAGAAACTTGGAAAAATATAGATAAAATTGATAGCTTTATTGAAGCGAAGGCAAAAGAAGAAGAATTTTCTGTTTCGAGGGAAGAAGTAGATGGCTTATTTCGTACGATGCATAGCATTAAAGGCTCTGCATCCATGATGGGATACCCTTCTATTTCGGAAACTGCCCATAGTGCGGAGGATTTGTTCTCTTATTTGCGTGAAGAAGAGAACCCTGCCCAAAAGGATTTAAAAACAATTATTCAGTTATTGCGTATGGTATCGGGTTTTTTAAAAAGAGAGCTGCGTCGTATGGAAACGGATGACGAGGTTACGGATTTTGGGTGGACAGTGGTCAGAAGAATAAAAAATTTTTTGGCCCACGTTGACAGTGAAAATGAGCCCGAAGGCCCCAGCTACCAAATTGCATATACCCGAAGGGGAAAACAAATTATTCCCTATACCAATTTCGGCATGCTGATACCTCAAATGGAGCGTCTTGCAAGCATTATGGGAAAAGAGCTGTCAAAGGAATTTATGGTGAAAATATCTGGGGCTGATACTGAGGTTCCAAGAGATATTTATGAAAAAATTTCTATGGCTGTGCTGCAAATGATGAAAAACAGCATGGATCATGGCTTGGAAAGCACAGAAATGCGAGAACGAATGGGGAAAACGGCTGTGGGGGAAATTTCTGTGGAAATACAAAAGGCAGGGCAAAGGATTTTTGTGGTCTTTCGTGATGACGGAAGGGGCTTAGATAAGCACGGCATACTGCAAATGGCCCGAGAAAAAGGGCTTTTAAAAAAAGCAGAAGATGCATATGAAGATAATGAGATATTTGCATTTTTACTTCGTCCGGGTTTTACAACCAAAAGCAGGGCAACCATGTTTTCGGGCAGAGGGGTAGGGCTTGATGTTGTTTATGCCACCGTTTCCTCTTTGGGGGGAACCATCCGCATTGAAAGCCGAGAATATATGGGGACCACATTTTTTATGGAATTTCCTGTAATTTAGCAAAAAAATATATTCTCCATAAATTTGGGAATTTGTTGTTTTTTCGGGCAAAAAGTTGTGAGATGGCTGAAAAAAAGAGTAAAATTCAGCCATTTTTTTATCTCTTTTCCCTTGTATGGGTGGGACATTTTGTTTATAATAGTGTAGATGTGGGTAACAAAAGAAAATTCTACAATCAACTAGGAGGTTTTACTGTGGACTTTTTAGCATTAATGAAAGAAAAGGCGAAAGCCAATAAGAAGGTAATTGTTTTACCTGAATCTTTTGAAAAAAGAAACTTAGAAGCAGCAGCTGAATGCATAAAAGATGGATTAGCTGAAATCGTATTGATCGGCAACAAAGAAAAAATTATGGAAGCAGCAGACGGTTTTGATGTTTCCAATGCAATTTTTGTTGATCCTGAAAGCTACGAAAGAATGGACGAAATGGTTGCCGGTCTTGCGGAAGCAAGAAAAAGCAAGGGCATGACCTTAGAAGAAGCAAGAAAGCTTCTTTTGGACGATTCCATGTTTGTTGGCGTAATGTTGGTTAAAATGGGCGTTGCAGACGGTATGGTTTCCGGCGCAATCCATTCCACCGCTGACACCCTGCGTCCTGCGTTGCAGATCTTGAAAACTGCACCCGGCACAGAATTGGTATCCTCTTTCTTCATCATGGTGACAAAGACACCCGAATATGGTGATGACGGTATCTTGTTATTCGCTGACTGTGCATTGAACCAGAACCCTACACCCGCTGAATTGGCTTGCATCGCAGGGGATTCCGCAAAATCCTATGCTGCTTTTGTTGGCAAGGAAGCAAGAGTTGCAATGCTGAGCCATTCCACAATGGGTTCCGCAAAGCATGCTGACGTTACAAAAGTAGTGGAAGCTGTAAAAATTGCAAAGGAAAAATATCCTGAAATCAAATTGGATGGTGAAATCCAGTTGGATGCTGCAATTGTAAAAGAGGTTGGCGAATTAAAGGCACCTACAAGCCCTGTTGCTGGCAAAGCAAACTGCTTGGTTTTCCCTGATATTGATGCCGGTAATATCGGCTACAAATTAGTACAAAGATTTGGCAATGCAGAAGCGTTTGGCCCTGTTTTACAGGGAATTGCAAAGCCTGTAAACGATTTGTCCAGAGGCTGCTCTGCAAACGATATCGTTGCAGTTGTAGCAATGACAGCTGTTCAGGCTGATGTAATGGGCAAGTAATTCGCTCGTTTGCTTCTTGAGCACACCGAAAGCTAAAGGCGGAATGAATAGTAGGTATAAAAAGCATAGAAAAAGATACATTACGAAGGAGAGAAAACAATGAAAATTCTTGTATTGAACTGCGGTAGTTCCTCATTGAAATACCAGCTTTTCGACATGGAAAACGAAACTGTTTTAGCAAAAGGTCTTTGCGAAAGAATTGGTATCGAAGGTTCTAGATTGAAGCATCAGCCTACAGGCAAGGAAGATGTTGTTTTTGACGATTATTTGGAAGATCACAACGTGGCTGTTAAGAACGTAATGGAAGCTTTGACAAACCCTGTACACGGCGTGGTTAAGAGCATGAAGGAAATCAACGCAGTTGGCCATCGTGTCGTACATGGCGGCGAATTTTTCTCCAGCTCTGTTGTAATTGATGATGAGGTAAAAGAAGCTTTGGAAAAATGCAGCGAGCTGGCACCTTTGCATAACCCTGCAAACTTAATCGGTATTGAAGCTTGCGAAAAAATTATGCCCGGCGTTTCTCAGGTTGGTGTATTTGATACAGCTTTCCACCAGACAATGCCTGAAAGAGCATATCTGTATGCAATTCCTTATGAATACTATGAAAAATACAAAATCAGAAGATACGGCTTCCACGGAACAAGCCACAGATTTGTTTCTGAAGAGGCAGCAAAAATGTTGGACAGACCTTACGAACAGACCAAAATAATTACTTGCCACTTGGGCAACGGCGGCTCCATCTGTGCAGTTAGAAACGGCAAATCCATCGACACAACAATGGGCTTCACACCTTTGGAAGGCCTTGTAATGGGTACGAGAGCCGGCGACATCGATGCGGCAGTTATCACATTCTTGATGCAAAAAGAAAACCTGACACCACAGGAAATGGATAATATTTTGAACAAGAAGTCCGGTGTTTTGGGTATTTCCGGTGTATCCAGCGATTTCCGTGATATTGAAGATGCAAGCGAACACGGCAATTTAAGAGCAGAGGCAGCTTTGGATGTATTTGCATATAAAGTTGCAAAGAATATTGGTGCATACGCAGCAGCAATGAATGGCGTTGATTGTATCGTCTTTACAGCAGGTTTGGGTGAAAATTCCGGTTCTACAAGAAGACTGATTTGTGATTACTTGGGTTACTTGGGTGTTCATATTGATTCCTACTGCAATTCTTTAAGAGGAAAGGCAATGGAAATTTCTGCTCCCGATTCCAGAGTAAGAGTATTGGTTATCCCTACAAACGAAGAATTGGTAATTGCAAGAGATACGAAGGAACTTCTTGACAAATAAGAGCGCTTTCAGTATAATATTTTAGGTACGACTATGGGGTGATTTGAATGTTACTTGGAATGGCTCAATTGTTCGGCAAAAATGGGATACTTATGCCTGTTGCGCTGGAAGAGCAAATCAATGATACATCGGATTATCCCGATGTTGTGGAATTTTTGCAGCCTGTAAAGATAGAGGGAACTCTTAAAAACGAAAATGAAATTTTCGTTTTTGAAGCAAAGGGCAAAACAGAGGTCAATCTTAGGTGTGACCGTTGTCTTGCACCTGTCAAAAAAGAGCTTTGCTTCGAGATCAAGGAACGTTTTGCTCATACAGGCAGAGGAAACGAAGAGACAGAAACTTTTTCGGGGGATCAAATAGATCTTACGGACTTTGTCAAAAGGAGTGTCATAAGTGCTCTACCTATGAAAATTCTTTGCAGCGAAGATTGTAAGGGCCTTTGCCCAGTTTGTGGAAAGAATTTAAATGAGGGTGAGTGTGGTTGTGAAACAACCTATATCGATCCGAGGTTTGAAAGTTTGAGAGCTCTTTTCAATGTTGACGAGGAGGTGTAGAAATGGCTGTACCCAAGGGACGAGTGTCTAAATCTAAAAGAGATAAAAGAAGAGCACAGAGTTGGAAAATTGCAACTCCCAGCTTGGTAAAATGCAGCAAGTGCGGTGAACTGATGGTACCTCATCAGGTTTGCAAGGCTTGTGGCGCATATAATAAGAAAACAATTATCAAAGTTGACTAAGTCAAATTCGAAAAGACAGCATATACGCTGTCTTTTCTTCTTATGCATTGTTTTTTGCGTTCATTTTGATTATACTGAATACAAGAACGAGAAAGGATTCAGGTGATTTCATGGATAAAAAAGTAATTGTAGCCCTAGATGCAATGGGCGGCGACTTGGCTCCTGTTGAAATTGTGAAAGGCGCTGTGGATGCCGTAAAGGAATTGAATGTGGAAATTAAGCTTGTAGGTCGTCAGGAAGTGGTGAATGCTGAACTGGCGAAGTATGAATATCCTAAGGAATGTATTCAGGTAATCCATGCGGAGGAAGTAATTGCCACAGACGAGGTGCCTACGTCGGCAATCCGCAGAAAAAAGAATTCCTCCTTGGTTGTGGGGCTTAACTTACTGAAAAATGGGGAAGCCGACGCCTTTGTTTCGGCCGGAAGCACAGGCGCATTGCTGACAGGTGCATTGGTGATTGTTGGGCGCATTGAGGGCGTGGAACGTCCTGCCCTCGGAACTTGTTTGCCGACAAAAACAGGCTTTTCCTTCCTTTTGGATAGCGGCGCAAATGTGGATTGCAAGGCAATATATTTGGAACAGTTTGCAAAAATGGGTTCTGTTTATGTTGAAAATATTTTCGGTAAAAAACAGCCGAAGGTTGCTTTGGTAAACATTGGTGCGGAAAAAGAAAAAGGCAACGCTTTGACCAAAGAAGCCTATGAATTGCTGGAAGTAAGTGAGGACATCAATTTTACGGGCAATATTGAACCAAGAAATATCCCTTTTGGTGAGGCGGATGTCATTGTTTGCGACGGTTTTGTTGGGAATACAATTTTGAAGCTTTCCGAAGGTTTAAGTAAGACTTTGATTGATATTATTAAAGAAGAAATAACTGCCGGGGCATATAAGTTTGCTGCTGCAATGCTGAAAACTCCATTTAAGAATGTGAAAAAGCGTTTTGATTCTGATGAGGTTGGGGGTGCGCCCTTCATTGGGCTGAAAGCGCTTGTAGTAAAGGCGCATGGCAGCTCCAACGCAAGGGCAATTAAGAATGCTGTTCGCCAATGTGTATTGTTTACCGAGGCGGACATTGTGGAGAAAATTAAGGATAAGCTGTAATCAGTTACGCATTGGAAGTCGGGTGTTTTTTTCTTTTAGGCGAGCTATGTCTAGAATATTCTTATGACTATAGTTTTAAAGCGAGTTCTATAACATCAATAGATACTTTTTATGGAACGCAGTTTATTGTGATCATTAATTATTAACTGAAAAATCTAAGGAGATTATACGTTATGTTGCCTATTGATCAATTTATATATAATCATCCTTATTTGTTTCGGATTTTATCACCGCCAATCCTTATTTTGATTTTTTGGATATTATTTGGTGAACGTTATATTAAGGCAACGAGAAAGCTAATTGATTACGTAAAGGAAAGTTGGAGAAACTTTTTTAGTAATGGAGATAAGTAAAGTAAACTGCCCATCCTACCGATGGGTATTTTTTGCAGAAAAAATTCTCTAAAAGTTTCATTAATTTTTACTATTTCTACTGACAAATGGCAGCAAATGGGTTATAGTATTGAAAGAAAAATGATTGGGAGGTTACCAGTATGGATGAAGCAGTAGTAATGAATGTAATCGCAGAGCAGTTAAATGTATCGGCAGACATTTTAACCCATGACACAGTTTTTGCAGATTTAGGTGCGGATTCTTTGGATTTATTCCAAATTATTTCTGCATTGGAAGAAGCATTTGACATGGAATTTGAAAATGACGAAGCAGAAAAAATCAAAACCATTGGGGATGCGATCGACTATATTAAAAATGTATTGGAGAATTAATGATGAATCATTTAAATCTGGAGGAGTTCGAGCGTAAGATAGAGTACTCTTTTTCGGATAAAAGCTTGCTGGTTTTAGCTTTGACGCATAGTTCCTATGCCAATGAAATGAAAAAGAGTACGCACGAAAACAACGAGCGCTTGGAGTTCTTGGGTGATGCTGTTTTGGATATGGTTGTAAGTGAGTACATGTATCGTTATTTCCCAAAGATGCCGGAGGGTGAGCTGACAAAGCTGCGCGCTGCTGTTGTGTGCGAGGGTTCTTTGGCAGCTCTATCCCGAAAACTAGGGTTAGGGCGCTGTATTTTATTAGGCAAGGGCGAGGAAAGCACCGGTGGAAGGAATAGAGATTCCATTTTGGCTGATGCATTTGAGGCGATCATTGGTGCGGTTTGCATCGATGGGGGGATTGAAGCTGCCAATCGTTATGTGATGCGCTTTATGGAAGAACAAATTGAACAAACGAAAACTAATTTTAAGAATTTGGATGGGAAGACCCATTTACAAGAGATTATACAAAAAATAAGCAAGGTTCCCTTGCAGTATACCATTGTGGATGAGCAAGGACCCGATCATAACAAGCTTTTTATTGCTGAGGTTACCCATGATGGACAACTGTTAGGCAAGGGAAGCGGGCGAAGTAAGAAAGAAGCAGAGCAAAATGCTGCAAATAACGCATTGGAGCATATGAACGGTTGATAGCGGCATATGCTCGAGGGCGCTGTCTGAAAGCTCCGACGGAGACAATTCTGTTGGAGTTTTTGTTTTGTATTCAGTCTGAGAAAAAGCTTTAGGTTGTCTGGAAAAAAAATAAAATTAGCATTGTTTCGGCTGTTTTTACACAAAATAGGACTGTAAAACGGCATTGACATTCTGAAGAAGTGGTAATACTATGGAAAAAAATGCCTGAGGAGGAATAAAAATGGGTAAGCTGGATGGACTAGGTGGGGATAAGGTTTTTTATTTTTTTGAAGAAATTTGTAAAATTCCCCATGGCAGTGAAAATGAAATGGCGTTAAGTGATTATATCGTTGCTTTTGCAAAGGAACGAGGATTATATTGCCGTCAGGATGCACATTATAATGTATTTATAAAAAAAGCTGGGTCAAAGGGATACGAGAATGCTGCACCTATCATTTTACAAGGGCATATTGATATGGTTTGTGAGAAAAATGCCGGAACTGAGCTGGATTTTTTGACAGACCCCATTGAAATATATGCAGAGGGTGATTTCATTCATGCAAGGGGAACAACCTTAGGCGCAGACGACGGAATTGCAGTGGCATATATACTGGCTTTATTGGAGGATGATACCTTGGCGCATCCGCCAATCGAGGCGATTTTTACCGTTGAGGAAGAGATCGGCATGGGTGGTACAAGAGCCTTTGAGACGTTTGATGTGGAAGGCAAGCGCTTTCTAAACATGGATACGGAGGAAGAAGGGGTTTTGCTTTCCGGCTGTGCAGGCGGGCGACGGGTAAGGGTTTATTTGCCCGCAGAGCGTAGCGATAGCCCTGTGGGAAAAAAGGCGTATCAGATTTCCATTCGTGGGCTAAAGGGCGGGCACTCCGGTGCGGATATTCACCTGCAAAGGGCGAACGCCAATCGCTTGATGGGCAGAATTTTATATATGCTCAAGGAGGCTGTTGATTTTTCCGTAGCCAGTGTTGATGGCGGAAATATGGACAATGCCATTTGCCGTGAAGCAGGGGCAACGGTTTTGTTTGCCGCTGAAAATGAGCCAACGGTCAGAGAATTATTGGGAAAATGGGAAAAAATGATTCAAGAGGAATATAATTCCTGTGAAACGTCTATAACTATAACGATGGAGACTTTACAAGAAGAGGTTTTTAAGGTTTTAACAGAGGAGACAAAAAATAAATTGATTCATATTTTACTGCTTCTGCCCTATGGTGTTCAGACCATGAGCATGGAGATGGAGGGCTTGGTAGAAAGCTCCAGTAATATTGGGATTGTAAAAACCACTTCTGAGCATATCTATTTTGATAATGCAGTCAGAAGCTCCGTGGAAAGTAGAAAGGAATTGATTTGCCAGAAAATTTATTCTATTGCCAGTCTTTGCGGTGCAAGCGTTGAGGATGTGAATGATTACCCAGGGTGGAAGTTTAACCCGAATTCCCCATTATTAAAGCTATTTGCAAAGACCTATGGAGAATTTTACGGCAAGGAGGCAGAGATTTCCGCAATTCATGCAGGGCTGGAATGCGGGCTGTTTTCTGAGAAAATTTTGGATTTGGATATGGTTTCCATCGGCCCCGAAATGCATGATGTGCACACGCCCGATGAGCGACTTTCTATTTCCTCCACAATTCGTGTTTGGGAATTTCTAAAAGAAGTGTTAAAGAAAATGGATCACTGATTTTTAAAGGAATGGTGAAGCAATGCGGTTGCCTTGGAATAAAAAATATCTTGCTATTTCTTTCCATGTGATTTTCACTGTGGGTATTTTAGTGGTAATGGGACTGTTTCTTTTTCAGCTTTCCGAGGCGAAAAATGTCATAATTCAGACGGCGAGGGGAATCCTCGCCGTTTTTGCGCCTCTTTTGTGGGCAGTTTTTTTTTCCATATTGCTAGAGCCTCTCACTGCATTTTTTCAAAAAGTGTATGAATCCCGCTTGACGGCAATACGGCGAAGCAAAATTAAAAACAGAAAAGCAGGTACATCGGCAGCATATATTGCTGTGATTATGATACTGTTTTTGGGGGGCACTTGGGCTGCCAAAAGCTTGGATACGGCGGATTTGGACGGATTGGCAGAGCATTTATCCGCATTTGTTCAAAAAATGGGCGATTTGCTGGTTTTGTTAAATCTAAAGCTGGCAGAGCTTGGTATTTTACAAAATGTGGAGGGTATTTTGTCTGCATGGACACAGAGTGTAACCCTTTGGATACAGGCAAGCATCACGGGCTTTACTGCATATCTCCCTAGAATTGGCAGCAGCTTGGTGGATATTGCGGTTGGGCTTACGGCGGCCTTTTATTTTTTAATGGAAAAAAGAAAGATATTCGATTTTTCCACGCAGGCTTCCTTGCTTTTTTTCGGGGAAAAAACCACAAGGCGTATCCGACGCGTCATTCATGCGGTGGATAACGTGGTAACGGGATATTTAGGGGGGCAGTTGACGGATGCAGGAATTATGGCAGTGCTGTTTTCCATTGCTTTTACCGTTGTAGGGCTGCCTTATGGGGTTGTATTGGGGTTAATTTCGGGGTTTTCAAATCTAATTCCGTATTTTGGCGCCATTATGGCATTTATTCTAGCAGTATTCGCTGGTTTTATCAGTGGAGAATCCATTCGTGCCCTATATGCTTCCATATTGATTCTCATTTTACAACAAATCGACAGCGTGTTCATTGTACCAAGGGTTGTTGGAAAAAAGGTGGAGCTGCACCCCGTTTTGGTATTGCTTTCTCTGGCGGTTTTTGGCAGACTTTTTGGCTTCTGGGGGCTTTTGGTTGCGGTACCACTGGGGGCTTTAATGAAAAATTTTTTATTTTGGCTCATGTACAAGAAGGATGAGAAAATGGAAAATTAGACTGTAATAAATAATCTAGTATTCTTTTTTATCTTAAATGGGTGGTTTGACGGCATTTCATGAAGAAGGCACCAACAAAAGGCGGTTTCGAAATTTTAATCTGCCTTTTGTAGGTGCTTATGTTTTTTATGAAGATTCCTTTTATGAATTATAAAAGAGAGAATTGAGCAGCTTTTTTTGCATGGATGAAAGCAGTGTCAAACAACAAAACGTTTGTATCCTTGGGCTGAACTAAAAGACCAATTTCTGTGCAGCCCAGAACAACACCCTGTGCTCCATTTGCATAAAGAGAATGAATGATACGCAAGTATTCTTGTCTGGATTCTTCTTTGATTTGACCTTGACAAAGCTCTTGAAAGATAATGGAATTTACGATTTCTATATCCTCTGGTTGAGGAATCAGAACCTCAATTCCTTTTTTCACCAGCTTTTCCTTATAAAAATCCTGGGTCATGGTATACTTTGTTCCCAATAAGCCAACCTTGCGGACATGATTTAGCAATAATTCATCTGCCGTTGCTTCTGCAATATGCAAAATCGGAATGTCTATTTTTGCTTCAATCATGGGCACAACCTTGTGCATGGTATTTGTGCAGAGGATGATAAAATCCGCTCCGGCTTTTTCCAAATTTAATGCAGCTTTTGAAAGAACAATACCGCTTTTTTCCCACTCGCCCTTTGCCTGATATTCCTCTATCTCTTGAAAATCAACGCTATACAAGAGACACTTGGCTGAATGAAGGTCACCCAAAAGATTTTTGATTGTTTCATTGATGACTTGATAATAAGTGACTGTGCTTTCCCAACTCATTCCGCCAATTAGACCAATTGTTTTCATATGACCACCTCTTTTTTATTTTATGGCTTGAGTATAGCATTGCGTTATCCTCCATACAATGATATAATTGTACGGAATACAATGTTATAAAAAGGGGGTCAAAATGCCAATTAATTCGTTTGAAAATTATCCTATGTCATGGAAACCTGAATTAATCGATAGAACACCTCCCATTTATACCCGTTTGGCACAAAAATTGGAGGAGGATATCAGAAGTGGCAGGCTTAAGCCTGGGGATAAGCTGCCGCCGCAGCGAGAGCTTGCGGATTATTTAGATTTGCATTTAAGCACAATTACAAGAACCTATAAGCTGTGCGAGGAGCGGGGGCTACTATGTGCAAAGGTGGGACAAGGAACCTTTGTGGCTTCTGATGTTCACACCACCGATATTTTGTTATATTCACAAGAATATTCAGACCTCATTGAACTGGGCACAGTGCATCCACCCTATCAAGATAATGAAGAGATCATAAAATTTATGAAAAAGATTTTTCTTCAACCGGACATGAAGCATTTTCTTGAATACAAGTCCCCAGCGGGTACGGATATGCAGCGTAAAACCGTATCGGAATGGCTGAAAAAAATAGACGTGGACGTGCCGCCTGAAAGCATTCTATTTGCATCGGGAAGTCAAAATGCCATATGCGCCATTTTATTGGGGTTGTTTCATGCCGGAGATAGAATCGGAACAAATTCTCATAGCTTTTCCGGACTGAAATCTATTGCAAAAATGGTTGGCGTTCAATTGATTCCTTTGCCCGAAAAGAATGGAGTGCTCAACTGCCAGGATTTGGAACGATTTTGTAAAACGGAAAATCTGAAGGGACTTTACTTTGTGCCTGAATACCATAATCCCACAACACATTCCCTTACGGATGACGAAAGGCGTTGCATTGGGAAGATTGCAAAGCAATTTGATTTCATTGTCCTTGAGGATGCCATTAATCGGATGCTGCGTGACACTGTGCAGCGCCCACTTTTTGCCTATGCGCCGGAGCAGACAATTCATATTTTCAGTGTTTCAAAATTTTTATGCCCCGGGCTGCGCATGGCCTACCTTTCCGTTCCTCTTCGATATAAGGGCGCACTGGATACCGCGTTGTATAACATGAATTTGATGGTGTCTCCCCTCAACGCAGAAATCGTAAATCGAATTTTCAATTCCCCCATGCTGGATAAAATCATTGAGGAGAAGCGAATGGAGTTAAGAAAACGTAACGAACTAGTGAACCACATGTTGTGTGATTATGAGGTGCTTGGAGAGGATACCTGCAGCTTTCGATGGCTCATGCTGCCGCCTCCTTGGAAAAACGGAATGGAATTTGAACAGTTTGCAAAGCGTATGGGCTTACAAGTTTTTTGTGCGGAAAAATTCTCTGTGGGCAACGTAATTTCCCCAAGAGCCATTCGAATTTGCATATCTGCTCCCCCTACTATAGAAAAACTGCAAATCGGAATTGAAAAGCTGGCAAAAGCTTTGTTAGGGAATTGAAGATATCCTTTCGAAAGTCGAGGATAAATTTTAAAAGCTTGTGAAACCCAATAAAAACATTGGGTATCAAAATACTGTTGTAATTTTTTGAAAAACTGCCATTCAAAGTAAATTAAGCACTGCATATTGAAAAAAAACGTTGTATTATGTATAATAGTATTCGTGAAGAATGAAGAAAGCCCAATTTTAGGGTCAGAATAGAAAGGCGGTAATGAAAATGAAGGGTCTGGTAACGAAAGAAAACGGTAAAATGCTTAAGGTTCATATTATGCGTAAGGAAGCCTGTGGTCAATGCAGGGCTTGCTTATCGGGAATGATGGAGCAGGATATGGATATTGATGCAAAAAACCTTTGTGATGCTGAGGTTGGCGATTGGGTTGAATTGGAGCTGCAGGATAATGCATTTTTGTATGCTGTATTAATTAGCTATGGGTTGCCACTCATCGGGTTTTTTATTGGTTTATTCTTAGGTCATTTTGTGGTAGGTCCTTTGGTTCCTTTGCCGGATAGCTTAGTATCCTTTGTGTTGGGTCTTGCGGGTGTTTTGCTTTGCTATGCATGGATCAAAAGCCAGAATCCCAGATGGGAAGGCGGAAAATATTTGCCGTTAGCGGTGCGTTTGACTTCAGAAGGCTATGAGGTATAGGAAAAAATGAAATGGAAAAATTCTTGCATAAACTATGTGAGAATTTTTTTTGCTATAAATCTGCACGATCATCTTGAACCATTGTCCTTTTTTCTTCATATTATGAGGCAAAGGGGATGATTTTATGAAGGAACGGGCGATGGCTCTTTGCTGTGAAGGTGAAAATTGCTCCCGCGCTATTTTGCGTGCTGCGGCAGAGCAATACGGTTTTCCTCTTTCCGAAGAACTGCTGGATAGCTGTAATGCAATCAGTGCAGGCTTTGGCGTTGGCGGAATGTGCAGCGCATTAATTGCTGCGGTTATGGTTTTGGGAATATTATTTCCAACAGAGGAAGCAAAGCAAAAAAGCTTAATTTTGTTTTGCCAGGTTCAAGAACGATGGAATTGTATTGATTGTTGCAGACTTTCCGCCAATAAAGAAAATTGCAACGATTTGATTGGTGAAATCTCAGCAATATTAGAGGAGATTATTTGTGAATAACATAAAACGGCATGAACAGTTTTTCTGTCATGCCGTTTTTGTTATTCTGGAATTGGGGTTTCTTCGTCTGCTCGGTTATCTGCTTGTGTTGATATTTTGGGTTGTATTTCTTGAGGATGGCAAGCGTCGTTTTCCGCAGCTTGAATTATTTTATATTCTTGTTTGTGCAATTGCGGCTGTGGCTGATGGGTTTGTGCTTGATGGGCGCTTTTGGCCTTTTTCAGCTTTTCGTTTTCTTGCTGCAACGTTGAAAGTTCAGCCTCCAGTTGAGCCACTTGAGCTCTCCAACGAGCGTTGACGGAAGCGATTTCATCGCTTCGCTGTGTTAGAAGAGCGGACAGTTCTTCTATTTGCTGTTGATGAATATTTTGGGTAGGCATGCCCATTTTCATTGGGTTGCTTTGCGGTTTTGTTGCTTGTGCAAAATAAGCGGGTTTTTGCGGCTGCTCCCGTTGTTGATAGAGTGGCGTTTGTGTCCAATTTTCCTTCTCAAAAAAAGACGACTGGTGCTGATTTTGTTGTTCAAAAAAAGACGCTTGGGGTTGTTTCTGTTGTTCAAAAAAAGACGCTTGGGGCTGATTTTGTTGTTCAAAAAAAGATGATTGGGGTTGTTTCTGTTGTTCAAAAAAAGACGACTGCGGCTGATTCTGTTTCTCAAAAAAAGACGACTGTGGGGGATTCTGTTTTTCAAAAAAAGACGGTCGGGGCTGATTTTGTTTCTCAAAAAAAGACGACTGCGGTTGATTCTGATTCTCAAAAAAAGGCGTCTGCGGACGGTTCTCGTTTTCAGCAGGAAGCGTTTTTGGTTGAGGTAAAGTCTTGATTTTTTTTGCAATAAGAAAAGGAGCGAAGCTCTTGGAGGCATCTCCATAGGTTTCCATTGCGTTTAATTCCGGCCCCTCTGCTCCCAATAATTCGCCCTTTGTGCATTGAACGGGAAAATTACCGGTATAGCGTTCTACTGGGCCAAAAGAGGTACCGCCACTTTCAGAAATACAGCGTAAGGGCTGCCCGTTGTCAGTCCACATCAAAACCAACCGTTCATTTTCTAAAAAAACCAAGCAGTTATCACAGTTTGCATCCTCCCAAAGAATGCGAGGCGTGCTGATGGCTGTAGTCTTTTTATATTGATAAACAACTTGTGAACGGAACATACCACGCACAATATATAAAATATGAATGCGTTCTGCATCATTTACAATCGAGAGATCAACGTAATTTGCAGCGGTCTGAATCAAAGGAGTGAGGCTGCCCATTGTAAAGGGTGAAAGAAGCATTTCCCTTGCACTCCATGTGTTTTTGGAGGTTCTATAATACAAAATAATATGCTCCTTACTTATTCTGCGCGCAAGAAAATTGGTTTTGCCAAAGGGCATAAACCGATCAATTTGATAAGGTGCCTCCCACTGTCCGTTACGAAAGACGGTATAAACCAGGGTTTCGATCCCTGGTGACTCTGATGGCAAATGATAGATCACATGGAAGGTATCCTCATTTGGAAGCAAGACAAACTTGGTTTTCGTTGAATTGTGCGTCCCGCTCATCAAAGGTCTATGCTCCCAATTTGACAAATCTCTGGAGGAAGTTATAAATAAATTCCCATCTGTGGTGGAATAAAGAACATAGCAAAGCTCTCCAAACTGACAAACTGAGAATGCCGAAGCAGTATGCTCAGCTAAAATGATAGGGACAGACCACCCTGCACTTGTCTGTGACCGCCAAAATAGGGTATAGTTTTCGCGGTAAATGAGACAAAAATATCCGTTAGGCATTTTTATGTATTTTGCATTGGGGTTTTGCATACAAAAGCTCCTTTGAATTTTTTATCAGTTTATGCACAAGATGAGGGAAAAAGAATAATCGGACGTAGGTTTGAGTTAAGGAGGGTTATTTCAAAGACTGCGCTAATATCTATTTCTGAAAATAATATTTTCATAGGGGAAGAAGGATTACCTTCCTTGGCTTAAAGGGAAGCTGAAAAATAAAGGTATCCCATGAGTTCCGAATTTGGAAAGGTTGACATTCCTATATAAAAAACTATAATATAGTTAAATGATAAACAATTGGGATCATTTATTGGCAATGGGAAAGGATGAAAAAAATGGAATATGAGGAAGTAATCGTAAATGCTAGAAAAAATATCGGAAAATATTGCAAAAGCTGTTTGGTATGTAATGGCGTAGCCTGTAAAAATCAAATTCCCGGTCCGGGAGCCAAGGGGATAGGCGATAATGCCATACGAAACTATGAAGCATGGCAGAAAATTAAATTGAATATGGATACGATCAGCACCAATGAAAAGGTGGATACTTCTATCAGCATTTTTGATAAATGCTTCCGTATTCCTGTTTTTGCAGGTCCAGTGGGGGCAGTAAATCTTCACTATGGTGAGGCTTATAATGATTCAAGCTATAATCAAGTTTTAGTAAAAGGCTGTTTAGATGCTGGAATTGCTGCATTTACAGGGGATGGAACCAATAAAGATGTAATGGTTCATGCCACGGAGGCAATTAAGGCAGCTGATGGGATAGGGGTTCCCACCATAAAGCCATGGAGCAATGATATTGTATTTGAAAAATTGGATATGGCAAAAGGCGCGTCCACATTTGCTGTGGCAATGGATATTGATGCGGCAGGATTGCCATTTTTGAAGAATTGCAAACCACCGGCAGGCAGCAAAACTGTGGAAGAATTAAAGCGGATTGTGGAAAAATGTCATGCACCTTTTATTGTAAAGGGCGTATTAACGGTAAAAGGAGCTTTGAAAGCCAAGGAGGCAGGTGCTGCTGCAATTGTTGTTTCCAACCATGGCGGACGTGTGCTTGACCAATGTCCCGCAACGGCAGAGGTTTTGGGTGAGATTGTGGATGCATTAAATGGAAGCGGTGTAAAAATTCTGGTGGATGGCGGAATCAGGACGGGTGTGCAGGTGTTTAAGGCCCTTGCCCTTGGCGCAGACGCCGTAATTATCGCAAGACCCTTTGTATCAGCGGTATATGGCGGCGCAGAAGAGGGGATAAAGCTCCTTGTTGACAAACTGGCGGCGGAATTAGAGGATACCATGGCAATGTGCGGCGTACATAGTATCGCTGAAATTACTCGTGATACCATTCGGATTTTGAAATAAAGAGAATTTAAAAAATATAGAAAGCCCCCTTGCACAGATTTTACAAGGGGGCTTAAGTGTGTCGAAAAACCTTGGGCGTCGCCCAAACCTGCTTGCTTTTTGAAAAAAGCAAGACCAAAAACTTTTATAGAAACCGCATATTTATGCGGTTTCTAAGGGGTCAAGTTGCAATGGCAAAGAAGTGCCATCTGTCCGAAGGACAGCTTTGCGTAGCAAAGTGCTGAGGTGAAACCCTTGTGGGTGTTTGAGGGCAAAGTCCTCAAGGTTTTGACTTTATCGACAGTCTGAAAGCCCCCTCGTACAGATTTTACAAGGAGGCTTTCTTATTTCGCCTACATTAGCGGCGAACATTTTTCTTAAGGCTTTTCATATAGTGCTTGGCATTTTTTATGCCACCGATCTCACTGAACATTCCGTTTAGCTTTTCTTCTTCGATTTCCTTTGAGGAAAGGCCTTCGTATTTTGCTTCCCGTTTCAGCTTATTATAATTTTGCAGTCGGCGTTCCTCTAGTTCACCATTTAAAATGGCGTTTTGTACAGCACAACCCGGCTCGTTGGTGTGGGAGCAATCCCTGAATTTACAGAGCTTTGCCAATTCTTCGATATCGGAAAAAGTCTTTCCTAAATCAGCATGACTCACCCCTATCTCTCGCATGCCGGGCGTATCAATGACGATTGCGCCATTCGGCAAAAGAAGCATTTCCCGACCTGTTGTAGTATGGCGCCCTTTATCATATTGGTCGATTTCATTTGTCGCCAAAAGCTGTTTTTCTGCCAAAATGTTAATCAGGGTGGATTTTCCAACCCCTGAGGAACCAATAAAAGAGGCCGTGCTTCCTGTTTTTAAGAAGGAATACAGTTCCTTTACCGTTTGTGTGTCAAAGGATGAGGTTAAAATCACATCACAACCTAAGGCGACTGTTTCAATTTCCGCTAAAAATTCGGGAATGTTTTGACACAAATCACTTTTTGTGAGGAGAATGACAGGCTTTGCGCCACTATCCCAAGCAATAGACAAATATCGCTCCAAACGGCTTAAATTATAGTTTTGGTTTAAAGACATACAAATAAAAACAATATCAATATTTGCTGCAATTACCTGTGTCTGATTTGTAAGCCCTAAAGCGGTGCGTTGGAAAACACTTTTTCTGGTTAATACAGCGTGAATTATGGCAGGGCTGTTGACATCGCCAATGGTGACCATAACAAAGTCCCCCACCGCAGGGTAATGGGAAAGGGTTGCCACCTCGTATGAAAATTTCCCCGAGATTTCAGCAAAACGCTCTCCCTCAGCAGTAATGATTCGATACATCCCTTTGTGCTGGGAAATAACCCTTGCCAAGGAATATTCTGGATAAAGGGTCGCTTCAATGATAAAACGTTGATGAACACCGTATTTTTCTAACTGATTCAATTAAATTACCTCCGTAAGAATTCGTATACTTTTTTGCTTCGCATACACAAAGGAGGCTTCGAGGTTTTATACTCTGGAAACCTCCTGCGTTCTTACAATATCCGTTCGGTTAAATGTGCAATTCATATTCACAATCCCCTTTCATATATAATATTTTTCATTTTACCAAATTACAAAATAAATAGCAAATTTCTTCGCAAAAGTTTTTACCGATTTTTTATCCATTTTCTATGCTCGTTCATATTTCCGATTTTATGGCATATATTTGAAATCAGGAGGGATGCGGTATGACGGATAAGGAGCGAAAACGGCGCAGAATGGAACTGGAAAAAAGAATGAGGGAAAGACGAGGAGGACGCTACGCAACGGAGAGCTCTTCCAACGGTCTTTTGATATTTCGTACATATGTAACTGTCATTTTGGCGGGAGCTTTCATACTTGTTTCTGCCTTTCATACGGATACTTCCGAGGAAGTGTGTCGCCGTTTAAAGGAAACGATTTCATATCAAATCCCTGTGGAAGAGATGGCAACGGCGAAAGAAAAGTTTGTAGAGTTCTGGGAAGACAGGAACATTTCCCTGCCGGCATTTAAGGAAAAAGAAGAACAGTCTCAGCCGCAAGTGAAGGTTTATAAGCCCGATTTAGAGGAGTCGCCCTAGTGTATTGGCGTGGTCCTTTATTCATTGGGAGAAAAAACAAGAGGGGTGGATGAATCCTGTGAACGGAATAATCACATCGTCCTATGGCATAAGGAGCAACCCTATTTTGAATAAAAAGGAGTTTCACAATGGCATAGACATTGCAGCTGTTATCGGAACAGGGGTTGCGGCGGTTCACAGTGGCGTTGTGACAGAGATTCGTGCCTCCGCAACCTTTGGGAAGGTTTTGGAGTATGAAACGGAGGATGGGTATAAGGTTATGTATGCCCATCTTTCTGAAATTTTAGTAGAAAAGGGCGACAAGATTAAACAGGGGGATATTGTGGCGAAATCCGGAAATACGGGGCTTTCCACAGGCCCTCATTTGCATTACAGCCTTTGGAAGGACGGCAAGCTCATAGACCCTATGGACTATGTCAAGCTGAAATATACACAGGATGTGATTGCGGAATATGCAGCACGGGGGGATTCTATATGAAAAAACAAATTAAAATTCATCCGTTATTTTTATTATTGGTCGCTTCTTTATTTTATTTTGAAAAAAACGCCCTTTTTTGGGACATGCTGTTTTCATGGGCAATACAAGAGGGGGGCTATGCTTTTTTCTGCGCTAGAAAAGGGATGCGTGTGCGGCGCTGGCTTTTTACCCCCTTGGGAATCAGGGCGGATTTTATGGGCACAATCCCATTATTTGAAGAAAAAGTAAGGTCGCATTTTATTGGAAGCGTGATTGGCGTTTTGTTGAGTGTTGTTTTGTTTGCGTTGGAGCAAAAAAGCTTTGCCATGGTTTCTCTTTTTACGGCAGGTGTCCGTCTTTTGCCCATTTTACCCCTAGAAGGAGGGCGAGCTTGGCTTGAAATCCTAGGGAAATGGAAGGGGACATTGCGGGCGGCAAGTTGGCTTACAAAAGCGGGTTGCGGCGTGGGGTATGGATTGTGTATTTTTGGCGTAATTTTTTCCATTTTATTTCCCGTTGCCTTTTTGTTCTTGCCCATAGGTCTTTATCTGATTTATGCCAATAAGCATGAGTTTTTGCAGATTGCCAGAAATCTGTATTTTGGGATGCTGGAAAATACGGAAAAGCCATTGCGGGAGGTTATTGTATCGGGAAAAGAAACACCCATGGAATTAGCCTTGTACTTGAATCCCTACGAAGAGGTTTTCTTTTTTCAAACAAATGATAGCGGTGTTTCTCAAGAAAGAGTGATGCTGGCTTTGTTTATGGGAAAGGATAGCCAATGGGTATGGAAATTCACAAATCAAGAAGAATATAGTGCAAAAAACTATTGTTTCGGGTATGATGATATGGAATAAAAAGCTAAGGAAGCACTGCACAATTCGCGGCTGGCGCCTTGTACGCCCATCTGATTGCATCTTTTCCGTCATCCTGCACAAAAATGCTCGCAAATACCTCCAGTATTTACTGCGGTTTTTGTTTTGTCTGACGAAAAATCTGACTGCACAGCTGGACATACAGAACTATGCGGTATTACCTTAAGAAAAAGTAGGTGTTTGCATGAAACGAGTTTTACTTGATATTGAAGAGGGAATTACTAGGGTTGCCTTGGTGGAAGATGGCAAGCTGGTGGAATTATATTACGAAACAAAGCGTGAGGAAAGCTTGGTGGGGAATGTTTACGCTGGACGGGTGGACAATGTTATCCCCAATTTGCAGGCTTGCTTTGTGGAAATAGGCGGTGAAAAAAAGGGGTATCTCTATTATGGGAATCGGCGGGCTGTTTCTGATGGAGAGAAAAATCCTGCCAAGCCAAAGGTAGGGGATACGTTAATTGTGCAGGTGGAAAAGGATGCCGTAGGCTCAAAGGGAGCGGTTTTAACGCAAAACATTTCTTATCCCGGTAAATTTCTTGTTTTGCTGGAGGAAGATGGGGAAATCGGTATTTCTCGCAAGATAACGGATCAGGCAGAAAGAGAACGAATCCGTCAGATAGCCAAGGTGTTTTTGACAAAGGGCTACGGCGCAGTTGTACGCACAAACGGAGAAGGAAAAACCGAAGGAGATTTTCAAAAGGAGATCGGCTTATTACTGGAGAAGGCAAAAGGGGTAGCAAATGGGCAATACCGAAAAGCGCCGACGTTACTGCTCAAGCAAAGCTTACCTGTGGAAAAGGCGGTTCGGGATTTTTATCGCGAGGATATAGACGAATTTGATGTTAATAATCAAGAAGTTTATGAGCAATTATTGGAAACGGGAGATTTTAATGGGGACAAGCAGCCTGCATTGCTTTTGTATCAGGAAAAGCTGCCATTATTTGAAAGCTTTTTTGTGGAAAGCCAAAGTCAAAAGGCTTTGGATGAAAAGGTTTGGCTGAAAAGCGGTGGTTTTTTGGTCATAGAAGAAACAGAAGCCTGTGTTGTAATCGATGTGAATTCAGGAAAGGCAGCCGGAAAGGGCGATTTGGAAAAGGCGGTTTTAAAGACCAATTTGGAAGCGGCACAAGAGGTGGCGATGCAATTGCGCCTGCGAAATCTTTCGGGGATTATCATTGTGGATTTTATTGATATGGCCAGTGAAGAAAACCAAAATATTGTAACCAAAGCGTTGGGGAAGGCGGTAGAAAAGGATCGGATTAAAACGGTTGTTGTGGGGATGACCCAGCTGGGGCTAATGCAGCTGACAAGAAAGAAAACAAGACCCAGCCTGTCCAAGCAGATGACCACAAAATGTCGCCAATGCGATGGACAAGGCAGAATGCCCTCTATTGATTGGACAGTAATTCGCATACGCCGTGAGGTGGAGAGCATTTTAGCAAACACAATCTATCATAAGGTTACGGTTCAGGCAGACGGCAGACTTTTGTCAGTTTTTCGTGGATATGAAGATGCGTATTTAGAAAAAATATCAAAAAAACTTGGCGGAACGGTGATTTGTGAAAGTAAAAATGATATGGGATTTTCTCAATTTCAAATAACAAAAGAAAAATAAGGGTAAATTTGGATAAAATGAGTCGAAAATACAATAAAAAAACCTTTTTTTCGTTCTTTTTTATTGTTGTCGCTTTAACGGATTGAATTGTTTCTTGACACTTCTGGTAAAAAGTAATAAAATAATAGAGTGTTTATGGCACAGCTTAATGGTATGTGAAAACAAAAAAATTGAACTTTGAAAACTGAATAAGGGGAGGTGTTTTTCATAGAGCCGATAAGTATAATCTGTGCTGTTGGTGGCATCGTGGTGGGCGTAGCCCTCGGTGTCTTTTATCGCAAACGTATCGCTGAGGCGAAGGTTGGTGTGGCGGAAGAAAGAGCCCATAAAATCGTTGAAGATGCGGCAAAAGAAGCAGAGGCACGTAAGAAGGAAATTCTGCTGGAGGCCAAGGAAGACAGTATCAGAACAAAAAACGAATTGGAAAAAGAAGTTCGTGACAGAAGAAATGAACTTCAAAAAAATGAAAGAAGATTATTCCAGAAAGAAGAATCATTGGACAGAAAGACGGAAGCTCTGGAAAGAAAAGAAGAGCAGATGGCTAAGAAGCTGGAAGAATTGGAAAAACAAAAAGAAGAGGCAAAAGCTCTTCATGAGAAACAACTTCAAGAGTTGGAGCGTATTTCAGGTTTAACTACTGAGGAAGCAAAGAACTATATTCTTGCAATGGTAGAAAATGATGTGAAACACGAAGCAACATTGATGATTAAAGAGATCGAGAGTAAGGCAAAAATGGAGGCAGACAGACGCTCCAGAGAAATTGTTGCCAATGCAATTCAAAGATGTGCGGTTGACCATGTGGCAGAAACAACGGTTTCTGTTGTTCAACTTCCAAATGATGAAATGAAGGGACGTATTATCGGTCGTGAAGGCAGAAATATTCGCGCATTGGAAACTTTGACGGGAATTGACTTGATTATTGACGATACTCCGGAAGCAGTTATTCTTTCCGGTTTTGATCCTATCCGTAGGGAAATTGCAAGAATTGCTTTGGAAAAGCTCATTATTGATGGGCGCGTTCATCCATCCCGCATTGAAGAGATGGTGGAAAAGGCTAGAAAAGAAGTAGAAGTTATCATAAGAGATGAAGGTGAAGCGGCTACTTTTGAAACTGGCGTAAATGGTTTACATCCTGAACTTGTGAAGCTATTGGGTAAATTGAAGTATAGAACCAGCTATGGTCAAAATGTTTTGAAGCATTCCATAGAGGTTGCTCATTTGGCAGGGCTTATGGCTGCTGAACTGGGTGTGGATACAACACTTGCGAAAAGAGCAGGGTTACTTCATGATATCGGTAAGAGTGTGGATCATGAAATGGAAGGTTCTCACGTTAGCATTGGTGTAGGGTTAGTAAAACGCTACAAAGAAAATCAGTTGATTATTAATGCTGTTGAGGCACATCATGGTGATGTTGAGCCTCAGAGTATCGTGGCTGTATTGGTACAGGCTGCGGATGCGATTTCTGCTGCAAGGCCTGGCGCAAGACGTGAAACGTTGGAGTCTTATATTAAAAGATTACAAAAGTTGGAAGAAATTGCTGACAGCTTTAAAGGCGTTGAAAAATCCTTCGCAATTCAGGCGGGTCGCGAATTGCGAATTGTAATAATACCGGAGGATGTTAATGACGAAGGTATGACTCTTCTTGCAAGAGATATTGCAAAGAGAATCGAAGAAGAGCTTGAATATCCCGGTCAGATTAAAGTAAATTTGATACGAGAAACAAGAGCGATTGAATACGCAAAATAAGAATATTAAGTCCACCTTTTTGGTGGGCTTTATTTTTTTGCTCATAAAAAAAGTGAAATGCGAAAAAAGAGAACGCATTTCACTTTTTTATGGCTGTTCTTATTTATGGTTAATTTATATTCAGCGTTCTAAAAGTAATGATATTGTTTATTGCCTATGAAAAGCAAGCTGATTGCTAAAATAGCTGTCAAGCCTTCGGCAATTGGAATTGCAAGCCAGATTCCGTTGATGCCAAAAATATGAGGCAAAAGCACAATGCAGACGATGACGAAAAGGAACGTTCTTAAAAACGAAATAATTGCAGACATTTTGCCGTTGGATAACGCAGTAAAGAAGGAGGATGTAAAAATATTTATGCCTGCAAACAGAAAGTTCCATGCAAAAATATGATACCCGTGAAGGGCAATCTGATAAGCAGCGGTATTTTTAGGCGTGAAAATTTTGATCGTAGGGGTTGCCATAAAGAAAGAAAAAACGGAAACAGCAACCGACGAAACCAAAATTATCTGAACACACATTTTAAACATTTTTTTCATTCGCCGCGCATCTTGATTTCCAAAGATGAAGCTGAAAATGGGTGCTGCTCCATTGGCAAAGCCCATATATGCCGCTGAAAATAAAAACTGGGCATACAAAATAATTGTGATTGCCGCAACGCCGTTTTGTCCCAAGGTTTTCATCATGGTCAGGTTAAATAAAAACGTAGTCACTGCCATGGCGGCGGAGGTTACCATTTCCGAGGAACCATTGAGAATGCTGTCAAGGATAACTTTGCCGTCCCAGTTGGGTTTTACAAAATAAAGATTGGCTCTCGGTTTTGAAAAATACCAAAGGGGGAAGAACCCGCCGATAAGGAAGCTGGAAGCGGTACCCCACGCGGCGCCTGCAATCCCCATATCCATTACCACAATAAATAAATAGTCGAAAAAGATATTTGCAATACCGGAAACGGCATTTAGCCATAAGCCGATATGGGGCTTTCCGGCTGTTACAAATAAGGTTTGGAACAATACCTGTATCACGGCAACAAAATATAGGGACATAAGAATTTCCCCGTATTTTACACAATAGGGCATCAGTGCATCATTTGCCCCTAAAAAACGGCATAAGGGGGTAATGAAGGTATAGCAAGTACCCGAAATGATAAGTCCTAAGACGGTGGCAAATATTGCGATTAAAGTAAAGCTGCGGCGTGCCCCCTCTACATTTCCTTCTCCAAGCTTACGAGCGATAATTGCGCTGCCACCTGTGCCTAGCATAATGCCCACACCGATCATAATGTTGATTAAAGGAAATACAATATTAATCGCAGACAAGGCATCTGTACCGATACAGCGGGAAACAAAAATTCCGTCAACAATGGTATAGGTGGCCACAAATATCAGCATGGTGATGGTTGGTAGTGTAAAACGCAATAGAGAGCGCAAATTATAATCCTTTGCTAGTTCATTTTGCATAATAAAACCTCAATTCAAAAGGTGTTTTAGGTGGCTTCTGGTAAATGAAATGTAACAGTTGAAGCAGCGAAATATGACGTGAAAAAGAGGCGGAGTATTTTCCGCCTGTAAGTGAATCATATCATTCATTTGCATCCTTGGATTTTCTAAAAACCAGAGCATAGAAAAACCTTGGGCTCCGCCCAAACCTGCTTGCTTTTTGAAAAAAGCAAGACCAAAAACTTTTGTACAAACTGCATATCCATGCGGTTTGTAATGGGTCAAGGTGCAATGGCAAAGAAGTGCCATCTGTCCAACGGACAGCTTTGCGCAGCAAAGTGCTGACGACTCACTGCCCAAGATAGGGCAGACAGCGAAGCTGGCTTTTGCACAGCAAAAGTGATGACCAAAACCCTTGTGGGTGTTTGAGGGCAAAGCTCTCAAGATTTTGACTTTGTATTCAGTCTAAAGCAAATCCCTCAAAGGGTTTGCATGGACTGTACCTTTTCCTCATCGGGTGTTACATAAAAGGTACGGTTGGTAAGATAAATCACCATACCTGGCTTTGCGCCGTTGGGCTTTTTCACATTTTTGCGCAGCGTATAGTCGACAGGAACCATACTGCTGTTTTTTGCTTTACTATAGTATGCCGCCAAATTTGCCCCTTCCTCCAAGGCTGTATCGCTTGCGACACCGGTGCCATTGGTTCGGATAATGACATGGGAACCAGGAATTTCCTTGGTATGCAGCCAAAAATCCGTACTTTCTGCAAAGCGGAGGGTCAACTCGTCATTTTGCAAATTGCTTTTTCCTACGAATATTTCATAACCGTCTGAGGATTTAAAGTGCAGGGGCTTGGCCTTTTTCGCCTTAGGTGCTCCCTTTTTGGGTGTTTGGCGGCGAATAAAGCCGCTTTCGGCCAATTCTGTTCTGATTTCTGCTAAATCCGCTTCGTCAGAGGCATTTTCCAGAGCGTTGAGCACACTTTCCAAATATTGAAGCTCCTCGTCGTTCTGCTTTTCTTGTATCTCCAATGCGGCAAGGGTTCTTTTTGCTTTATTATAACGGGAGAAATATTTTTGAGCATTTTCTGCCCCAGTTTTTGTGGGGTCGAGGGCAATATCAATTTCCTCACCATTTTCAGCATAAAAATCTATGGTGCGAAAGGTGGTAATTCCCTTGGAAACGGCGTAAATATTTGCGGTCAAAAGCTCTCCCTTTTTCTTCCATGTATCCATATCAGCCACATCCTTGCGGGATTTTAGCTGAATTTCCTTCTTCTTTACACAGCGTTCAATATTGGATGCGACTAAGCGATGCATATCATGGGCTTTTTGACGGATATGATAAGCATTGTCTCGTTCTTGATAGAAGCTCTCTAATAAAGTAGAAATGTTGGGAAATGGCTTTTGCTCTAAGGCTTGAAATTCCGTCATTTCCAAAACGGCAAAATCCAAAACCTGCTTGGAATTTGGATGATAATAGATTTTAGGGGTGAAATTGGTCTGCTTTACTTCATACATGACCTTTTCAAAAGCAGTAAATAAATTTTCGCTTTCCGCGGGGGTTGTTTGCTGACAGGCGTCAGAAGGCTCCAAGGCAGCGCGAAAACAAATTTCCCCTGCCATGATGGGGCTGATGCCCGTATAATTTTTATACAAAAAATCCTGCAGCTTTTGTCCTGCTTGTAATTGAAGGGAAAACATAAAATCGGACTTTTCTGCAAAAAGGGGATTTTTTTTGTTTTGCGAGGGTGGATAAACATATTCTTTCCCGGGCAATACTTCTCTTACAGAGCTTTTTTCATGAGAAATTCGCTTGATGGAGTCTAGAATTCGCCCGTTTTCATCGGTCAAAATAAGGTTACTATGCTTTCCCATGATTTCTAAAATCAGATTTTTAACTGTCATATCGCCCATTTCGTTTGAGGATTCCACTTTTATCATGACAATACGCTCAAAAGCGGGCTGACAAATGTCTATAATTTTGCCCCCTGCAAGGTGTTTGCGTAAAACCATGCAAAACAAAGGAGCTGTCATGGGGTTCTCCTTTGACGATTGTGTAAAATGAATTCTTGGGGTGCTTGAATTTGCAGAAACTAATATTTTATGGACAACGCCGGCACCTCTTACCGAAAAACGAATTTCATCCGCCATCGGTTGATGGATTTTATCAATTCTGCCGCCGATTAGATTTGTTTTCAATTCGTGTACAATTGCTGCTACTGTGATACCGTCCAAAGCCATTGGGCGTTCCTCCTTTTTCGTGATTCATATGTCGCTATAGTATAACATAGTGAGAAAAATAATACATCAATGACAAAAATTAAAATTAGATTAAAAATAACGCGCTATTTTGGGGTTTTTCCTTGATATTTATTAGTGTATGGGCTATAATGGGGAGCAATGTATATAAAGGATAGAGGTAATTTATGAAATATTTTAATTTCAAAAGAGCCTTCGGTTTTGTGAAAATTGCAATAATGTATTTTTAGGAGTACAAGATAAAATTAATCATAATAACGTTTTAAAAAGAAAAGAATGATACGGATTTGTCTTTGACGTAAGAACACAGAGAGTGAGTAAGAGAGAGGATACGGATATGGAATTAAGTGTTAGAAGCATGACAGGCTATGGCCGAGGGGAGCATATTGCTGAGGATAGAAAATTTACCATTGAACTAAAATCTGTAAATCATAGATATAATGATATAAATATTAAGCTGCCTCGGTCTTTGATTAGCCTGGAGGATAAAATCAAAAAACATATCATGCAGCAGGTTTTTCGGGGCAAGACTGATGTTTATATCGGCTTTGAAACCTTTGCCGTTGATGACGTTGAGGTAAAGCTAAACGAAGTATTGGCACAGGCGTATGCAGAAAAGTTGAAAATTCTGCGGGAAAAAATGGGCCTTGAGGGCGGGAATTTCTTGGATTTAACAGCAAAATTTCCTGATGTTATCACGGTGGAAAAACCACAAAAGGACGAAAAAGTTATTTGGGAAGCCTTATTGCCGGCTTTGGAGGAGGCGGTAACTCGTTTTGTTGCAATGCGCCAGACGGAAGGCGAGGCTTTAAAAAAAGATATATTATTAAAGGCAGAGCGGATTATTTTTTTGGTTGACAGGGTGAAGGAGCGTTCCCCTTTGGTTGTAGAGGAATATAGAGAAAAGCTCAACAACCGTTTGAAGGATTTATTAAACGGCGTTGATGTTGACCCACAGCGTATTGCAACAGAGGTTGCAATTTTTGCCGACAGAGGCTGTGTGGATGAGGAAATTACACGTTTGAAAAGCCATTTGGTGCAGCTTGCCGATATTTTGGAAAAAGGCGGGCAGGTTGGCAGAAAGCTGGATTTTCTTGTGCAGGAGATGAACAGAGAGTCCAACACCATTGCATCAAAAGCAAATGACATACAAATTGTTCAGGCAACCATTGAATTGAAAAGTGAAATTGAGAAAATTCGTGAACAGATTCAAAACTTAGAGTAGGTGGGAGTGGGCGCATGGATAAAATACAATTTTTGAATATCGGATATGGAAATGTTGTATCTGCAAATCGGGTGATTGCCATTGTAAGCCCCGATTCTGCCCCTATTAAACGTATTGTGCAAGAAGGGAAGGAAAAGGGAAATTTAATTGACGCAACCTATGGCAGAAAGACCCGTTGTGTGATTATTATGGATAATGGGCATTTGGTGCTTTCACCCAATATGCCTGAGACAGTCGGTGGCAGACTTTCAGCAGAGCAAAAGGGGAATTAACAATGAAGAAACAAGGAATATTGCTAATTATTTCCGGCCCTTCCGGTTCGGGCAAGGGAACGGTGGTGGAGCAGCTTTGCAAAAAAGAGAATTTTTCCCTTTCTATTTCTGCAACAACAAGGGCGCCCAGAGAGTATGAAAAAGATGGGATTCACTATTTTTTTCATACAAAAGAAGAGTTTTTGCTTATGCAAGAGCATAAGGAGCTGTTAGAATGGGCGGAATTTTGTGGGAATTATTATGGCACACCTCGCAAATATGTTGTAGAGCAATTGTTGCAGGGAAAAAACGTAATCCTTGAAATTGAAGTGCAAGGAGCGTTGCAGGTGAAAAAGATCTATCCCGATGGCGTTTTGGTTTTCCTGATGCCCCCCAATTTGGAGGAACTGGGCAAGCGTTTAACCAATAGAGGAACGGAAGATAAGGATACGATTAATCGTAGAATTCATAGAGCTTTAGAAGAAATGGAACTGGTGGAAGAATATGATTATGTGGTAATTAACGATACTGTTGAAGAAGCTACTCAGGATTTGTTTGCCATTGTTCAGGCGGAAAGAATGAAATGCCACAGAAACCCTAATATTAAAAAGATATTTAAAGGAGAGATATAATATGTTAAGACCTTCTTATACGGATTTATTGGAAGTTATCAATAAGAAAACCACAGATATTACCATTGTTAGCAGATATACCATTGTCATTGCGGCAGCAAAAAGAGCAAGACAGCTGGTGGATCATGCAGAACCCATGATTAATAATATTAAAGTGAATAAGCCTGTTTCTATTGCAGTGAGAGAGCTTAGTGAAGGGAAAATCAAGGTTCGCCAATCTACAAGCACAGTATTTAGCGATGAAATGTGTTTGGCTGATGATAATAGGGACGGCGAGTTTGAAGGAATGGATGAAATGGAAGAATAAGAGAAGAATTGAGGGCGATAATCAAAACGTAGCTGCGCAAGAAAATGGTTCTTTGCGCAAAAACTTTGGTTATCGTCCTTTTTTAACGAGGGATTTTTTTTGAAAGAAAGGGGGGAGAAAAATGAAGTTTGCCAGAGTGATTGTTGGGATGAATAATCCTGAAACGGATCGCGTATTTGACTATCGAATCCCGGAAAAATTTGAGGCTATTGCTGTGCAAGGAATCAGAGTGATCGTGCCTTTTGGAAGGAAGAATACAAAAACGGAGGGGTATATCCTTTCCCTGTCCAACGAGAGCGAGATTTCTGAGGAGAAGCTGAAGGATTTGCTTGAAGTCTTGGATGAGGGCAAACCCATTTTTACCCCTGCAATGCTCAGTTTGGCTGAGTGGATGAAGGATAAATATTTTTGCACCTTAAACCAATGCTTACAAACGATTATGCCAAGTGGCATCAGAACAAAAAGTCTTTGGTATGCTTCACTGACCGATACGGGTGAAATTCCAAAATGCGGAAAAATGGAACATGCGGTTTTGGATGCCTTGTTGGATATGGGCGGTGTCGCAGAGCTTACAGAGTTGGAAAAGCTTTTTGGCAGCGGATGTAAAAATATAATTCAGCAGCTTCAAAAAAAGAATATCATATCCCTAAAGCAGCGGCTTTTGCGTTCAGATTATAAAAATGAAAAGCGGCTTTTTTCCATTAATTTTAATGCTCCCTTGCTGGAAAATGCAATGAAAAAAGCGCAAGAGGATAAACGGCTTCAAGGGCAGAAAAAGCTCTTTGATTTATTGGTGGAAAAAGGAGAGTGTTCCATTGAGGAAATCAAGAGCAACGGCATAAACGATTCGCCTGTGAAAACATTGTTTGCAAAGGGATTGCTACTGGAACGTCGGGAAGAAAAAAAGCGAAAGGTTTTTTCTTTAGAGGATTATGAAAAAACTATGCCTTTTCATCCGACACCAGAGCAGGCAAATGCCTTGGGAGAGATTGAGAAGCAATTGACCAAGGCACAGAAAAAGCCCATTTTGCTTCATGGAATTACAGGCAGCGGAAAAACAGAGATTTATATGCAAAGCCTTCAAAAAACCTTGTCCATGGGCAAGCAAGCGGTGGTTTTGGTTCCTGAAATCAGCCTGACGCCTCAAATAATGGAGCGATTTATATCCCGTTTTGGTGAGGTTGTTTCTGTTACCCATAGCAGGCTTTCTGCGGGGGAGCGGTTGGATCAGTGGAAAAAAGCCAGAGATGGTGAAATTTCCGTAATCATTGGCCCAAGGTCAGCGCTATTTATGCCCTTTGCTAATTTAGGGTTAATTATTTTGGATGAGGTTCACGAAAATAGCTATATTTCCGACATCACCCCCAAATATGATGCAAGGGAAGCAGCGAAAAAGTTAGCCCAGGATACAGGCGCAGTTTTAATTATGGGCAGTGCAACCCCTGACTTGGTGACCTACCATAAGGCGGTTATGGGGGAATACCTTTTATTAGAATTAACGGAACGAACAGGGGGAGGGCTTCTTCCTCAAATGCATATTGTGGATATGCGAAAAGAGCTGGAGGAGGGGAATCGATCCTCCTTTAGTCTGGCTTTGCAAGAGGAAATCGCAAGGAACTTGGATAAAGGCGAGCAAACCATGTTGTTTTTAAACAGAAGAGGCTTTGCAACCTTTGTTTCCTGCCGTAGCTGCGGGCATGTGATGCGTTGTAGCGATTGCAATATTTCATATACCTACCATGCAAAAGAGGACGTTTTGATGTGCCATTATTGTGGCAAAACCGTGGAAAATCCCAAGACTTGCCCTGTTTGCGGTTCGAAATATATCAGGTATTTTGGTGTGGGCACCCAAAAAATTGAGGATGAAGCAAGGCGATTATTTCCCAAGGCAAAAATTCTTCGTATGGATTTGGATACCACCTTGCGAAAGGATAGCCATAGCCGAATTTTGGAGGCGTTTCGAAAAGGAGAAGCTGATATTTTGGTGGGCACACAAATGATTGCAAAAGGCCATGATTTTCCCAATGTATCCCTGGTGGGTATTATGGCGGCAGATACCGCTTTAAATACAGGCAGCTTCTATGGGGCGGAAAACACCTTTCAGCTGATTACCCAAGCAGGCGGAAGGGCAGGACGGGTCAACGATACAGGGCGGGTTTATATTCAAACCTATCAGCCCAAGCACTATTCCATTACCCATGCTGCCAAGCAGGATTATAAAGGCTTTTATCAAGAGGAAATATTGCTGCGGCAGATGATGGGATACCCTCCTTTTGGTGCTTTTTTCTCTGTATTGGTAACAGGGCAAAATGAAAAGGAAACGGTTTTGGCGGCGGAGGGTTTAGGTAGGCTTTTGCAGGAGGGAAACCAAGAGGAAAGCTTTTTCATTATGGGACCTGTGGCGGCAACCTTATCCAAATTCAGGGGTGAATATCGCCAGAGAATCATAATTCAAGGGGTGGAAGAAGAAGCGTTGGCTCAATTTGTAGTACGAATTGTTGAAAAAACGAAAAAAATTACAAAGAAAGAGATTTATTTTAATTTAGTCCAAAATCCGTTGAATATTGTGTAATTTTGCATTTTATGTTAAAATATGAAGCAAACACTACCCAAACCGTTAGATGTTAAGCTGTTTTTATTTTTAAGTATGTTTTTTATCAATGGGTTGTGGATAAAAAATAAGTGACGGGGCAAAAAAGAAGAATATTTGTGCATGGATTGTATTTTTAGGAGGGAAGATAAATGGCAACAAGGGAAATTCGTTTGAGTCCAGACGAAGTTTTAAGAAAAGTTTGTAAGCCTGTGAAGGAGATTAACGAAAAAACATTAATATTATTGGAGGATATGGCAGAAACAATGTATGCCACAAATGGCGTTGGCCTTGCGGCTCCGCAGGTAGGAATTTTGAAGAGAGTGGTTACCATTGACATTGGGGAAGGCTTAATTGAGCTGATTAACCCTGTGATTGTGGAAAAAAGAGGCTCTCAAATTGATTATGAAGCTTGTTTAAGTGTCCCGGGAAGAAGTGAATTGGTGGATCGTCCCGAATATGTGAAGGTGGAAGCGTTAAATCGCAACGGAGAAAAGATTGTGGTTGAAGGGGAAGAACTGATGGCTGTTGCCCTTTGCCACGAAACGGATCATCTGGATGGGATATTATATATTGACAAAGCCATTCCCGAAGAAGACGTGGAAGAGGTTTAAGGAGGCATAGCCCATGAGAGTGATTTTTATGGGTACACCCGATTTTGCGGTGTATTCTTTAAAGGCATTGCTGACACAGCATGAAGTCATTGCCGTTGTGAGCCAGCCGGATAAGCCAAAGGGTAGAGGGAAAAAGCTTGTGGCAACACCTGTGAAGGAATTTGCTTTGACCCAGGGGCTTCCCGTTTATCAGCCGGAAAAATCCAGGGATTCAGAATTTGTTGCATTACTGGAGGAGCTTCACCCCGATGTGATTGCCGTAACTGCTTTCGGACAGATTTTGCCTGAGAGCATTTTGAATATACCCAAATTTGGCTGTATTAATGTGCATGGTTCCTTGCTCCCGAAATACCGTGGGGCGGCGCCAATGCAATGGTCCATCATAAACGGGGAAAAGGTAACGGGGATTACCACCATGTTTATGGCAAAGGGCATGGACACAGGGGATATGCTTTTAAAAACAGAGGTGGAAATTACCCCCGAGGATAATTTTGCTTCCATTCATGATAAAATGGCGGAAGCTGGGGCAAGCTTGCTTTTGGAAACACTGACTGCCTTGCAGGCGGGAACGGCGGAAAGAGTTCCCCAAGAACATGAGGCGGCAACTTATGCACCCATGATTACAAAGGAAACCGGGCATATTGATTGGACAAAAAGCGCACAGGAAATTATTGATTTGATGCGTGGACTGGATCCAAACCCTGGTGCATATTCAGTTTTTGAAGAGGAACCGTTGAAGCTTTTTAAAGGAATGAAATCAGAGGGGGACTATCGTCAGGCCAAACCCGGCGAGGTTTTAGATATAACAAAGAAGGGGTTCGTCGTGAAATGCGGCGACGGAGCATTGACTATTACCGAATTACAGGCCACAGGCAAAAAACGAATGCCTGCGGATGCATATTTAAGGGGTCATGCAATGAACAAGGGCGTCCTTTTACAGTAGTCTTTTTTTGAGGAAACGGGGATTCATTCAAGGGTGCATCTAATTCGCTGCATACCCTATATGAAATCAAAAATTCCTTAGACTTTGCAAAAATAAAGGAGGAACCAATTATGTTTATTTTATTAATTTTGGCAATTATACTTTCGCTGTATGCACAGTCGAATGTAACGGGAACATACAATAAATATGCTAAGGTACAAAACAGGCGTGGGTATACAGGGGAACAGGTTGCAACGTTGATGCTGCAAAATTCAGGGATTTATGATGTTAAGGTGGAAAGAGTTGCAGGAAACTTAACAGATCATTATGACCCTCGTACCAAAACCTTACGTCTTTCTCAAGGCGTACATGATAGTACATCCGTAGCGGCATTAGGGATAGCTGCACACGAAACAGGCCATGCCATTCAGCATGATGTGGGGTACGGTCCTCTTGCTTTACGAAGTATCCTTGTGCCCGTTGCAAATTTGAGCTCAAAAATGGCTATGCCGTTGATTTTCATTGGTATGCTTTTTTCCAGAAGCAGCGGCAATCTTATGATTCAGCTGGGGATTATTTTCTTTGCGGCATCGGTTGCATTTACCTTAATTACCCTGCCCGTAGAATTTAATGCATCTGCTAGGGCCATTGACCTTTTGGTGGATCAAAGCTTTTTGGATGATAGCGAAATCGGCGGAGCAAAAAAAGTGCTGAGGGCGGCGGCATTAACCTATGTTGCGGCAGCCATTGTGGCGGTTGTTCAACTATTGCGCTTACTTGGTATTTTTGGCAGAAGAAGCAACTAAGTATTAAGGCAACACCGCACAATTCTCGGCGGAAGCCTTGTACGCCCATCTGATTGCATCTTTTCCGTCAGCCTGCACAAAAATGCTCGCAAATACCTCTCCAGTGTTTGCTGTGCTTTTTGTTTTGTCTGACGAAAAATCTGGCTGCACACCTGGACATACAGAATTATGTGGTATTACCTTAAGAAGGCTGATTTTTTTAAACCGAAAATCGGCCTTTTGCCATTTCTTGCATAAGAATGAAATCGTCTAAGAAATGGCGAAAAATGTTGCTCTATGGCACAGAATACTTTATAATAATAATTTAGTGGATTAATAATTGAATGATATTCCTGATGAAGGGGAAAAAAAGAATGATACAGATTAACGCGAGAGAGGTTGCCGCTGAGGCTATGATGGAAATCATGGAGGAAGGGGCATATAACAATATGGCTCTACGCAGGCTGTTACGTCAAAATGGCGCAATGCCGCCAAAGGACAGAGCCTTGGTAACGGAAATTGTAAACGGAGCTTTACGAAATTTATATTATATTGACCATGTAATCAATCAATTTTCCAAAACCAAAACGGAAAAAATGAAGCCTTGGGTTGTGGCGGTTTTACGCACGGCCGTATATCAGATGTATTTTATGAAAACACCCGATTCTGCCGCTTGCAACGAGGCGGTAAAGCTGATTGAGGAACGGGGCTTGGCGCCGTTAAAGGGTTTTGTAAACGGCGTATTGCGTACGGTGGCACGAGAAAAATACAATATTGTTTTGCCAAAGGAAGGCACAGCCGAGTTTTTGAGTATTCAGTATTCTCATCCTCTTTGGCTGATTAAAATGTGGCTTGCTTATTTTGGGTATGATGAAACACAAAAGCTTTGTCAAGCTGATAATCGTCCTCCGGATGTGACCATTCGGGTGAATACTTTAAAAATAGAGAAGGATTTGCTGCAAAAGGAAATGGAAAAAGGCGGAATAACGGTAGCTGATGGCAGGCTGCTTCCCTTTGCCTTGCATTTAAAGAAAACAGCAGATATCGGCGGGTTAAAAACCTTTACAGATGGTTTGTTTCATGTTCAGGATGAAAGCTCACAGCTTGCGGTGGAGATTTTGAATCCCCAAAAGGGTGAAGAAATTCTTGATCTTTGTGCCGCGCCCGGGGGAAAAAGCTTTACCATTGCACAAAAAATGGAAAACAAGGGCAAGCTGATTTGCGGGGATATTTATGAGCATAAAATCGAATTGATTGCTGAAGGCGCAAAGCGCTTGGGCATTACGATCATTGACCCAAGGCAGCAGGATGCCACACAGCATAACGAGGAATATGACCATGCTTTTGACCGCGTTTTGGTGGATGCGCCTTGCTCTGGTTTAGGCTTAATGGGGAAAAAACCGGATATTCGTTTGAAGAAAAATGGGGATGAAATTGACCATTTGGTGCCCATTCAGCGTAAAATATTGGAAAATGGAGCAAACTATGTGAAGCAGGGAGGCGTATTGGTTTACAGTACCTGCACCCTTTGCAAGAAGGAAAACGAAAAAAATGTGGAGTGGTTTTTGAACAATCATCCCGATTTTATTGGCGAGGATATTTCTGAATTTTTGCCTCAAGAGCTTTGGCAGGAAACTGCAAAAAAAGGGTATCTCACCCTATTACCACATAAAAGCAATACGGATGGGTTCTTTATTGCAAAATTGAAAAGAAAGGGATAAAAAATGGCAAAAACAGATATAAAATCAATGAATATAGAGGACTTACAGCTTTTTATGGCGGACTTGGGGGAACCGAAGTTTCGTGCAAAGCAGCTTTTTGAATGGATGCATCAAAAGCAGGTTTCCTCTTTTGACGAGATGACAAACCTTTCCAAAGGTCTGCGGGAAAAGCTTCAGCAAAATACAACCCTTGGCGGCGTGGAAGTGGTGCGCCTATTGGTATCCCAAATTGACGGAACAAGAAAATATCTTTTTGCATTAGAGAATGATTTGGTGATTGAAAGCGTATTGATGAAATATGAGCATGGCAATACCGTTTGTATTTCAACCCAAGCAGGCTGCCGTATGGGCTGTCGCTTTTGCGCCTCTACCATAGACGGTGTGGAGCGCAATTTAACAGCAGGGGAAATGCTTTCTCAGGTATATGAGATACAAAAGGATTGCGGAGAGCGTATTCATGGCGTTGTACTGATGGGTAGTGGCGAGCCTTTGGACAATTATGGAAATGTAATAAAATTCATTCACTTAATTAATCATCCCGATGGGCAAAATATGGGACAAAGACATATTACCCTTTCCACCTGCGGGTTGATTGAGAAAATGTATCAGTTGGAGGAGGAGCATTTGCAAATCACCCTTGCGGTATCCTTGCACGCCCCCAATGATGCAATCAGGAAGGAAATTATGCCTGTGGCGAAGGCGAATCCCATGGATCGTCTACTGGCTGCATGTTTATATTATACAGAAAGAACCAAGCGTCGCATTACCTTTGAGTATGCAATGATTGAAGGGGTCAACGATAGTGATGATTGTGCAAAAGAACTGGCAGGAAAGCTTCGAGAGATGCTGTGCCATGTGAATTTAATTCCCGTAAACGACGTAAAAGAGCGGGATTATATGAAAAGCTCTGCAGAAAGAGTGAAGCGATTTGCGGCAATTTTGCAAGGAAGCGGTGTTGAAACAACGATTCGCAGAAAATTAGGCAGCGATATTGATGCTGCCTGCGGACAGCTTAGACGCAGTCATCGAAAAGGAGAAAGAGAATAAAAGGAATTGTCTCAAAATAAATTTCATAGTAATAAAAGAAGGTTAAATTGGGACTGATTTTATAGATTTTCTACACCGAGGAGGTGGATTGTTTGAAAGCAGTTGGAATCAGTGATATTGGGAAGTGCAGAAAAAATAATGAGGATGCATTTTATGTGCCTTCATCTACGGATGATATTCAAAATCTGTATATTATTGCCGACGGTATGGGCGGCTGTAATGCGGGAGAGGTGGCGAGTCAATATGCCATTGAATCCTTTTTAGACTATATCAGAAGGGAACAGAGTTCTCACTGTGAAGAAGATATCCCCGACTTATTGGCCGAGGCGATGGTGTCATCGAACAAGGCGGTCTATGAAAAATCCAATGCTTCCCGAGAATTTGCGGAGATGGGGACGACCTTGGTTGCCGCCGCGGTTCAAGACGGGAAAATTTTTGTCGCATACGTTGGGGATAGCCGAGCCTATTTGTATCGAAAAAAAGAGTTAAATCCACTAACCACAGACCATTCCTATGTGATGGAGTTGGTCAGACTGGGTTCCATTACCAAAGAGGAAGCGGCAAGCCATCCCAAAAGAAATATTATCACCCGCGCTGTGGGAATAAGAGATACCGTGGAGACGGATGCCGTTGTGGAACAGGCCATGCGGGGAGACATTTTACTGCTTTGCACAGATGGTCTTTCCGGTATGCTGGCGGATCAAGAAATGGCCGATATAATTGGGAAGAGGATGTCCCTGGATAAAAAAGCACAGAAATTGGTTGAAATGGCCAATGAACGAGGCGGATATGACAATATTTCCTTGATTTTGGTTGATGTAGGAGGTAAGAACTAATGTTATTGAATCCCGGAACTATCCTTGGGGATAGATATGAGATTATAGAGAAAATCGGCTCCGGCGGCATGGCTATGGTTTATCGGGGCAAGGATAAAAAGCTAGATAGATACGTTACGGTTAAGGTTTTGCGTGAGGAATTTGTAGGGGACGAGGAATTTATTGAACGATTCCGTTCCGAAGCGTGTTCCGCGGCAAGGCTTTCCCATCCGAATATTGTTCGGGTTTACGATGTTGGGGAAGATGGCGAAATCAGCTATATTGTCATGGAATATATTCATGGAGATACTTTAAAGCAGGCCATTAAGCAAAAAGCCCCCTTTGATTCCCGCTCCACGCTTAATGTTTCTATACAGATTGCCTCTGCATTGGCGCAAGCCCACAAGGCACATATTATACATAGGGATATTAAGCCGCAAAATATTTTGGTTGGCACCGACGGTGTCATTAAGGTTACGGATTTTGGCATTGCCAGAGCAGCAACGGTATCTACCATGACGACAACGGCCAATGCGGCAGGATCGGTTCATTATTTTTCGCCTGAGCAAGCAAGAGGCGGCTATGTGGATGAAAAAAGCGATATTTATTCCCTTGGCATCACGATGTTTGAAATGATTACGGGAGTTTTGCCTTTTCAGGGACATAATTCTGTTTCCATTGCATTAAAGCATATTAGCGAGGAGTTGCCTGACATTAGGCAGCATAACCCCAATTGCACCCCTGCCATTGAGGGGATTATTAAAAAAGCCACGATGAAAAAAGCAGACGAGCGGTATGAAACCATTGATTTGATGCTGGCGGATTTGATTCTCGCAAGAACAGATACGGCAGGGGGCTTTTTGCATACAGAAACTCCTGTGAAAAAAGAGGTTGAGGCTGCACTGACTGCGGCAACCCTTGCAGGTACGTCAGTGAGTGCCAATTCCGGCTTGCGCCGTTCAAGAAGAGCCGAAGCGGCTGCTGAATTGCGGGAAATGCAGGAGCTTCAGGCAAAGGCAGAGGAAACGCCTTCTCCCTCTGTTTTGCGAAGCAAAGAGGAAAGTGAAGAAATGGAAGCAATCACAAAGCCGGCGGATCCAAAGGAAGTTGATTTTATTAGACGAAGCAAAAGCGCTCTTCTGGAAAAATCAGGGGATGAGGAAAATTTACCTTTGCCGCCAAAGGAGCCTATGGTAAGCTTTGAAAAATATGGTAAAAAGCTACGTTTATCAAAAGAAGACGAATATGAAAAAGAATATATGGAGGCGGAGCCTGTGAAAACAAGTAAAAGGCCCCAAAAAATACGCAGAAACCCCAGAAAAGAGGGGAGCTATGGAAATGAGCATGACCGTAGTGCAGAGAAAAAAGTGATTATTGCGGCAATTATTACTGCATTAGTCCTTATTGGAATTATTTCTGCTGTTGGCATGAAGCTTTTAGGCGGCGGTTTTGGTGGGGTTGTTGCATCCCAAAAGAATATTGAGGTGCCGACGTTTGTGGGTGTACCCTTGGGTGACGCCAAAACAGCGGCAGAGCAGCTGGGCTTAGAATTGGTTGAAGAAGGACAAGACTACAGCAACTATTATGATGAGGGATACATCATTTATCAGTCCGTTGGGGATGGGGATATGGTATCCGCCGGAACAAAAATCGGTATTAAAACTAGCCTTGGATTGACTTCACAAGATATGCCCTCTGTGGAAGGCAAACAGGAAAATGAAGCCACAGACAAAATCGTTTCTTTGGTTGGCGTATCTCCCGGAATAGAATACAAATATAGCCAGGATAAAGAGGTTGGTATTGTTTTGGAACAATCGCCGGCAGCTGGGACAAGTATTAACGCAAGGACTACAATCACCTTAACGGTAAGTAAGGGCGAGGAGAATCAAAGTGTTTCTGTGCCCAATGTTATGGGACGTTCGGAAGAAGATGCCAAAAAAGACCTGACGGCAGTTGGTTTGGTGGTTGGAACCGTTAGCAAAGCCGAAAGCTCAACGGTGGATGCGGGCAAGGTTATGACGCAGACATTAAGCGCAGGGCAGGAGGTACCAAGTGGAAGCGTTGTAAATTTGGTCATCAGCTTGGGGAAATCTGTGGAGGATGATCCTTCACAAAATGAGAATAATAACAATGATAACAGCACTGACAACAATAATACAAACACCGGCGAGGACAGTAATAATGCGGCAACAGCAGGTTCAAAAGCCTTTACCATTAGTGCACCGGCTGGCGCGGAAGGCGATCTTTATGTTCGCATTGTAAGAGATGACGCAGATGGACTTTTCCCGGTGGTGGATGAAACGAGAAATTCAACGGGGTTCCCTTATACAGTAACGATTACAGGCAGAGGGAGCGGTACGGTAAGCTGCTATATTGATGGAGAGCTGCAGTGGACACAAAACGTGAATTTTTCAGAATAAGGTGGCGAATATATGCTTGATGGCGTAATAGTGAAGGGAATTGGCGGATTTTATTATATTGATACCGAAAGGGGCGTTTTTGAAACACGTGCCAGAGGGATTTTTAGGAAAGACGGTATCCGTCCGACGGTAGGGGATCATGTAAGGATTTCAGTTTTGGATGAAAAAAATAAAAAAGGTAGTTTAGATGAAATTTTGCCAAGAAGAAATGAGCTGATACGCCCAAAAGTCAGCAACGTCGATCAGGCGGTCATTGTTTTCGCTGCAAAAAGCCCGGATATGAATTTGGATTTGTTGGATCGATTCTTGCTTCTTGCGGAGGAACAGGAATTGGAAATCATTATTGTGATAAATAAAGTTGATAAGGACAAGGAACTGAAATACGAAGAAGTCGCCCAAATATATCGTCAAATTGGGTACTCTGTTTTCTGTACCAGTGCAGAATTAGGCATTGCTATAGAAGAATTTAGGCGAGCCTTAGAGAATAAAATCTCCGTTTTTGCGGGGCCCTCAGGCGTTGGGAAAAGCAGCTTAATTAATGCGATTTCCCCTGGTCTATCATTAAACACAGGGGAACTTAGCGAGAAAATACAGCGCGGACGCCATACAACCAGGCATGCAGAGCTGATTTGCTTTTGTGAAAATAGCTATATCGTGGATTCTCCAGGGTTTACGTCCCTGTTTTTGAGCCATATTCCGTCGGAGAAATTGCAATACTATTTTAATGAATTTGAGCCGTTTGTGCACAGCTGTTATTATCATGGGTGTGTTCACATTAATGAGCCTGACTGCGCTGTAAAGGCGGAAATCGGAAGGGCAATTAACCCCATGCGTTATGAGCGGTATGTAACCTTATATCAAGAGCTGAAAAATGAAGAAGAGAGGAAAAAGTAAAATGGCAATTTATCTTTCCCCGTCCATGCTTTCCATTGATTTCACAAAAATCGGTGAACAGCTGGCGATGGTTGAACAATCAGGCACTCCTTACATTCATTTAGACGTAATGGACGGAGTTTTTGTACCAAATATTTCTTTTGGGATACCCGTAATCAAAGGCATTCGTAAGGCTAGCAATATGGTTTTTGATACACACCTGATGATTGTGGAGCCTGAAAAATATGTTGAGGAGTTTCGTAAAGCCGGTGCGGATATTATCAATTTCCATCTGGAGGCAACCCAGAACCCCAAAAAAGTGATTGATATGATTCGTGACACAGGGGCAAAGGTGGGCATTACCATTAAGCCGAAAACGCCTGTTGAGGCTGTGAAGCCCTATTTGGCTGAGGTTGATATGGTTTTGGTTATGACGGTTGAGCCGGGCTTTGGCGGCCAAAAATTTATGGAGGATCAGGTTCCTAAAATTCGCCAATTGGCTGAGTGGAAAAAGGAACTGAACCTTGGGTATGATATTCAGGTGGATGGCGGCATCACACAGGATAATGTTAGAATTGTTTTGGAGGCAGGGGCAAATGTGATTGTTGCAGGCTCTGCGGTATTCTCGAAAGAGGATATTGGGCAGGCTGCAAAGGGGTTTATGGATATTTTTAAGGAGTATGAGTAAACATGAAAGTAGTTATTTTTGCAGGGGCTAAAATCACAGATTATGGATTTTGCGAAGAATATCTGGAGGATGCTGAAATTATCATCTGCTGTGATAGTGGCTTGCAGCATACAAAGACACTGGGTTTAACGCCCCACTACATTGTGGGAGATTTTGATTCTGTAAGCCCGGAGGTTTTGGAATATTACAAAGCAAAAGATATCCCTATTTTCCAATTTCCTGCAAAAAAAGACGAAACGGATATGCAGCTGGGAATTCAGCTGGCACTGGAAAAAGGTGCTACGGATTTGGTTCTTTTTGGTGGGATAGGCTCTCGTTTTGATCATACCCTTGCCAATGCCCATTTGCTTTTGGGATTGCTAAAAAAAGGGGTTCGGGCCAGATTGGTTGATGAGAATAACTGCGTTGAGCTAACGGATAAGCCAATTACTATACATGGTAAAATAGGGGATTTCGTTTCAACCATACCCTTGTCTATGATGGTTAAGGGGATTACCCTTACAGGCTTTGAATACCCTTTAATAAACAGGGATTTGGCGTTAGATGACGATTTGCTTGCAGTCAGTAATGTTTTAGCGAAGGAAGAAGCAACGATACACTTTACACAAGGATATCTTTTTGTCATTCATTCCAAAGACTAATTTATTAAAATAGAAAAAATATCGAAGAATCTTTTGTTTTTTCTTGCAAAACATTGACTTTTCTGCTAAAATATCAATGTTGTGTCACATAAGATAGCAATGGAGGAGGTGCAGACATGGCTAAATGTGAAATTTGTGGTAAGGACCAGATAAGAGGTCATAGAATCAGCATTAACCGTAGTCAGGTTAGTAGACGTGCGAATAGAAAATGGAAACCCAACGTAAAGAAAATTAAAATCGTTGAAAATAACGGGAATGTGAAATCTATTTACGTTTGCACAAAATGCATGCGTGCAAATAAAGTTACACGCGCAATCTAATTGACCCGAAAGTGCAAAAGCCTTTTTCCATATTTGGAAGAAAGGCTTTTTTTCGTTTCCTATCGTTAGCATTGATTGAAGTTAATGATCAGCCATGCCCCCACACCAATAAAAAGGACAGCCAATAACGGAATACAATAGGGAATAAGCACTGCCAGAAGCATGCCTATGCCTAACGAAACTAAAATAATGCCGCATAGCCGTTTTATATATGAATACTGACATCTTCTGCGCATGCAAACACCCCCTTTAGTATTTTTATTCAGTAAGAGACGTTTTTGTACCTAGGTAATAAAAATTTATGCATTTTAAGAAAAAAACACTGTATTCGGTCAAAAGGTTATGTGATAAAATTATTTTAATATATCTTATGTTTACGAAAGCATTGTAATGAATAAGAGGGAAAACAGAGTTTTTTGCGATAGGATGTTTTCTTGAAAAGGAACAGCCCTAAGAAATGGGTATATCGCCTCAGTTCTTAGGCAAAACTTGTATTTTAGCGGGGAATGAGCTATGATTAACTACATGAGTTATTTTTTGAAATAAAAGGAGAAGGTTATGCTTGATATTTGTTTACTGGGAACAGGCGGAATGATGCCCATGCCCGGACGATTTTTAACGGCAATGCTTGCCCGAGTGAATGGGCGGCTATTGATGATAGACTGCGGCGAAGGAACGCAGGTTACAATGAAAATGCTGGGATGGGGTTTTAAAGCCATTGATGTCATTTGCATTACTCATTTTCATGCGGATCATATTTCGGGGCTTCCGGGGCTTTTGCTTACCATTGGGAATGCGGGCAGAGCAGAGCCGCTAACACTTGTGGGCCCCCCCGGACTGGAATATATTGTGGAAGGATTATGCAGGATTTGCCCTGAATTGCCTTTTCCCTTAAAATTTGTTGAAATTGAAAAGGATACGCCAAACCCTATTCGGGTAGGTGAGTTTTCTATTTCCTATTGCTTAGCTGAGCATATGGTAAGATGCTATGCATATCGTATCGACATACATCGAAAAGGGAAGTTTGATGTGAGAAGAGCCGAAGGCTTGGGGCTTCCAAAGCCTTTATGGGGAAGGATACAAAAGGAAGGCTCCATCGAGCATGAAGGGAAGGTATACACTTCCCAAATGGTCATGGGAGATGACAGAGCCGGCGTTAGCGTTGCTTATTGCACGGATTCCAGACCAGTGGATCGATTGCGCAGCTTCATTGGGGGTGTGCAGCTTTTTATTTGTGAAGGTATGTATGGCGATGATGAAAAAAGGCAAAAGGCAAGGGAAAACAAGCATATGTTGTTTTCAGAGGCGGCACAGCTTGCAAAAGGCGGCGGGGCAGAGGAATTATGGCTAACCCACTTTAGCCCATCCCTGAATGAGCCTGAGCTGTTTTTGGAAGTAGCGCAAGCAATTTTCCCGAATACCTCTTTAGGCGAAGAACGGAAAACGACCACCATCCTTTTTCCCAAAGAAGGATGATTTGGAGGATAAAAACTATGGAAGAAAAAAAAGATATATATATACTGGCAATTGAAAGCTCTTGTGACGAAACGGCGGCGGCAGTGGTCAAAAATGGGCGCGAGGTGCTTTCTAATATTATTTCCTCACAGATTGCTTTGCATACCCTATATGGCGGCGTTGTGCCTGAAATTGCCTCAAGAAAGCATATTGAGGCAATAGACGGTGTGATTACCCAAGCGTTACAGGAAGCAGGGCTTACGCTGGAGGAAGTGAATGCCATTGGTGTTACCTACGGCCCCGGCTTAGTCGGTGCGTTGTTGGTTGGACTGGCAGAGGCAAAGGCTCTTGCTTTTGCGGCAAACAAGCCCTTGATCGGTGTGCACCATATTGAGGGGCATATTTGTGCCAACTATATTGAAAATAAGGAGTTTGAACCGCCCTATATGGCGTTGGTTGTTTCGGGAGGTCATTCACATTTGGTTTATGTTTCTGACTATGGAAAGTATGAAATTTTGGGCAGAACAAGGGATGATGCCGCAGGAGAGGCTTATGACAAGGTTGCAAGAGTTATTGGCATGGGCTATCCCGGTGGGCCGAAGATTGATGCGGCGGCCAAAAAGGGAAATCCCTCGGCAGTAAAATTCCCCCGTGTTTTTTTGGAGGAGGACAGCTATGATTTTAGCTTTAGCGGGTTAAAATCAGCGGTTTTAAATTATGTAAACAAACAGAGGATGATGGGGCAGGAAATCAATCCTTATGATATAGCCGCAAGCTTTCAGCAAGCCGTTGTTGAGGTATTGGTGGCCAAAACCATAAAAGCCGCCAAGGACAGAGGCGTGAAAGAAATTGCTCTGGCTGGCGGGGTTGCTTCAAACAGCGCTCTGCGTGAAAAAATGAAAATAGCTTGTGAAAAGGATGGGTTCCATTTGAGCATTCCTTCGCCGATTCTTTGCACAGACAATGCAGCCATGATTGGCTGTGCCGCATATTATGAATACTTGGCAGGGGTGCGAGACGGCTTGGATTTAAACGCAAACCCTAGTTTAAAATTAGGGGAAAGATAAACCGGGGGTGAGGTTTTGATTCGCAAGGCATTGAAAAAAGATTTAAATGAGGTTGAAGCAATTTATAACGAAGTTTTGAATTATGAGGCGGCACAAGTGAGCTATACCAATTGGCAAAAGGGGCTTTATCCTACCCGAGCAGACGGGGAAAAAGCACTGGCGGAGGGAACTCTTTTCGTTGGTGAGGATGAAAATGGGCGGCTTTATGGCTGTGTAATTTTAAACCATATTCAGCCCAAGGAATATGACAACATCTCTTGGAAAATTTCAGCCCAGTCCAATGAGGTTTTGGTGATTCATACCCTTTGCATCAAGCCGAATTGTAAAGGGCGGGGATATGGCAAGGAATTTGTTGCTTTTTCGGAAGAATATGCCCGTCAGCTAAAATGTAAAGCGATAAGGCTTGATACATATGAAGGAAATTTGCCAGCTATTCAGCTATATTCTCGTTTAGGTTTTGCATTGGTGGGGAAGTGCCTTTTTCACTTTCAAAATGTAATTTGGGAAACCTTGGTTTGCATGGAAAAAGAAGTGTGAGCTTGAAGATGAAACGACTTACTGCGTGCTGATTGAGTAATTGTAAAAAAAAATTCTTTAACAATAAAAACGGTAGCTGAGAATTTTGTAGCTACCGTTTTTTGTGACTTTTTTGTTTTAATAATTTATTTCCAAAAGCTCTAATAGCTCCAACAGATTATGTATTTCAAAGGTAGGCTGAAATGGGGTTTCATTGGGAAGATGGGCCGGATTAAACCAACAGGTGTCAATGCCTGCACGAATGCCCCCTTGAATATCAGAGGATAAAGAATCTCCAATGATAAGGGCTTCCTTTTTCTGAAAGCTTGGAATGCGGGCAAAGCAATAATCAAAATACGCAACCATGGGTTTTTGAAAGCCCATTGCTTCCGAAACAAAAGTAGCCTGAAAATAAGAGGAAAGCCCTGAAGCCTTAAGGCGTTTTTCCTGAGTGGAGGCAAGGCCGTTGGTGGTAATATAGAGCTTGTGGGTTTGGGAAAGCTTCGTGACCACCTCTAAGGCATTTTCTATCAAATCAATCCCCTCAGACAACGCCTGACGGTATGTTTTTTCCATCAAATTTCCGTCGGCATGGATGGAGAATTGGGAAAACGTATCAGTAAAGCGGCTTTCAAAAATTGCCTCCCGTGGGATACTGCCATTTTCATAGCTTGCCCATAGTTTTTGATTATGAGAAAGATACCATGCAAGGATTTCCTCGTTGAAAGGGATTCCTAAGGAAGCGAAACATTGCTTGAGCGCCTTTTTTTCTGAGGTAGAAAAATCCAAAAGGGTATGATCAACATCGAACAGTAAAAATTTTTTTTCCATTAATGCATCCCTCCATCAAGGGTGATAACCTGCCCCGTAAGATAGGAGGCGCCTTCATCAGCCAAAAAAAGTGCCAGCTTTGCCACTTCATCAGGGGTTCCAAACCGCATGAGAGGAATTTCATCCATAAGAGTGTTGCGTTCTTCTTCAGCAAAGCAAGCGTTCATTTGGGTTTCGATGACACCGCAGGCGATGGCATTCACCCGAATTCCCGAAGGCCCAAGCTCCTTTGCCATTGCCTTTGTGAAGCTGTTGATTCCCCCTTTTGCAGCGGAATAGATTGCTTCGCAGGAAGCGCCGATTTCGCCCCACATGGAGGAAATATTAATAATAGAGCCGCTTTTTTTTCGCACCATGGAGGGAACGGCAAGATGAGTGCAGTTAAAAACGGAAAATAAGTTAACCGCTGTGACCCTTTGCCATTCTTGGGGTGTCATATCGGTAAACAGCCCGATGTGAGCAATGCCTGCATTATTGATTAAAATATCAACGCTGCCAAAGGTTTCTTCTATGGCTTGAAACATTTTTTTGCAGGTGTCATAATCCGAAACATCACCAAGGAGGGCGAGAACAGGAAAATGCCCTTGCTTTAGCGTTTTTTCCATTGCCCAAAGTGCTTCTTTGCTTTGAGAGGCGTTTAGGATGATGTTGCAGCCTGCTTGGGCAAAAGCAAAAGCAATTGCCTGACCAATGCCCCTGGAGGAGCCAGTTATAAAAACGGTTTTACCCATTAAGCTCATTGTATCACTGCTTTCTAATGTTTTTTAATATTGTATCGGAAATTCTTAAGAAATACAAGGCGCAAAGCAGTTGGAATTTTTATGGGAATGCGGTATACTATTCTTATTGACCTTTGGGTCAGAAAGGGTGGAAGTATGTTAGAAGAAATTAACAACAAAGAAATGAAGATCATAGAAATTTTATCTATTACAATGCATTTATTTATGAAGAATTTCAAGAAGATTTTAATTGTCGTTGCCTTGATTTTTTTCCCAATTAGCATTTTGAATGTACTGATTGTAGAAAGGTTAAGCACCAGTATTATTGTATTATTGGATCTGATTGCAACAAAGGGACTTTTAGATAATATGTCTGTTTTAATTGAGGCATACTTGGATTTAATGAGGAATAATATGTTGCTGATGGCGGTATCTGTTTTTTTGGAGCCTGTTGGAATCATTGCAATTGCTATTATTGTTAAGGGTTATTTGTACAACGAAACCATTCATTTGCGAGAAGCTATTGGAGAGGCCATGAATTGCCTTTGGAAGATCATCGTAGCGGGGTTAATTTCCAGCATTTTGATTATTTTAGCAACCATATGCTTTATTATTCCTGGGATATATCTAGGGATCATTTGGACTTTTTATGTATATGCCATAGGGTTAAGGGGATACAAAGGATGGAAAGCCCTTGCTTACAGTAAAAAATTGATTGATGGTAGGTTTTGGAAAACGCTAGGATTTCTGATTGTGATTTCTTTTATCGCTGTGCTTTGTAATAAGGTGATGGGGAGTGTTTTTTATTTGCTGCCTAAGCATATTGCTACAGATATTTTATATGATGTATTGACCTATTTTTACGTTTCTTTTGAGTGTATTGCTTTGACGGTTTTGTTTATGAACAGAGAGGTAGTTTTACTTGGTGAAAAACACAACACAACGGAATGTACCGGGGAAAGTAAAGTTGATGAAGATGTATAATCGTTAAGAGTGAGGCTTTTTCTTATTAAAATGAGAAAAGGCCTTTTTATGACCAAAAGCTGCAGGGATGGACAAAAATTTTGAAGTGAAATTTAAATTGGCTTTATTTCAGAACAATAAATAAGGCGATAAGGAATGTTGCGGGACGAAAAATGTCCCAATTTGGAAAAATATTTTCAAAAAAGTCTAGGAAAAGAAAAAGCCCTCTGCTATAATGAATTAGGGCAACACCGCACAATTCGCAGCTGACGCCTTGTACGCCCATCTACTTGCATCTTTTCCGTCAGTCTTCACAAAAATGCTCGTAAATACCTCCAGTATTGAATGTGCTTTTTGTTTTGTCTGACGAAAAATCTGACTGCACATCTGGACGCACAGAATTATGCGGTATTACCTTAGATAATGTTTATTTTTGAAAGAATGGTGAGCGGAAGATGTATTCTACAGAACAATCCTTTACACAAGAAGAAATGAAGTATTTAAAATTATTAGCAAATCAGTATAAAAATATCAATAGCGCTGCAACAGAGGTAATGAACCTGAAAGCTATATTAAATTTGCCAAAAGGCACAGAACATTTTGTTTCCGATATTCATGGAGAAGCGGAATCCTTTAGTCATGTTTTGCGAAATGCATCTGGGGTTATTAAAAACCATATCAGCGCAATCTTTGGTGCAAGCTTACTGGAAAGCGAAAAAAAGGCTTTGGCAACACTCATTTATTATCCTGAAAAAAAGCTGGAAATGATGGCAGAGCAGGAAGAGGATTTGAACGACTGGTATAAAATTACTTTACATAGGCTGGTTCGCATTTGCAAAGTGGTTTCTTCAAAATATACGCGCTCCAAGGTTAGAAAAGCACTTCCCAAGGAGTTTACCTATATCATTGAAGAATTGCTTCATGAAGATAGTATCAGTCGTGATAAGGAAATGTACTATAACGAAATCATTCGCACGATTATTGATTTGGATCAGGCAGATCGTTTTATTATTGCGTTGGCAAACCTCATTCAAAGATTGGCCATTGATCAGCTTCATGTGATTGGTGATATTTATGACAGAGGGCCAAATGCAGCGGCAATCATGGACATTTTGGCGCAATATCATTCCGTTGATATTCAATGGGGAAACCACGACATTGCTTGGATGGGGGCGGCGGCAGGCTGTCAGGCGTTGATTTGCAATGTTTTGCGAATCCAAACCAGATATGCAAATTTGGATACCATTGAAGAAGATTATGGAATTAACCTAATTCCTTTGGCTACGTTTGCCATGGAAAAATATGCGAATGATCCTTGCACACAATTTGCACCCAAGGGTACGGAAGAATTGAATGATAAGGATTTTAATATGATTGCCAAAATGCATAAGGCGATTTCCATATTGCAATGGAAAATGGAAGCGCAAATCATTAAGCGTCATCCTGAATTTAAGATGGATAATCGGTTACTGCTGGATAAAATTAATTTAGAAAAGGGAACGATCAAGCTTGAAGGAAAAGAATATCAGTTGAACGATACAAATTTTCCTACCATTGATCCCAAGGATCCCTATAAGCTGACTCCAGAGGAGCAGTTTGTAATGGATAAGGTAAAATCCTCTTTTGTGAACAGTCAAAAATTGCAGGAGCATACCCGTGTTCTTTATAGCAAGGGCAGTATGTATACGATTTATAATTCCAACCTTTTGTTCCATGGTGGTATCCCTATGAATGAGGACGGAACAATAAAAACCGTGCTTTTCCGCGGCAAAAAATATACCGGAAAAGAATATTTGGATGAAGTGGAAAGAACGGTTCGTGAGGGCTACTTCAGCAAGCCCCATAGTGATAACAAGCGAGAGTGTATGGATATCATTTGGTATTTATGGTGTGGCGAGGATTCACCTTTGTTTGGAAAGAAAAAGATGACAACCTTTGAGCGCTATTTCATAGATGATAAAACAACCCATAAGGAGATTGGTAATCCATACTATTCTTTGCGAAACGAAGAGCATGTTTGCAAAATGGTATTGTCAGCCTTTGGGCTTGATCCTGATACGTCCCATATTATCAACGGACATGTACCCGTAAAGGTTTCAAAGGGAGAAAGCCCCATTAAAGCCAATGGGAGACTTTTTGTCATTGACGGTGGGTTTGCAAAGGCATATCAGAAAGTGACAGGCATTGCCGGCTATACCCTGATTTACAATTCCCATGGGCTGGTATTGGTTTCTCATGAGCCTTTCGTTTCCACAGAAGTGGCGATAGCGGAGGAAAAGGACATTCTCTCCTCAACCGTAGCGTTGCAGTATACCCAAGACCGTATTCGCGTTAGGGATACGGATATTGGCAAAAAGCTATTGGAAAGCATTGAAGAGCTGGAAAAATTACTTTACATCTATAAAAACGGGTTAATTAAGGAACAATAAAAATGATAAGACCGCCAATCCTTATAAAACGAGGAAAGGCGGTCTTTATGGTTTAGCTTAATAAAAATATCCATCAATCAATAACAAGGATGGCTTATTTCAATTTCCAGTCGGGCGTTCTTTTTTCTAAAAAGGCTGATACGCCTTCTTTTGCATCCTCGGTTGTGCAAAGCATAGCAAAATGATTATTGACCATTTCAAAGGCTTTGCTGTATTCCAAATCTGCACAGCGGTAGAAAGATTTTTTTCCAAGCTGTACGCCAAGGGGACTAAATTCAGCAATTTTCTTTGCCATAGCAATTGCTTCTTTTTCCAAGTCCTCTTTTGGGACTACTTTATTGACTAAGCCAATGCGCTCTGCTTCCTTTGCATCAATCAAATCTCCTGTTAAAACCAATTCAAGGGCTTTTTTGCGTCCCAAGCATTTGGAGAGGGGAACTGCAGGCCCCATGCAGAATAAACCAACCTTTACAGCGGTTGCCCCAAAACGTGCATCCTCGGAAGCAATGGCCAAATCAGCAGAAGCAACCAAACCAATTCCGTTTGCAACTGCAACATTATGTACTGCCGCAATGACTGGCTTTGCCATAGCTGCGATGGTTAGGCTCATTTTTTCCATTTCGCTCACCCATTCATATAACTCAAGGGGGGAACGACCCTCTAATCCGTTTACGTCAATGCCTGCACAAAAGGCTTTTCCTGCACCGTTGATAATAATCACACGCACTTCATCATCTGCATCCATCTCATGCAGGGCGCTATTTAAATCCTGTGCAAGCTGTATGGTAAAGGTATTTAGGCTTTCGGGCCTGTTTAATGTAATGGTGCCAATAAAGTCTTTTTTGCTTACTTTTACTGTTTCATAGGATGTGCTCATACACTTTTGGCCTCCTTATTGTATGAAAGAATAATAGTAACAATTAATATCCATAAATAACTCCAAAAGGAATTATTCACCATTTAATTATAGAACTATGACAAGTTTGTGTCAAGCGTTGTTCATAAGCTTCGTTCATATGTAAGATGTGTATAGATGAAAGAAGGAACCCATCTGAGAATTAGGGTTAGCGCAAGCCACTGTGTTTTTTATGGTAAAAAACAAATAGCAGTCGGAAATATTTGTTTTCATAAATTTATATGATATAATTACTATTAAGTTAAATATGAATCATTAAAAAGTTTTATTGTATCAGAAAGCTGCGCTGTGTCCAGTTGGAAATTACAGAAGGGTTCCAGGGAATTCCAGTTGCTTTCTTTTATGGTATCCTTAAGGATAAGGGATATAATATAAATATTCATTATGAATTGGATGAGGTATTCAAATGAACAAAAAAGCATTGCACAAACTAGAGTATGACAAAATAATTGAAAAATTAGCAGGCTTTGCGGTTTCGCCCATGGCAAAGGAACGTGCCAGAGAGCTGCACCCTGCAACAGCAATGAGTGACATCGCCCTTTGGCAGCAGGAAACGACGGAAGCCACGGATATGATTTTGCGAAAGGGAACCCCCTCTTTTGGCGGTTTTCGGGAAATCAGACCCCAGCTTAAGCGTGCAAGCATGGCAGGGGTTCTTTCTATTTCCGAATTAATGGGCGTTGGAGAATTTCTGTATGTATGCCGTAAAATTAAAAATTACGGAAAGCATGAAAATAAGGCGGAAGCCTATGAGCGTATGGATGAATATTTTGAATTATTGGCGCCGTTGCCCTCTTTGGAAAATGAAATCAGCCGTTGTATTCTTTCAGAAACAGAAATTTCCGACGATGCAAG